>NZ_LOKU01000010.1:0-145186 GCF_002211295.1 Rhizobium sp. N122 | reverse complement strand
TCGCAAATCCAGAGAAAGAGGTCGCACCATCATTGCCGGCCTCCACACCAGCAATGACCTTGAATCACAAAATCAAAGGCAAGGGAATCTCCGCACGATTCCGATTAGCGCTGACAGACTCTAGGCCGGAGCCTCGAAGGACGAGGGCGGATGAGGAGCGGTCCCCCATCCATTGCCGAAGAGATAGCGGTGGCCGGCCTTGAGGCCCCCTGCGGGGCGCCTCAGGATGAGGGCGGAGAGAGGGCGCGGCAGCCCCGATCTTTGCCGAACCACATCACTTCTCACATAGCCGCCGGCCGCCCGAATATGGCTGGTAGGTACAATCGGATGGGCGGAAGGAGCGGTAACTGCGCGAGCAGGCGGTGATGTTGCAGGACTGCGGTGCGCCTTGACCATCATCTGCTGTTTCGGCCGATCGCACGCCGTTCAGCGTTGCTTCGCTCGTCGCCTCGCGCATGAAGTCCCGCCAGATATGCGCCGGCAGGCCGCCGCCCGTCACCCCCTTCATCGGCGCGTCATCATCATTGCCGACCCAGACGCCGACGACGAGCGCGTCGGTGAAGCCGACGAACCAGGCGTCACGATTGTCCTGGCTCGTGCCGGTCTTGCCGGCCGCAAACATGCCGGGATCCGCGCCGCGTCCGGTGCCGCGCTCGACCACCAGCTGCAGGAGGCCGAGGAGATCGGACTGATAGGGCGAAAGATCGACAGTCGGCTTTGACCGTGAGCCGACGCGAAACGTCTTGGGCTGCCCCGCCGCCTGGAAGTCGATGATGCCCCGGGGCTTGACGGGTGCCCTGCCGAGTTGGACGGAGGCATAGGCGCTGGTGAGGTTAAGCAGATTGACTTCGGAGGTGCCGAGCGCCAGCGACGGCGTGTTGGCCAGTGGCGCATCGATGCCGAGTTCGCGGGCTGCGGCAATCACATTGTCGAGACCCACCTCTTGGGCAAGCGCCACCGACGCGGCATTGAGCGATCGCGCGAACGCCTCGGCAAGCGTGACCCAGCCGCTATAATTGCCACCGGAATTTTCCGGCGACCAGCCGTTGACGTCGATCGGCGCGTCCAGAACCCGGTCGGACAGAGTGAGCCCAGCCTTCAGGGCTGCGTAATAGACGAACAGCTTGAAGGTGGAACCCGGCTGGCGCATCGCGGTGACGGCGCGGTTGAACTGGCTTGCCTTATAATCGCGCCCGCCAACCATCGCCACGACCGCGCCGTCCGGCGTCATCGCAACCAAGGCGGCTTGCGATGCGCCGACTGTCCTTCCTTCTCCGTCCAGAGCTCTTTTCACGATCCGTTCGGCGCTCTGCTGCAGCTGCGGCACCAGCGTGGTGCGCACCGTCGTCGAACCCGGCGAGGAGCCGGCGATTTCGCTCGCTTGCGGCGAAATCCAGTCGGCAAACCAGCTTCCGGAGCGCGGCGTTGGTGTCGTCGGGTGCAGCCTGGCAAAGCTCGTCTTGGCCGCCGCCGCCTGTGGCGCGGTGATCTTGCCATTGGCCGCCATCGCGTCGAGAACGACCATGGTGCGCTGCCGCGCGCCTTCGAAATTGTCGATGGGATTCCATTGGCTCGGCGCCCGCAGCAATCCCGCCAGCATCGCCGACTCCGGCAGGTCGAGAGCGTCGATGTCCTTGTTGAAATAGATGCGCGCGGCGGCAGGCATGCCGGTGGCGCCGGCGCCAAGATAGACGCTGTTGAGATAGCGCGTCAGGATTTCCGCCTTGCCGAGCTTCCACTCCAGCCAGAAGGCGATGACGACCTCCTGGATTTTTCGTTTTATGGTTCGGTCGCTGTCGAGATATTGCAGCTTGATCAGCTGCTGGGTGATGGTGCTGCCGCCTTCCACCACCGAGCCAGCCTCCAGGTTCCGCAGAAGCGCCCGCCCGATGCCCCTGGGGTCGATGCCGAAATGATCCATGAAGCGGCGATCCTCGATTGAAAGGACGGCATCGATCAGATGCGGCGGAAACTGCTCGTATCGGGCATAGGGCCCTTGATAAGGTCCTTGTCTCACCAGCGGCGCCCCGTCGGCGGTTTCCAGCACGACGACCGGCTTTAACGTTCCATCCCGTATTTCGCTCCAGGGCACGTCTTTCAGGGCCCACACCAGCACGCTTCCGACGACGAGGCAGACAAGAAAGACGAACCCCAAAGCGAATTTTCGCCATCCGGCGATGCGCCATGTGCTCTGTCGATTTTCACGCGGGCTTGAACGCCGATCGCGAATACGCCGCGCCGCCCCTGCCAAAGCAGTCGTCATCCATGTCAGGGGAGCCGACGCCATTCCAGGCCGCGTCGATCTCTTGAGCTTCGCCCCCCAAAACAATGCGGCCGTCTTGATCTTTGCCAAGGCAGAACTTGCCTGCACATCCTGACGTATCGCCCGTAACAGCGTCCTTGCGGCCCGCCTGGTTTGGTCGAAGGATCCATGGGGCGGCTGCGGGTCGTCGACTGGGGTTCCCGGCGAATCCGAGGCGGCCGCCGGCGCTGCCGACTCCAGGGTCTGATTGCGGCCCGAGCTCGAGCTGCTAACGTTTTCACCTGAGGATTCGGGAGAATTGGGCATCGCTTACCGCAAAAAAAGAAACGCAGCATGACCTTTATAGCGGGGTGATGCTGCGTGTTCCACCGTAAAAGGCTCACCCGCACGGTGGGTCGTCGGGCGGGTTTTTCGTTGTCAATGTGCGACTTGGGAAGCTGCCGACATCAATTCCTGGGAATTCGGTGCCGTGTAGGTCTGGAGCCCGGCCTCCAGAACTTCAGTGAAGCTCCAGCGCACGATGCCCTCCCGGTCGATCAGGAACTGACCGACAAGCTGCCCGTGGTCGGCCGTCATCATCTGCTGATCGGCTTCGGTAATTTGATATCCTTCCTTCTCGTTGAGAAATTCGTCCATGGCCATCACGCTCATAGGCTCGGGCAACTCGCCCGGAAGATCGATCCGTATCGCCATGGCCGTGTCGATCCCGACCTCGCGCAAGCCGAAGGCTTGGTGCGAAGCCCGCACGGGGTCGGAAGCAGCAAGGAGATCGGGTATCGGATGGTAACGGAAATAGAGCCGTGCGCGTTCGACCGGGGTGTTTACAACAGCCAGGGATTGGACGCCTTTCTCACGCAGCATCGGGTTGAGATATGCCATGGCCGCGACATGGCGCCGGCAGAACGGACAATGCAGGCCGCGAAACAAACCGATCAACACGGGGCTGCGGCCACGAAAATCATCGAGCGCGATCTTCCCCTCGCGCGAGATCGCATCAAACACAACGTTTGGGACCCGGTCGCCCGGTTGTAGCGGATGGTCGACAGAGCGTGTGGACATGGACAACCTCCTCGCTCGGGGATCAGCCGAGAAAAGGCGCCACGTTAGGTCGAGGTCGAAATTGAGCGTTGCAAGGCATGACCTCTCGTCTTACCGCACCGCCAGGATCGGATCTAAAATGGTCTCACATTGGCGCACGGGCAAGCGCTAAACAGCGAATCGTGAATTGAAAAAGTCCGTTTTCTGCAAATTCGGATATTTTTTGGCGGCCGCAGAGGCCGGCACAGAAAATTGAGCTGAGGGATAGGAATCCGCCAGCCCTGCAGCCCGCGGATTCGGCCTCGCATTAGAGGCCAGCCGTGCTGGCCCCTTATCTCCTGTCAGATATCGCTTGCAGCGCTCGACCAGAGCTCTGCCGCTTCGGCCGCCGTCATGCGGCGCACCTCGGCCTCGTGGCTGCGGCTGGCGAAGAGTTCGCTGGCCATGATCTGCTCGGCAAGATCGGCAGGCAGCGAGAGGATGACGCGGCCTTCGCCATTGTGCAGGCCGCCGAGTTCGGTGCGTTTGCCCGTTACCATGCCGCCGGCGACCGTGTTGTTGGTCTCCGGGTCGATTAGGATGAAGGAGCCGGACAGCCGGTTCTGCTCATAGGGGTCGAAGATCGCGGCCTCGTCGAAGACAAGCCGGACTTTGCCGATGGCGTTCATGTAGAGCCGCTGGGCGGCAGTCCAGCTGCCGGTCTTCAGCTCGAGCTGGCTGAGCGGCTGCACCTGAACGCGCTGGCGGCGCGAACCGCTCTTCAGCCAGTAGCGTTTGCCGGGCTCGATGCCCTCGGGCTGCAGCGCGACGATCTGCGCGTCGAAGGCGAGGCCGACCTGCGGCTGGGCGTCGATCGAGACGATCATGTCGCCGCGTGCCACATCGACCTGGCGGTCGAGCACCAGGGTGATCGCATCGCCGGCGACGGCGGCGTTGCGCACCAGATCGAAGGTGACGATCTTGGAGACATTGGCGACCATGCCCGACGGCAGGATCATGACGCTGTCGCCCGGCTTCACAGAGCCGCCGGCAACCGTGCCCTGATAGCCGCGGAAGCTTTCGCCGGGGCGCGAGACGCGCTGCACCGACAGGCGGAAGCCGACTGTCTGCGACGAGCGCACAGTCGCAAGCTCCAGCGTCTCCACAAGCGTCGGGCCGGTGTACCAGGGCATGGCGGCCTGGCCGGAATAGACGACGTTTTCGCCCTTCAGCGCCGACATCGGAATGGCGGTGATCTGCTTGACGCCGAGCGACAGCGCGAATTCCCGGAATTCATGGCTGATCTTGTCGAAGCCGGCGCGGTCGTAGCCCGTCAGGTCGATCTTGTTGACGGCGAGGACGAACTGCTTGATGCCGAGCAGCGAGGCGATCGTCGCGTGACGGCGCGTCTGTTCCAGAATGCCGAAGCGGGCATCGACGAGCAGGATGGCGAGATCGGCGGTCGAAGCACCGGTCGCCATATTGCGGGTGTACTGCTCGTGGCCGGGCGTGTCGGCGACGATGAAGGAGCGTTTGTCGGTCGAGAAATAGCGATAGGCGACATCGATGGTGATGCCCTGTTCGCGCTCGGCCTGCAGGCCGTCGAGCAGCAGCGCGAAATCGGGCAGGCCGAGATCGTTCTGCTTGCCGGTGGAATCGCGCTGCAGCGTGGCGGCCTGGTCTTCCTTGACCGCCTTGGTGTCCCAGAGCAGGCGGCCGATCAGGGTCGATTTGCCGTCATCGACGCTACCGCAGGTAATCAGGCGCAGCGGGCGCGAGTCGCGCTGGGCCTTCTGCGGCTCGGCCGCGGGCAGGCTGACGGCGGTTGCGGCCGAGACGGCGGTGTTGGCTGCGGTCATCTCAGAAATATCCTTCACGCTTCTTCTTTTCCATGGAGCCGGACTGGTCGCGGTCGATGGCGCGGCCCTGGCGTTCGGACACCGTTGCGATTTCGAGTTCGGCAATCACCTCTTCAAGGGTGGTTGCCTGTGAGCGGATGGCGCCGGTCAGCGGGAAGTCGCCGAGGGTGCGGAAGCGGATCATGCCTTCCTGGCGGACTTCGCCGGGCAGCAGTTCCAGGCGCGGATCCTCGGCCAGGATCATCATGCCGTCGCGCTCCACGAAAGGCCGCTTCTTGGCGTAATAGAGCGGCACCAGCGGAATGTCCTCGGCCTGGATGTAGCGCCAGATATCCACCTCGGTCCAGTTCGACAGCGGGAAGGCGCGCACGCTCTCACCCTTGCGGATCATGCCGTTATAGACGTTCCACAGTTCCGGCCGCTGGTTGCGCGGGTCCCAGCGATGGTCGGGCGTGCGGAAGGAATAGATGCGCTCCTTGGCGCGGCTGGCTTCCTCGTCGCGCCGCGCGCCGCCGAAAGCGGCGTCGAACTGGCCGGCATCGAGCGCCTGGCGCAGACCCTCGGTCTTCATGATGTCGGTGAAGGCGGCCGAACCATGGGTGAAGGGGGTGATGTTTTCGGCCGCACCGCGCGGATTGATGTGCTCGATCAGGTCGAGATCGTACTTCCTGGCGGTCTCGTCGCGGAAGGCGATCATCTCGCGGAACTTCCAGCCGGTGTTCACATGCAGCAGCGGGAAGGGCACGCGGCCGGGATAGAAGGCCTTGCGCGCCAGGTGCAGCAGCACCGAGGAATCCTTGCCGATCGAATAGAGCATGACCGGACGCTCGAATTCGGCCGCAACCTCGCGGAAGATATGGATGGATTCGTTTTCCAGCGCCTTCAGATGCGGGTCGAGCGGCGCCTTGGCGCTCTGCGGGTTGCTGAGTTCCGTATCCGGACGGCTATCGGGCATGTCTTACTCCAGACTGTCGATCTTTGCGGCTGCCCACAAAGCAATTCTTGAGGTGTCGGATTTCCGGGGCGGCGGTTGCCGCACCCTGGAGCCATGGATTGGTTATTGTGCGGCGATCACCGCGGCCTCTTCGGCGACATGCAGGCCGCATTCGCGCGTCTCGTCCTGCTCCCACCACCAGCGGCCGGCGCGTTCCGGCTCGCCGGGCTTGATCGCCCGCGTGCAGGGCTCGCAGCCGATCGAGGGATAGCCGCGGGCATGCAGCGGATTGACCGGCACGCCGTTATCGGACACGAAGGCCTTGATCGCCTCCAGGTCCCAATCGGCGAGCGGATTGACCTTCAGAAGATGCCGTTCGGCGTCATATTCGGCAAAGGGCGTCTCGGCACGGTTGGCCGACTGGCCGCGGCGCAGGCCGGTGATCCAGATCGTCGCCCCTTCAAGTGCGCGCGCAAGCGGCTTCAGCTTGCGCACGCCGCAACAGGCATGCCGTGCTTCGACGCTCTCGTAGAAGCCGTTGAGGCCGTATTTGGCCGCATAGGCGTCGATATCGGCCTTCTCGGGCTCGTAGCGCTGGATATGGATGTCGTATTGGCTTTCCGTCTCTTCGATCAGCGACAGCGTCTCGGCAAACAGCCGGCCGGTCTGCAGCGTCGCGACGTCGATCGGCAGGCGGTGCGTGCCGATTTCGGCGGTGATCACCTGGTCCTCGATGCCGAGCGAGGTGGTGAACACCACGCGGCCGCCAAGGCCGGAGACCAGCGACAGACGCCCGGCCAGGTCGAGACCCGCCAGCTTGTCGTTCAGCGCCCCAGCTTCCGCAATCGGCCCTTTTTCTGCAATCCTATTGATAACAGTCATGAGAATCCTGTCCTTTGTTGACGGGAGTATCGCAGTTCAATCCTGGATCGGACAGAAAAAGGGATTTCGAAAGCTGCGGCCGGAGGAGCAAATATCTCTCCGAAGCTGCCGCAATGCAAAAAAACAGCCGCCCGAGGACAAAAGTCCCCGCGAACAGCTGGTATGTCTATAAAAATAGTAGAGTTACACGCGGCCTGTCAATCCGAAATCTGAAGTGATGCCGAAAAAGGTGCGGAGCAGGCGGTTTTGGCGTAGATTGCCGGCGCTTGGCCAAGAACAAAAAACAAGGCCAAAACGCTTGATCCTCAAGGCTTTCCACGGCGCGTTCAAATTCCGTTCATGCTGACTATGCCATAGAGGCGAAAGTACTTCCGTAGCGGTGCGGAGATTCGCGCCGCCTGTGTGTCGATGGTCTGAGATGATTACGCAAAAGGCGAAATATGCACTGCGGGCGCTGACGGTTCTGGCGGATGCCGATGCCGACGAACCGGTGATGATTTCCGACATCGCCGCGCAGCAGAAGATCCCGAAGAAGTTCCTCGAACAGATCCTGCTCGACCTGAAGCATCACGGCATCGTCGTCAGCCGCCGCGGCAAGCAGGGAGGCTATCTCCTGCTGAAGCCCGCCCACACCATCACCTTCGGCGAGATCCTGCGCATCATCGACGGCCCGATCGCGCCGTTGCCGTGCCTGTCGATCACCGCCTACCGCCGGTGCGACGATTGCGACGGCGAACAGAACTGCCAGATCCGCCACGTCTTCGCCAAGGTCGCCGATGCCACCCGCAAGGTGCTGTTCTCGACGACCATCGCCGACGCCGTCGGCCCAAGACATGGCGCCGAAGTCACCAGGCTGCTCGCCTGAGCATCGGGCGAGGAGAGAGGGCGCTCTCCTTCAAGATTTGGTGAAATACCTTTTCTTCCCGCCTTGATGCTCCACCTGCCTGATCAATTGGGTAGGGAGGACATCATGTCTATGATTTCAGCACAGCGGTTCGTGGCTGCGGCCATACTCACGGCGGCGCTTGCGACGAACGCTGCCGCCCATCACGGCTGGTCGTGGGCCGAGGCCGATCAGATCGAGCTTCGCGGCACCATCGAGAAAATTTCCATGGGCGGGCCGCATCCGACCCTCGATGTCGCCACCGCCGATGACGGCCTCTGGCGTGTCGAACTCGGCAATCCGCGCCAGACGGAGCGCTCCGGCTTCGTCGAGGGCGTCGCCAAACCAGGCGATCAGGTGATCGCCCTCGGAAACCGTTCGCAGGATCCGCAGGAGAAGCGGATGAAGGCGGTGCGCATCACCATCGGCGAGAAGCGCTACGATATCTATCCCGACCGCATCAAGACGAACTGAGCCAGGGCGAACCGAGAAGTGATCGCCGTCCTCGAATGGCTGTCAGCCACCGCACCCGCGGTCGCGCTCCGGCGCTCCGCAACACTCTACATGTTCGTCAATACAGCCCATATCCTGGCGATCGGCCTGCTCGTCGGCGCCATCCTGCCGCTTGATCTCAGGCTTGCCGGCTTTTTCCGCAAGGTGCCGGCGGAGATCGTCGCGCCGTTTCTGTCGCGTTCGGCGGGCATCGGCCTTGCCGCGTCCATTCTCACCGGCGTCTGTCTCTTCAGCGTCCGGGCGGTCGAATATGCCGCCAACCCCGCCTTCCTCGCCAAGCTTTGCCTGATCGGGCTCGGCCTTTTCAACCTGCTGGCGGTTCATCTGGGGCAAGGCTGGGAAACGCTGGTTTCAACAGGAATCGTCCGGCCCGGCTTGCGCCTCGCCGCCGCTCTATCGGCGGCAATCTGGATCAGCGCGGTGGTTGCTGGGCGGTGGATTGGATTTCTTTGAGGGCCGCTAAATCACCGATCGCTGACCGCCGCCCTTGGATTAACCCACGGCTCCTGGTTGGAGCGTGCCAGCGGCTGTTTGCCGAGGATGTGGTCGGCCGCTTTCTCGCCGGTCATGATCGACGGGCCGTTCAGGTTGCCGTAGGTGACGTGCGGGAAGATCGAGCTGTCGGCGACGCGTAGGCCATCGACGCCGATCACCCGGGTCTGCGGATCGACCACGGCCATCGGATCGTCCTTGGCGCCCATCTTGCAGGTGCCGCAGGGGTGGTAGGCGCTTTCCAGATGCTCGCGCAGGAAGGCGTCGATCTCTTCGTCGCTCTGCACGGCTTCTCCGGGCTGGATCTCCGCCCCGCGATAGTCGTCGAAGGCCTTCTGTCCGAAGATCTCGCGGGTGAGGCGCACGCAGTGGCGGAATTTCTCCCAGTCCTCGGCATGGCTCATATAGTTGAAGCGCAGCACCGGCTCGGCCTTCGGGTCGGGCGAACGCAGCGTCACGCTGCCGCGCGATTTCGACAGGTTGTAACCGACATGCACCTGGAAACCATGGCTTTTGGCCGCCGCCTTGCCGTCATAGCTGATCGCCACCGGCAGGAAATGGTACTGGATGTCGGGCTGCTTCAGCCCCGGTGCTGAGCGCAGGAAGGCGCAGGCCTCGAACTGGTTGGAGGCGCCGAGCCCGCCCTTCGACAGCAGCCATTGCGCGCCCGCCACCCCCTGCCAGAACCAGGGCAGCCAGGAATAGAGCGACACCGGTTTGGTGCTGATCTGCTGGAAATAGAATTCCATATGGTCCTGCAGATTGGCGCCGACACCCGGCCGGTCGGCCTTCACCTCGATGCCCATCTCCTTCAGATTCTCGGCCGGTCCGATGCCCGAGAGCATCAAAAGCTTCGGCGAATTGAACGAGGAGGCCGAGACGATCACCTCGCGGTTCGCCTTCACCACCTCGATCCTGCCGCCGCGGTCGATCTCGACGCCCGTCGCCCGGCCGTTCTCGATCATTACCTTGCGCGCGAAGCCGTAGACGATCTCGACATTCTTCCGCTTCAGCGCCGGTTTCAGATAGGCGTTGGCGGCAGACCAGCGGCGGCCGGAAAAGATGGTCTGCTCCATCAGCCCGAAGCCTTCCTGCTTGCTGCCGTTATAATCCTCCGTCGTTTCGAAACCTGCCTGTTTGCCTGCCTCGATGAAGGCGCGAAACAGCGGATTGGTGAAGCCGCCGCGCTGGACATGCAGCGGCCCCTCGGTGCCGCGCCAGCCCTCCTCGCCGCCATGCGAATGTTCCATCCGCTTGAAATAGGGGAGCACGTCGGCATAGGCCCAGCCGCTGGCGCCAAGCTCCTCCCAGCGGTTGAAATCCTCGGCATGGCCGCGCACATAGACCATACCGTTGATCGAGGAGGAGCCGCCGATCACCTTGCCGCGCGGCGCGGTGATGCGCCGGTTGTTGAGGTTGGGCTCCGGCTCGGACAAATAACCCCAATTGTAGCGCTTCATGCTCATCGGCCAGGCAAGGGCGGCCGGCATCTGGATGAATGGACCGAAATCGCTGCCGCCCGCCTCGATGACGAGAACCGAATTCTTGCCGTCTTCGGAGAGGCGATAGGCGAGGGCGGACCCCGCCGAGCCCGAGCCGATGATGACGAAATCTGCTTGTTGCATGACGTTCCCTTAGATTCTTTTGCAACGGGCTGAAGACCCCGCCCCAAACCCCTCCCCACAAGGGGGAGGGGCTTAACTTGCGGCACCGCCTTGCTCCGAAATCAGCGCCGCAAGCGGTGCGATCGAAGAAGAGTAAAATCGGTGCGGCATTCTAGCCCCTCCCCCTTGTGGGGAGGGGTTGGGGAGGGGTCTTTTCACTCTCAATACGGCGCCGCTACCGGCCCCATGCCGACATATACGGTCTTCAGCTCGGAATAATGCTCCAGCGCCGCCAGCGAATTCTCGCGGCCGAAGCCGGATTGTTTCGAGCCGCCGAAAGGGATCTCCACCGGGCAGAGATTGTAGGTGTTGATCCACAGCGTGCCGGCCTCCAGCCGGTCGACGACGCGGTGAGCGCGGGTGAGGTCGGCGGTGAAGACGCCGCCGGAGAGGCCGAATTCGCTGGCATTGGCGCGTGTGATCACCTCGTCCTCATCGTCGAAATCGAGCACCGACATCACAGGCCCGAAGATCTCCTCGCGGGCGATGCTCATGTCGTCGGTGACGTCGGCAAACACCGTCGGCTGCACATAATAGCCTTCGCCGGAAACGTTGTTGGGAATACCGCCGCCGGCGACAAGCGTTGCGCCCTCGGCCTTGCCCTTTTCGATATAGGCGACCACCTTTTCGCGCTGCGCCCAGGAAACCATCGGGCCGATCTGCGTCGCCTCATCCATCGGGTCGCCGATCAGCATCGCCTCGGTGCGCGCTTTCAGCCGCTTCAGGAACTCGGCCTTGATGCCCTTCTGCACGAAGACACGGGTGCCGTTCGAGCAGACCTGGCCTGTGGAATAGAAATTGCCGAGCATGGCGCCGCCGACCGCCGAATCGAGATCGGCATCGTCGAAGACGATGAGCGGCGACTTGCCGCCGAGTTCCATCGTCACATGCTTGAGGCTGCCGGCGGCGGCGGCCGCCACCCGGCGCCCGGTTGGCACCGATCCGGTCAGCGATACCTTGGCGACATCGGGATGGTTGACGAGCAGCGGCCCGGTGTCGCGGTCGCCCTGGATGACGTTGAAGAGCCCCTTCGGCAGCCCCGCCTCATGCAGGATCTCGGCGATCTTCAGGGCGCCGAGCGGGGTATTCTCAGACGGCTTGAACACCATGGCATTGCCGCAGATGAGTGCCGGGGCCGCCTTCCAGCAGGCGATCTGCTGCGGATAGTTCCAGGCGCCGATGCCGACGCAGACGCCGAGCGGCATCCGCTTGGTATAGGCGAAATCCTGGCCGAGCGGGATATGCGAACCATTCAGGCCGGCGGGTGCGACGCCGCCGAAGAATTCGAAGGCGTCGGCGCCCGAGGTCGGATCGGCAACGATCGTCTCCTGGATCGGCTTGCCGGTATCGAGCGTTTCCAGTTCGGAGAGCGCCCGGTTTCTCTCGCGCATGATCTCGGCGGCGCGCTTGAGGATGCGCCCGCGCGCCATCGGGCTCATCGCCGCCCATTCCGGCTGGGCGCGTCTGGCCGCGGCGATCGCTTGTTCGACGATCGCAGGCGTTGCCGCATGCAGCCGGGCGATCACCTCGCCGGTCGCCGGATAGAGGCTCTCGATGACGGTGCCGTCTGTGTCCTCGACATATTCCCCGTCGATGAAGTGCGAGGCTTTCGGCTGGGCTTTCATGTCATTTGTCCTTGGATGGTTTGAGGTGATCGTCCCCTGTGCTCGCGGGGAGAAGGGGAGGCGGCGGCCAGAAGCGCGTTCACATAATCCTCCGTCAGCGCGATCGAGGCTTCGATGCCGATCGGCGCCGATTTCAGACTTTGCCTGATGTAGAGCCCGTCGATCATCGCCGCAGCGCCCTCGGCGATGCGTTCTGCGGCGTCGGCCGGCAGCAGCGCCTTGAGATCGGCAAGCAGGTTGGAGCGCAGCCGGCCGGCATAGATCACCAGGAAGCGCCGGGTTTCCTCCGAGCGCTGCGCTTCGGCGTAAAAGGCAAGCCAGGCGGCAATCGTGTCGGGCGCGAACTGGTCGGCATGGAAGTTGACCCGGATGACGGCCGACAGCCGTTCACGCGGTGTGCGCGCTGCCTTCAGCGCCGCCACCGTATCGCGGCGCAACTGCCGCAGCAGTGAGCGGATCGTCTCGATCAGCAATTGCTCCTTGCTGCCGAAATAATGATGCGCGAGAGCTGGCGACACGCCCGCCTGGCGGGCGATGTCGGACATGGTGACGGCAAGCGAGCCGTGATCGCCGATCACCCGCAGCGCCGCATCGACAAGCGCCTTGCGGCGCACTGGCTCCATTCCGACTTTCGGCAAACCGCCAACTCCTCACGCATTTTCGACAAGGATATTTTTGATTGACTGATCAATCAACAAAAATATTGGCCGAATTGATTTCGCGCAGATCTTTTCCGGAGAAACGGGCGCGACATATTCGTTGATCAGGAGGTGTGCCATGACCAGCGTCTTCAACGAAATGCCCGGATCCCCGCTTCGGTCGAAATGGGTCTGGTTCCTCGGCCTCGGCGTGCTGCTTCTTATCTGTGGCCTCATCGCTCTCAGCAACCTGTTGATGGCGACCGTCGCGTCGGTCTTTTATGTCGGCATGCTCATGCTGGCGGGCGGCGTCATCTATCTCGTCCACGCATTTCAGGTGCGCCGTTGGGATCAAGTGCTCTTCTGGGCTCTGAGCGGCGTGCTTTACGTGCTTGCCGGCATCTTCGCCTTCATCAATCCCATCTTCACCTCGGCGGCCCTGACGCTGTTTCTGGCGATTGCGCTGCTGGTGGCCGGCATTTTCCGCCTCTGGGTCGGGATGCGGATGCGGCCGCTGAAGGGCTGGCGATGGATCGCGATCAGCGGCGTCATGACGGCGCTGGCCGGCTTCGTCATCGCGCTCGGCTGGCCGGTGAACAGCTTCTGGATCCTCGGTCTGTTCCTGGCCATCGATCTCATCATCCAGGGTTCGACCATGATCGCCTTCGGGCTCGGCATCCGCAGTTGAAGCCCTTTTTGATACGCCTATTTTGACAAGGAGATGACAGGGGATTAGACTTAAGGGGTATGGACCGATCGCCAAAAGCGGGTGGTCCTGTGCGCGATCGCCGCAAATGGTCATGCGTCCCCCAAAGGCAGGGTTCTGCCTGAATAAAAAAGGGAGGAAGTTCATGCCGATGGTCACCGTTTCCATCTCTCCGCAACAGGCAGCGGGCATCCGTGCCGCCGTCGACAATGGCGGTTACGCCTCGAGCAGCGAGGTCGTCCGCGAGGCGCTCCGCCTCTGGGATAGCGCCCGCAAGCTCGGTGAAATCAAGGCCGATCTCCTCGATGACGAGAGCGTTGCCTCCGGCGGCAGATGCGTCGCCGACATGTTCGCCGATCACGAGGCGCAGCGCCGTCGCTCTGCCTGAACAAGCGCCTGATTGCATTGGAAATTTCAATAAACGCGGAGCGCGTGCCGATGGCCCGCGGCTTTCACAAAACTTTCACATTGGCGAAAGGGTTCATTGATCCTTCCCCGGCATCTTCCTGACTCAAAAGACAAGTCACAGTGGAGATCGGCCCGCGATGAAGACCGGCACATCCCTGGCTGCCGCCGTCGAGCCCGGCGTTCTGCGCCGCTACGCCAGCGATCAGCTCGTCACCCTTGCCAAACTCGTGGTCGAAAACGCCTTCCAGCCGATCGTCGAGGCCGGTACCGGCACGGTGTTCGGTTACGAGTCCCTGATGCGCGGCCAGGATCGCATCGGCTACCACACGCCGGCCGAGATCCTCGACGAGGCCCATCAGGCCGGCCAGCTGCTGCAGCTCGAACAGATGGTCGCCAGCCGCGCGCTCGCCAAGTTCGCCACGCTGTCGAATTTCTCTACCTCGACGCTGTTCCTTAATCTCGATGTCCGGCTGATCCCGGATGGCGAGCGGCTGGTCGAGAACCTGCTGCAGCATCTGAGGACCGGGAATATCCCGCCGTCTTCGATCTGTTTCGAATTTTCCGAACGCTTCGACAATACCAGCGTACCGGAATTCTCAGCCCTGGTGTCGAAGCTGCGCAAGGCCGGTTTCAAGCTGGCGATCGACGATTTCGGCGTCGGTCACGGCGAAATGAAACTGCTGTGCGATCATGCGGTGGATTATCTGAAGATCGACCGCCATTTCGTTGCCGAGATCGACCGCAGTCCGCGCAAGCGTCATCTTTTGAAGAGCATCGTCAACATCGCCCATGTGCTCGGCACCCGCGTCATCGCCGAGGGCATCGAGACCGAGGCCGAATTCATCGCCTGCCGCGAATATGGCGTCGATCTCGTCCAGGGCTGGTTCATCTCGCGGCCGACGACGCACATGTCGGAGCTGGCGCCGTCCTTCCCACATCTGCAGGAGCTCGGGAAAAGCAAGCGCGCCAGCCAGTCGCTCGACGAGATCCTCATCCGCAAGCAGATCGAGCTGCTGCCGGCGGTCTACGAAAACGACAGCATCGACAGCGTCTTCGAGCTCTTCCGCCGCAATCCGCGCCAGGCCTTTTTTCCCGTGCTCAACGCCAATAGCGAGCCGCGCGGGATCATCCACGAGCAGCACCTCAAGGAATATATCTACCAGCCCTTCGGCCGCGATCTCCTGAAGAACAAGATGTATGAGCGCAGCATCTCGCATTTCGTCGAGATGGCGCCGATCGTCGGCCTCGACAGCGATGCCGAGCATCTGATGGCGATCTTCGCCAATATGGAAGGCAGCAACTGCCTGATCCTGACCGACAATATGCGCTATGCCGGCGTCGTCTCCGCCGCCTCGCTGATCAAGGTCATCAACGAGAAGCAGCTGAAAACAGCCCAGGACCAGAACCCGCTGACCGGCCTGCCGGGCAATCGCGCCATCCGCGATTTCATGCGCCAGTCCGGCCGCGACGGCGATGAGGTCCGCCATTTCTGCTATTGCGATTTCGACAATTTCAAGCCGTTCAACGATGCTTACGGCTTCCATCTCGGCGACCACGCGATCTCGCTGTTTGCAGCGCTGATGCGCCGTTATTTCTTCGCCGAGCGCCATTTCCTCGGCCATGTCGGCGGCGACGATTTCTTCATCGGCGTCGTCGGCTGGACGCAGGAGGAACTGACTGAGATTCTCGACCGGCTGATCAGCGATTTCCACGACGACGTGCTCGATCTTTATTCCGATGAGCACCGCGCCGCCGGCCGCATCCTCGGCCATGATCGCAGCGGCGCCGAAGCGCTGTTCCCGCTGATGCGCTGCTCGATCGGCGTCATCGAATTGCCGGAAGGTCTCGTCATCGACGATATCAACCGCGTCAGCGCCGAGATCGCCGTCATCAAGTCGGCGGCCAAGGAGAGCGACGAAGGTCTCGTCTTTCACTTGCTGGGCGAGGCGAATTGACGCCCTTGCCACATCAAGTCTTCCCAAGCCCGCGGGGCTGACTTATTTCCTGGTTCCGAACAGGGAGGGTCGCGCCATGTCACTGCCGCAGGAAATGCGTTTCGTCGATCTCACGTCCTTCGGCGCCCCGGAGGTGATGACGATCGGCAGACGCCCGCTGCCGGTGCCGGGTGAGGGGCAGGTTCTGGTGCGCGCCGAGGCGATCGGCGTCAACCGCCCCGACGTCGCCCAGCGCCAGGGCAGCTATCCCGCGCCCAAGGATGCGAGCCCGATCCTTGGCCTGGAGCTGTCAGGCGAAATCGTTGCGATCGGCCCTGGCGTCAGCGGCTACGGTGTCGGCGACAAGGTCTGCGGGCTCGCCAACGGCGGCGCCTATGCCGAATATTGCCTGCTGCCGGCAGGCCAGATCCTGCCCTTTCCCAAGGGTTATGACGCGGTGAAGGCCGCGGCCCTGCCGGAAACCTTTTTCACCGTCTGGGCCAATCTTTTCCAGATGGCCGGGCTGACCGAAGGCGAGACAGTGCTGATCCACGGCGGCACCAGCGGCATCGGCACGACGGCGATCCAACTCGCCCGCGCCTTCGGCGCCGAGGTCTATGCGACGGCGGGCTCGAGCAAGAAATGCGAGGCCTGTGAAAGGCTCGGCGCCAAACGCGCGATCAATTACCGGAGCGAGGATTTCGCCGAGGTGATCAAGGCTGAAACCGGTCAGGGCGTCGATATCATCCTCGACATGATCGGTGCGGCCTATTTCGAGCGCAACCTCGCCTCGCTCGCCAAAGACGGCTGCCTGTCGATCATCGCCTTTCTCGGCGGCGCCGTTGCCGAAAAGGTCAATCTGTCGCCGATCATGGTCAAGCGGCTGACGGTCACCGGCTCCACCATGCGCCCGCGCACGGCGGAGGAGAAACGCGCCATCCGCGACGACCTGCTCGCCGAAGTCTGGCCGCTCCTGGAGGCCGGCACGGTCGCCCCGGTCATCCACAAGGTCTTTGCCTTCGAAGAGGTCGTCGCGGCGCACCGGCTGATGGAGGATGGCAGCCATATCGGCAAGATCATGCTCACCGTCTGAGGTCAGCTTCGGACCAGCATTCGGGCGCAAGGTGAATTTGATCCTGGACGCTTTTGAGTCTTCGGGTCGTTGAATAGCCACCTGAACGAAACCCGGCCCCGAAATTGCGCATATTGATGTGGCGTTGCCTGCGCGTTGTACGGTCCCTACGAGGAATACAATGGCCCTATTCCACGCCTGCCCCATCTGCCGCAGCAGAATTCCGCATTTCGTACCGCTTCCGCGCTACTACATCGACAAGGCGGGCGAGCACGGCTTTCCCTACCAGGTCGATGAATTCGAGACGATCAACCATCAGGCCTATAGCTGCCCCAATTGTCATTCGACCGATCGCGACAGGCTCTTCGCGCTGTTCCTGACGCCGGTGTTCCAGCGCCTCGACCAGGCACAGGCCGTCCGCTTCCTGGACATTGCGCCGGGCCGGGCCCTGACCTTCTGGCTCAAGACCCACCCACATGTCTTCTACCGCAGCTGCGACATGTATTTGCCCGAGGCAGACGACAAGGCTGATATCCACAACCTGCCCTACGCAGACGAGAGCTTCGACTTCGTGCTTTGCTCCCATGTGCTCGAGCATGTCGAGGATCCGGTGCGTGCCACCGCCGAAATCCGGCGTGTTCTCAAGCAGGACAGCGTCGCCATCCTGATGGCGCCGATCTGCCTGTCGATCGAGGACACCCATGAAGATCCCAACGTGACGACGCCGGAAGGCCGCTGGGCGCATTTCGGCCAGGACGACCATGTGCGTCTCTTCTCAAAGTCCGGGTTCATCGATGTGATCCAGCGCGCCGGTTTGGCGGTCCAGCAAATTCCGGTCACCGATTTCCTGACGCCCGATGTCTGCGATACCTATGGCATCGGCCGCAGCTCCGTGCTCTACCTCGGCGTGAAGCAGCAGGCCGTCCAGCAGGAGCCCGAACGCAACGTCGCCTGAGGGCCGGGCTAGACTCTACGTTCAAGCTTGAAAGGCGCCCCGAACCGAGGCGCCTTTTCTAATTTCGGCTTTCTCTCAGCGTCAGCGATACGCCGACCGCGAGAAGGCCGGGCAGCGCCATTAGCAGATAGAGCCAGTGGGCCGCCGAGATGCTGCCGGCAACGCCGCCCGGATCGACAAGGCCGGCTCCATTGGCGATGACGCCGGCAAAGGCCGCGCCGAAAGCGCCGCCGAGCGAGCTCATCGTCGGGATTGCCGCCGAAGCCTTGTCCTGTTCGTTGCCGGCGACAAGTGTCAACACCATGGCGACGAGATGCGCCCAGCCGAGCCCGACGCCGAAGCCCATCATGAACATGCCGACTGCCGCCGGCACGATGAAGAGCATATTCGCCTGCGGATTGTCGCGCGCGAGGAAGATCGCCAGCGAAAGGGTGGCCGCCGCCTCGATCAGCGCACCGGCAACGATCGCCGCCTGCGCGCGGCGGCCGCTCAGCGAGCCGCTGAGGAAGGCCGAAAACGTCCAGCCGAGAGCGACGAGCGCCACCAGATAACCGGAGACAAGCGGCGCCACCCCATGCAGCACCTGCAGGAAATAGGGAATGAAGACGTCGCTGACGAGCACGAAAGTCATCGCCAGCATTGTCAGGTAAACGCGCGCAATCGGCCGGGAAAGGCTGACCGCGCCGGAGGGCAGCAGCCGGTTCGGGCTTCGGCCCTCGATGACAAGCATGCCGCCGACCGCAGCGATCGAGGCCGCGATCAAAGCGATTTTCGCGGCGGTCGTCTCGATCGTGCCCGCGGTGCTGACCATCAGCACGGCGCCGAGCAGCAGCCCGATCTGGGCTATTGGCGTTTTCGCCTGCTCGCGATCGTCTTCGACCTCGGGCAAGAACCGCGGCGCCAATACCGCCATTGCCAGGCCGAGCGGCACCAGCACGATGAAGGCGTAGCGCCAGTTGCTGCCGGCGGAGAAGAAGCCGCCAAGCGTCGGCCCGATGACGGTCGCCACACCCCAGATCGCCGCATAGAGCGTCGATGCCTTCGTCCATAGCGGCTCGGGATAGACGAAGCGGATGAAGGCATAACCAAGCGCGGCCAGCGCCCCGGTGCCAAGCCCCTGCACCGCGCGTCCGACCAGCACCACCGGCATCGACGGCGCGGCTGCGGCAATCAGGCTGCCGACGCCGAAGACCAGCGCCGCGATCACATAGACGCCGCGAAGCCCGACACCCCGTGGCCGCATGGCGACGAAAATCGAGCCGAGCACGGCGGCGGCGACGAACAGGCTGGTGACCCAGGAAAACAGCGCGAGCCCGCCGATGTCGCGCACGATCGAAGGCGCGATCGTTGCCATGATGTAAGTCTCCACCGCATAAAGCGTCACGCCGCCGGCAAGGATCAACGTTGCCGGCAGATGCTCGGGCAGGAAGAGGCGGAGGAGGGAGCTGGCGCTGGGAACGGTTGCAGTCTGGTCGATATCCGACATGGGACGATCTCGATGTTTTTGCTGGCGAAGGATTATTTTCCAAGTTATAAATTGGAAAATTACATGCCGCTCTCATTAAAACAAGATATCGCTTGGAAAAATATGCGCCAGTCGCCCGCCAACCGCATCCTGATCCTGATAAAGACCGACGGCCCGCAGCTCGGTTCGGCGATCGGCGATGCGCTCGGCATTTCGGGCGAGGCCGCCCGCCAGCAGCTCGCCAAGCTGGCGGAGCAGGGGCTGGTGGAGCCGGTCACCATCGGGACCACGGGCAGGGGCCGGCCGCGTCAGCTCTGGCATCTCACTGCCGCGGGCAACCGCCAATTCCCGGACGGCCACGCCGAGCTGACGGCAAACCTTCTCGTCACGCTCACCGAACAGCTCGGACCCGCAGCCCTTGATACCGTCATCTCCGCCCGCGAGGCCGAGACGCTGCAGCGTTATCGGCAGGAACTGGAAAATGCCGGTGACCTTGCCGCGCGTGTCGAAAGCCTTGCCGCCATCCGCACCCGCGAGGGCTATATGGCCGATCACTGGCGCGAACTGGACGGATCGTTCATGCTGGTCGAAAACCACTGCCCGATCTGCGCAGCCGCTTCTGCCTGCGCCGGCTTCTGCCGCTCCGAACTCGAAACCTTCCGCACTGCCCTCGGCGCCGAGGTCGAGCGCAGCGAACACATCCTCTTGGGCGCAAGGCGTTGCGCCTATCGCATCACGCCGCGTTGAGGCCGAGCACACGCAGGCAACTCGTGCTTCAGGCCGGCTGCCGCGCCTGCCGTCTGCTGCTTTCGAGATAGAGCAGGACTCCGATCGACACGAGGCCTGCGGCGGCGCCGACGAAGGCGGTGCCGGAATAGTCGCTGATCGATGTGCCGAAGGCGAAAAGCCCGGCGGCGATGCCGGTGCCGATGAAGGTGTTGAGCGAGAGCAGCGAGGTTCCGAGCCCCGGCCGGTCGGCGATCAGGTCCTGCAGATAGGTGATCGGCACGCTGAGGATTGCCGCCGCCCCACAGGCGTTGAGGAGAAGCAGCGCATAGATGTGCCAGGGTGCTGCGGCAAATCCGAGCAGCAGCAGATAGCAGCAATAGATCAGCGCTCCGAAGGCCAGCACATGCACGGTGCGGAACCGCCGCTGCGCCATGCCCCACATCACCATGAACGGCATTTCGAGAAAGGCCGTCAGCCCGGCGATGAAGCCGACATCGGCCACGGTGCCGCCGGCAGCATGGGTGATGATCAGCGGCAGCAGCATGCTGTTCAGCCGCTGCAGCCCGAACAGCAGCGCCATGACGATGACGCGCACCAGCACAGAGGGCATGAAGATCCGCTTCAGCGACGCCAGGAAGCCGACGTGATCGAGGGCCGGGCCAGCCATGCCGTTTCCGGGCGCGAAGAAGAAGTAGAGGCAGAAGCAAATGAGGCTTGCCACGGCCGCGATCCCATAGGCCGGCGTCATCGACGGCGAATTGACGAGATAGAGGCCGATCATCCCCGGCGCCAGCGCCCATGAGCCGGAAAACAGCGCCCGCACCGTTGCGGTGATCCCCGCCGCCTGGCCGCGATCCATCTGGTTGGTCCTGGCGCGCAGGCTGGCAAACAGCAGCGAATAGGTGGAGTTGCTCATCGGCACCAGCAACAGCGTCGAGACGATGAAGACGGCGGGGCTGTGAAAGATCGCGATCGACCCGAAGCCGAGCATGCCGGCGACAGACAGCCCCAGCACCAGCGGCCGCCGCTCTTTCAGCCGGTCCGACCAGATGCCGAGCGTCAGGCTGGTGGTGACATTGACGATCGCCGAGAAGAAGATCAGCGCCGAATAAGTGCCGTTGCTGAGGCCCAATTCGTTGATCCCGATGATCGATTGATAGGGCGCGGTCGAGGCATAGGTAAAGGCGAGCGCGACGAGCGTCACCGCCGGAATGCGGATCCGCTTATCGCGCAGGATCAAGGAAAAGGTGGATGACATGGGGCGGTTCCTGATGCACCACCTGTAGTCGCATCTGACACATCAGAGAAACAATAGTTTTCGATCGATTCGGTCAATTCCTGTGATGGATGTTTGCTTCAGATTTGCGCTGTCAAACTGGAGAGCCAGAAGTCGATTTGCCCGAAGGGAAGAACGTTTCCCAGGAAACCGACCAGAACTGAGGCAATTGACATCAAGGCCAACCCCAGAAGTGCTCCAAGGATGATTCCAACGCTTGTCCTTTTGGTCCAGCGCGCCAACCAGCACGCCAGGCTGAGAGAGGCGACCGTGAAAAATACCCACAATATGGACTCTGAAATGGATAGGCCTGATTGCAAAACGATTCCTGCGAATGCGAACTGGGTTGCAGGATATCGTCTGAAGGCATCCAACTTCAAGGCCGGTCTGAGCGCGGCAGGGGACGCAACTAATCTCCCATTACGCCATCTGTCGCGGTACTTGCTCCAGAAGCCCACCCCACCCTCCGTCCTCCTCGGGCTTGACCCGAGGATCCACGCCGTCTCCATCAACTGCGACCATGGTCCCAGGCTCAAGGCCTGGGATGACGGAGACTGGCGGTGTGTTTCCGCCAAACCCGCCGTCCGCGCATGCCGTTGCGACACTCCGGCAAAGCCTAAACCCCGTTGGCTTTGTCAGCGGGACGCGTTATGCCTGCCGCATCCCGCAGCACCTGGATGAAAGCCCATGACCAATCCCGTCGCCGTCGAAGTCACCCGTGGCCTGCTCGTCGAAAGCCGCCATCGCGGCGCGGTGGCGGTCGTCGATGGCGACGGCGAGCTTGTCTTTTCGCTGGGCGATATCGACGCCGCCGTTTTCCCGCGTTCGGCCTGCAAGGCGATGCAGGCGCTGCCGCTGGTGGAAAGCGGTGCGGTCGACGCCTATGGTTTCGGCGACAAGGAACTGGCGCTCGCCTGCGCCTCGCACAATGGCGAGGACGAGCATGTGGCGCTTGCCGCCTCCATGCTGGCGCGGGCCGGCCGGGATGCGGGAGCGCTGAAATGCGGCGCCCATTGGTCGATGAGCCAGAAGGTCCTGATCCACCAGGCCCGCACGCTCGACGCACTGACCGCGCTGCACAACAATTGCTCGGGAAAACATGCCGGCTTCATCTGCGCCTGCTGCCACCAGGATATCGATCCGAAAGGCTATGTCGGCTATCAGCACCCGCTGCAGGTCGAGATCCGCGCAACGATGGAAAGCCTGACCGGCGCCGTGCTCGGCGCCGAGAGCTGTGGCACCGACGGCTGCTCGATCCCTACCTATGCCGTGCCGCTCAGGAGCCTTGCCCACGGTTTTGCCAAAATGGCGACCGGCGTCGGTCTGGAGCCCCTGCGCGCCAAGGCATCCCGCCGGCTGATCGAGGCCTGCATGGCCGAACCCTTCTATGTCGCCGGCTCCGGCCGCGCCTGCACGAAACTGATGCAGATCGCTCCCGGCCGCATCTTCGTCAAAACCGGCGCCGAGGGCGTCTTCTGCGCCGCGATCCCGGAAAAGGGCATCGCCATCGCGCTGAAATGCGAGGATGGCGCCACCCGCGCCGCCGAAGCCATGGTCGCCGCCACGCTCGCCCGCTTCTTCGAGACGGAAGACGAGATTCATGCCGCCCTGACGGCTTTTGCCGCAACCTCCATGCGCAATTGGAACGGCATCCATGTCGGCGATGTCAGGGTCACCTCGGCTTTGACTGAGTGATCACGCCGCGGCGATCGCGACGTTGAGATCACGATAGGGTTTCAGCCGTTCTGCCGGCATCTCCGCCGGCACGATCATCCCGGCGACTTCGGAAATCGCCAGCACCGGGCAGGGCGAGACGAGATCGAACTTCTCCTGCGTCAGCAGCACATGCGTTTCGGCCGAACAGCGGGCGATATGCCGCTTGATCGCCGCCTCCTCGAAATCGCCGGTGGAAAGCCCATGCACCGGATGGGCGGCGGTGACGCCGAGGAAGAACAGGTCGGGGCGCAACTGCGAGATCGCCGCGGCTGCTGCTGCCCCCGTCGCCACCATCGAATGTTTGTAGAGCCGGCCGCCGGTCAGGATCACCTCGGCCGTTGGGTGGTGCTCGAGTTCGGCGGCGATCGTCGGGCTGTGGGTCGCAACCGTCAGGGGCATGTCGCGCGGCAGGTGCCGGGCGATCTCCGCCGTCGTCGTGCCGCCGTCGAGAAAGATCATCTGCCCCGGCTTCACCGTCGCCGCCGCAGCAGCCCCCAGCCGCGCCTTGATCTCTGAGGAGACGCTGGCCCGCGCGGTGAAATCGGGCAGTTCTGGCGCCAGCGGCATCGCGCCGCCATGCACGCGTTTCAACAGCCCCTCCGCCGCCATCTCCCGCAAGTCGCGGCGGATCGTGTCTTCCGAAAGGGAAAGATCTTCGGCGACGCGTTTGGCGATCACTTGGCCGTCACGGCGCAATATGTCGAGGATCAGGGTTTTGCGTTGTGACGTCAGCATGGGCTCTCTGCACGATATTAACCGTAATGGCCCGATATTGCACGAATTGACTCGACATTCAAGAAATATCGTGCATTTTCACGAAATCCCGTGCATGAAGCCGGGAGTGCTCCCGCAGAAGCGGGGCGAAGGAGTGGATCATGTTGATATTGATTGCCGGGCCTTACAGGTCGGGAACCGGCGACGACCCGGAAAAGATGGCCGCCAACCTGAAGCGGCTGGAGCAGCCCTCGCACGCGCTGTTTGCGGCCGGCCACGTGCCGATGATCGGCGAATGGGTGGCCCTGCCGATCTGGCACGCCGCCGGCGGCAAATCGGTCGGCGATGCGCTTTACGAAGAGATTTTCCACCCGGTCGCCGGCCGGCTGCTGCAGCTCTGTGAGGGCGTGCTGCGCTTGGCCGGCGATTCCAAGGGCGCCGACAATGACGTGCGCATCGCCAGGGAGCGCGGCATTCCGGTCTGGCACCGGCTGGAGGATGTGCCGGGTTGCGGTTGAAGGGCGAGTTCGTGCCAGAAGGCAGCCCCTCACCCTAATGATCTCCCCGTAAAACGGGGAGAGGGGACGTGCCTAGAGCATGATGCCGAAAAGTGTGAGCGGTTTTCGGACGACATCATGCCCTAACTCTTTATTTTAGAACAGGATTCAGATTTTAGGCCAACCGGGCCTAAAATCATCCTGTTCTAGCGAGAGGTCGGCGAGGGACGGAGAGGTCGCGGCATATCCCTTCGCCCCGTTTGCGGGGGTCCGAAGGACGGGTCGAGACCCGTGGCTCGACCCCGGTCGGTGGCGGCAGCCGGATGAGGGGCGGCCGCACGGCACACCGATCATTGCTCCTCGTCCGCGCCCGACGCAGAGACAAAACCCAATCTCCCCAGTTCCGGCGCACCCATCCCTGCGCTATACCAGCGGCCGAAAGGGAGTGGACCACCATGCTGACTTTGTACTACGCGCCGGGAACCTGCGCGCTCGCAAGCCTTATTGCCCTGGAGGAATCAGGCCTCGCCTTCGAAACGAAAAAGCTCAGCCTGCGCGATGGCGAACAGCGCTCGCCGGATTATCTGCAAATCAACCCGAAGGGCCGTGTGCCCGCACTTGTCACCGAGCGCGGCGTGCTGACGGAAACGCCGGCGATCCTCGGCTTTATCGCGGACAGCGCCCCGGCCGCCAAACTGGCGCCGCTCGGCGATGCCTTCGAGATGGCGCGGCTGCAGTCCTTCAGCAGCTATCTCTGCTCGACCGTGCATGTGAACCACGCCCATCGCCCGCGCGGCTCGCGCTGGGCCGACGATCCAGCGGCGATCGAGGCGATGAAGGTGAAGGTGCCGCAAAACATGGCGGATTGTTTCACCTTGATCGAAGAGACGATGTTCAAGGGCCCCTGGGTGATGGGCGAGACCTATTCGCTCGCCGATCCCTATCTCTTCGTCATGACCGACTGGCTGCCGGCCGACGGCGTCGATCCCGCCCGCTTCGAAAAGGTCAGCGACCACCACGCCCGCATGCTGCAGCGCCCCGCCGTTCAGCGGGCGCTGGCCTATGATCGGGGGTGATATCCGAAAGCGGCAGCAAGCTTCCTTGGCGCCCGGAACAGCCAGGCGCCGATAAGCCGCAGCCGTAATTCCTCGTCGCCGATCACGGCGGCGCGCAACGGCAGATGCGGCCAGCCGATATAATGCGCGGTCTGGAAATAGATGTCGGGCGCCATTTCGAGAAGATGATCTTTGTCGTCCAGACCTATTGAGATCACGATCGTCTCGTCGTCCTTCACCGCGACGAAGCTCCTTCCGGCGACCTTCAGCGCTGGGTTGCCATAGGAGGTGCTTTCCTCGACATC
The DNA here is from genome assembly GCF_002211295.1 of Rhizobium sp. N122. Taxonomy (NCBI): domain Bacteria; kingdom Pseudomonadati; phylum Pseudomonadota; class Alphaproteobacteria; order Hyphomicrobiales; family Rhizobiaceae; genus Rhizobium; species Rhizobium sp. N122. The sequence continues at coordinate 119,584 of NZ_LOKU01000010.1, read as the reverse complement.
GAGCAGGCCTGCTTCGGCAGCCAGCCGCTTGAGGCGCTCAAATATTGCATCGACGTCGCCGGCCATTGCCTTCCCCGCGTATCGATCCGAAACATAGCACTACGGATGGAAGCCCGACCTCTGTCAGCCACCCGATGCGGCGGTGAACACCGCCAGCTGCGCGGCGAAAGCACGTTTGTAGGCCGGCCGCGCCTCGCCGCGGGCGACATAGGCGGCAAGGTTCGGATATTCCTCCAATAGTCCCGATGCTTGCGCCCTGAGCAGCACCGTTACCATCAGCAAGTCGCCAGCGCTGAACGCGCCATCGAGCCAGTCGGCATCGCCAAGGCGAGCGGAAAGGCTGTCCAGCCGTTTGCGGATGCTGTCTTCAAGGGCACGCAGGCGCTGCTCGTACCAGGGTTCGTCGCGCTCGAGGATCGTGGCGAGACTGCGCTCGAAGATCGGCGGCTCCACCGTGTTCAGCGCCGCAAACATCCACGTGACAGCGCGTGCCCGGGCATTCGCATCCGCAGGCAGCAGGCCCGCATGGCGCTCGGCGATATGGAACACGATCGCCCCGGATTCGAACAGACTAAGATCGCCGTCTTCATAGGTCGGAATCTGCCCGAAAGGATGAAGTGTGAGATGCGCGGGTTCCTTCATCGCCTTGAACGAAACGAGACGAACCTCGTAAGGCTGCTCCACTTCCTCGAGCGCCCAGCGAACACGCATGTCGCGCGCCAGACCCCGGCCGCGATCGGGCGAGCGTTCAAAGGCGGTAATGGTAATCGTCATCGCTTCCTCCATCTCATTTTATCCTTGGATCGATGCCGATCCAGGGAGTTATGCCATGGCTTGAAGACGGCTGGCGAAACGCGATTCCGACATCGATGCTTGCGATAATCTGCAGCGCGGCAAGCCACGCGACTTCGTTTCCGCGGATGTCGCGAGGCCCACTCACTTTCGCTCGACCGTCAGCACCATCGGCATGGCCCAGTTGGCTTCGGAAATCGGCCAACGGAGCAGGTTGACGCTGTTGTCATCCACCTGGGCCTCCCATCTTGCGTAGAATTTTTGCCGATAGCCATTCAGCCGAACACTCCGGCAGGCGATAGGGCCGCCGTCGAGATTGAGCGCGACCTTGAGATCGAGCGGCGAGGTCTTCAGAAACTCTGCCAGTCGGTCGAGGGAAAAGAACGCTTCCTTTGTCGTGCCGATGACGATACGCCCCAGCGCGTCCTTGGCGACAAAGGTACGGTTGGCGAGCCAGCGGCTTTTCACGTTCACATGGGTCTGCCCGTCGTCGCCGATGAGCAGGGGATAGGAAACCATGGCGTTCGACGCGCCGGCAAAGGCGGTCTGCCAGTCTTGGCGCTTGAGATCACGGATGTCGGCAGCGTCTTGATCGGCAACGAAGGCGCCGGCCTTGGCATCATACTGCTGGGGACCCATCGCCACGCCCTCGCTGATGAATGGCGTGTCGGGCCTGCCATGCATGTCGTAATAGCTGCCGTTGACGATGAGCACCGCGTTGGGCAAGGCCTTTTCCCATTCGTCGATGCCGGTATCGCCGGCCGGGGCATTGCGGGTGACGAATCGAAAGCGGCCCGGGTCGATTCTGCTGAGAAAAATGCGGTCGACTTCGCGGCCATCGGCAAGAACCGGCAGTTCCGCCACCTCGAAACCCGCCTCCGGTTCCTGCCAGGTCAGCGGCCCGGGCTGAACCGCTGGGATGGCTGTGTTCAACGCCAGTCGCATGGAGGCGGAAAGGCGCTCGTCGTCAGGTTTCATACTGGTCCAATAGGTCCCGCCGCGCCGCCACACAGTGTTGAAACCGTAAGCACCCGCGACGTGCCAGAGCCAGCCGGCACCGACGACAACCACGACCGTTAAAATTGCGATGAGTCCGAATAGGATCTTTCGAATTGCCACTGAAAATCTCTTTGCTCAAATGGGTCGATTTGCGACGCCGGGTTGACGTGACGTTGCGCGAATGCAAGTGCCAAGTGCGGTTTTTCTACGGCCGACCCGCAAACGCCTTCATTCGCCAAAGCCGACACATATAGAACCCCCGAGAAAAACATGATCGTCGAACTGACTGCTGATGATTTTGCCATCTTGCTGAAAGGCTTCGCCCCGCAAAATCTGCGGCTGGTTCCCGATAGCGCCATCGCCCCGCCTGAGGTTCTGGAGATGCTGGCGGGGATCGCCGCGCAGATCGGCGCCGAATTTACCCCCTCGGCCTGGATGATTGTCGAGGAGGGTGAGATCGTCGGACTATGCTCCATCATCCGCGCGCCTGAGGACGGCGAAATCCACATCGGCTATGGGATTGCGCCGAGCCGCGAGCGGCGTGGATACGTCACCCGCGCAATCGCGGAACTGCTCGAATGGGCGCGGAAGGATCCGCGCGTGTCACGCATTTCGGCCGATACCGGCGTGGAAAACATCGCCTCTCAGCGTGTCCTTGCGCATAACGGCTTCATCCGAACAGGAGAGCGCATCGATCCGGAAGACGGTCCGGTGATTTGCTGGCAGGCATCGATCGACTGAGACAAGTCGCCCAGAGAACGCGTCGCGTCAACGAGTGATGCGACGCGCTTTAAGGCCGGCTGAAACGGCGCGCATCGTCACGCGCATTTCGCCAGCGGCGGTTTGACCTTGGTGGGAAGGCCGGTGTCGGTTCCGAGCGGCAGATCGGCAATTTCCCGCATCGACATGCGCTCGACTTCGGGATGCCGCAGCGGATCGTCCTTCCAGGTCGGGGCGGTGTCGGCGTCGCTCATGGCAAGGGCAGGCTTCAAGAAAAACTTCAGCAACGACATGGCATGTCTCGCTTTCTCCAGCGGTGCGGGGTTCGTCACCGCAGGCTGTAATGTCTGCTCTGCCAAGCGAATTTTCAATTGAGATTAACAGGGCGCTGCTATAGAAAAACTATATGAGGAACCTGAACACGATCCATCTCAACGGCCTCAGGGCGCTCGACGCCGTCGGCCGCCTCGGCTCGCTGCAGGCCGCCGCCGACGAACTCGGCGTTTCGGTCGGCGCCGTCAGCCAGCAGGTCATCAAGGCCGAAGCACAGCTGGGGCAGGTGATCTTCGAGCGCACTGCTCGCGGCATGATCGCCACCGAAGCCGGACGGCCGGTGCTTCATGCGCTCGACGAGGGGTTCGCCCGACTTTCGTCGGCGGTGTCGATCGCCAGCCGCAAGGACGATACGATCCTGACCATCTCGGTGGCGCCGGTTTTTGCCGCCCGCTGGCTCGTCTGCCGGCTCGACCGTTTTGCCGAGCGCCATCCCGAGATCAAGCTGCGGCTCGATGCAACGACCAATCTCGTTAATCCCGCCATCTGTGACGTCGATATCGGCATCCGCGTCGGCACCGGCAAATGGCCTGACGTGAAGGCCGAGCTGCTCTTGGAGCAGGAGGTCTTCCCGGTCTGCTCGCCCGAGATGGCGGCGCAATTGAAGGAACCCGCCGATATCCTGGCGCTGCCCGCCGTCGTCGACGGCCGCGCCATGTTCGGCTGGGAGGTCTGGATGCGCGAGGCGGGGCTGTCAGGTGCGATACCTACGACCCGCCACGTCTTCAACGACGCCTCGCTTTGCCTCGATGCGGCGATCGCCGGGCAGGGGGTGATGCTCGCCTGGCAGACGCTTGCCGCTTTTGCGCTTGCCGAAGGCCGGCTCGTCGCCCCCTTCGGCATTCGCGCGCCGACCGGCTTCGGCCATTATTTCATCACCGCCGAGGGGGCGCGCGAGCCGAAGAAGGTCAAGGATTTCAAGACGTGGATCCACGAGGAAATGGACGGCACGCTCGCCTTGTTCCGCTAAAGCATGTCGCGCAAAAGTGTGCAGCGGTTTTGCCAGGCAAAGCGCGAAGCGCTTTTGCCGCAACGACATGCGCAAAAACAAAACGCCATGTCGCGCAAAAGTGTGTAGCGGTTTTCCCAGGCAAAGCGCGAAGCGCTTTTGCCGCAACGACATGCAAAAACAAAAGCTAAAGCGCGGCGTGCTCTAGATCAGACCTCGATCGGCTCTTCGCCGCGCGTCTTCTGCATTCTCTTGTAGGCGGCGCGGGACTGGCAGCGCTCGATCCAGGCCTTGACGTTGGGATGGGCATCGAACAGCGCATCCTCGCTCTGGGCGTAGCGCAGCACCTCGGCGATGTTGAGGTCGGCGACGGTGAAGCGGTCGCCGACGATCCACTGCCGGCCGGCAAGCTGGCTTTCAAGAGCGGCCATCGGCCGGCGCAGCGCTTGGCAGGCGGCGGCGATTGTCTGCTTGCCCTCTTCGCTGTTTTCGAGGCCGTTATCATAGGTCAGCACGATCCTGACCGAATGCGGCTCGACCTGCGACGCGGCCCAGACGGTCCACATCGTCAGCAATCCGTCTTCTTCGACGGTTTTTCCGGCAACCGGCCCACCATGTTTGCGGGCGAGGTAGAGATTGATCGCCAGCGATTCGTGCATGACGAGCTCGCCGTCCCGGATGCTGGGGATTTGCGCCATCGGGTTGACGGCGGTGAAATCGGGCGATTGCGTGTTGAGCGGCGCGCTCCCGGACAAAGGTTCCGCCAGCCGCCTGGCCTGCAGCACCGGCACCGACTGGAACTCGAGCCCGAGCTCCACCGCCATCCAATAGACGCGTGACGCCCGCGATCGATAGACTCCGTAGATTGTCAGCATGATGATCTCCCCTCGGTATGTCGAGGTGAGACACTAGATGCGTGAGCACTCCCGGAAAAGTCTATGCCGCTGATGGGACGATGAAAGCTTTTGATGCTCTTCAGGAGCTGCGGTTTCGCTCGACTGTCAGCTGCTTGTAGGACGCGCCGCCGCCGGCCATCTCGGCCGACACTTTCTTCTCCCATTGGAAGCCGAGAACCGCCCCTTCCGCGGTTTCCTGAAAGACGTTGTCGGTGATGACGGCGGTGCCGGCGCCATCGGCGACCGAGACCGCGCATCCGACGGGCGCCTTGCGCACCACATTGCCTGTCACAACCACGTTGCGGAGATAAGGACCCCAGCCGATCTGCATGCCCCAGCGCGGCGCGCCCTCAATCACATTGCCCGAGATCAGCGTATCGGCCTCTGCCGCAATGCCGATGCCGAAGCCGACCTCGTGCTTGTATGGGCCCTTCAGCGTCAAGTTGCGCACGACGTTGCCGGTGACGCTCGCCAGCCTGCCGCCCTCATCGAAATTGGCGATCGAGATGCCGTTTGCCGCCCCGTCGATCATATTGGCGCAAACCACCGCCCCTTCGAAGGCGAATTCGACATAGATCGCCGTCTCGCCGGATTGCCGGCACTGGTTGCTGCTGATCTGGATGTCCGAGGCCGAATTGGCGCGGATCGCGGTAAAGGCGCAGTCGGAGATGTGGTTGTTCACCACCATCACGCCATCGGCGCGGAAGATGTTGATGCCGTTGCCGTTCTGGCCGGTGCCGCCGTCATTGGCGTGGATGTTGGAGATGCGGTTGCCGGAAACCACCGTGCCGTCCTCCGCCTTCTTCCAGCGATGCACCAGGATGCCGCCATTGCCGCAATCGGCGATCGTATTTCCGGTGACCGAAAGATTGGCGGAATCGACCGCGTAGAGCCCGGCCTCGGCCGCGCCCGAAATGCGGCTGCGCTCGATCCGCCCGCCGCAGCGTTCCAGCTGCAATCCGTGTTTGCGGCTGCCGCTGATCTCGCAATTGTCGATCAGCACCTCGTCGACGCCGGTAAATTGGACGAGCCCGCCGGCATAATCGCCGAGCCAGCGATTGCCGCCGTCAATGACCAGGTTGGAAAGCTCGATGCGACGCACATTTGCCGCCGCCAGCAGGTGGCCTTCGCCGGTATAGACGAGCCGCGAGGCGCCTGGAACGCCTGTTATGCGGGTATTGTCTGGCAGGTTGAGATTGGAGATCCGGTAGGTGCCGGGCGGCAGGAAGACCGGCACGTTCTCGCGCGCCGCCTGTTCAATCATCTGCTGCAGGTTGCGGGTCCTGCGGTCGCCGCTTTCGGGAATGGCGCGATATTCCACCGCGTCGATCGCGCCGCGCAGATCCGGCTGCCCGGCAGCCGCAAGCGGTGCGGCAAGCGCGCGCGCTGAGCCTCCCGCAACCGCCGCGGCGGCGAGTAGGAAAAGCATGTCGCGGCGTGAAGGCATTCCGGATTCACAAGTCATATCGCGCCTCTAGCACGAAACATGCCAGACGGGCCTGTCCCTTTCTGGCACAGGCGGCCGGAATTGCGATTGTAACCTCGGCCAAGGGCAGGATATCGCCGCCGATTTTGTCGTCTTGTTCACTCTTTCATTTAAGCAAGCCGAAGGAAATGAGGACTACTTTTAAGGGAAATTTACGGGGTGATTATGCGGGATGGGGCCTTCGGCCTCCGGGGAGAATGGCGGCATGCAGGAACCGAGTGCCAGGCGATGGGAATCGACCGATGCCCTGTCGGCCGAAACGCGGCGCATCGTCGCCGCGACGGAAGCGATGATGGCCTCGACCGCCCATCATCTTTCCGACGGCATCGAGAACCTGCGCCTGAAGGCGATCGTCCACGAACTTCCGGATTTCCTCTACGTCAAGGATCGCGACAGCCGCTTCGTCTTCGCCAACGCCGTCACCGCCAGCAGCCTCGGCTTGGAGAGCGCTGACGTCCTCACCGGCAAGCGTGATTTCGACCTGTTCGATTTCGAGACGGCACGGCGCCATTTCGATATCGAGCAGCAGATCATGGCGACGGGGCAAGCCTGCATCGACATGGAGGAAAGCTACGTCCTGCCCGGCGGCAAAAGGCCGATATGCCGGCTGACCTCGAAGATCCCGCTGCGCAACGATCGCGGCGAGATTGTCGGCCTGATCGGCGTTTCCCGCGATATCACCGAACGCAAGCGCCAGGAGGATCTCCATCGTGAGCAGGCGAACCTGCTCGAAATGATCGCCCGCAACGAGCCGCTGCCGATGATCCTCGAGGCGCTGGTGCTGATGATCGAGGCGCAGCTGACCGGCATTGACGGATCGGTGCTGTTGCTGAACGGCGAGGGCACCAGGCTCTATCACGGCGCCGCTCCCAATCTGCCCGGCGGTTACAGCCGGCTGATCGACGGCGTCACCATCGGTCCCAAGGTCGGCTCCTGCGGTACTGCCGCCTGGCGCGGCCAGGCTGTCATCGTCGAGGACGTGATGAGCGACCCGCTGTGGGAGGATTTCCGCGCGCTGGTCGCCCCGTTCGGCTTCCGCTCCTGCTGGTCGACGCCGATCGCCACCTCGCAGAACAATGTGCTCGGCACCTTTGCCCTCTATTCCCGGGAAGTCCGCCGTCCCACCGAGCACGAGATGAAGCTGGTGGCGCTCGCCACCCACATCGCCGGCATCGCCATCGAGCGTAAGCGTGTCGACGACCGCATCCACTTCATGGCCCATCACGACGATCTCACCGGCCTGCCGAACCGCGCCTTCCTGAAGGAGCGGCTGGCCAATATCCTCGACCAGGCCCGGCGCCACACCCGCAAGGTCACCGTCGCCTACATCGATCTCGATAATTTCAAGGACATCAACGACGGCCGCGGCCACGCCGCCGGCGACGAGGTGTTGAAGGAAACCGCCGCCCGCATGGCCAACAGCGTCCGGGCTTCGGATATGGTGGTGCGTCTCGGCGGCGACGAATTCCTGGTGGTGCTCGTTCACCAGTCGAGCCACGACGCCGGCATCACGCGCCGCCTGCGCGAGCTGCAAAAGGCGATCAACCGTCCGATCCCGAGCGATGGCGGCGAGATCACCGTCACGTCGAGCATCGGTGTTGCCGCCTTTCCCTTCGACGGCGCGACCTCGGAAGAGCTTCTCGCCAATGCCGACCGCGCCATGTACCGCGCCAAGGAACTCGGCCGCAACACGCTGCAGCATCACGATGGCGGCGGCACCCCTGTGGGTATGCCGCTCGGCGAGCAGGAGGAGCTGCACCAGGCGATCACCGGCGACCAGCTGTTCCTGCAATATCAGCCGCAGGTCGATGTCGCCACCGGCCGCATCACCGGCATCGAGGCGCTGGTGCGCTGGAACCATCCGGCCAAGGGCAGGGTGCCGCCGGTCAATTTCATTCCGCTCGCAGAAGAAACCGGCCTCATCGTTCCCCTCGGTCTCTGGGTGCTGAACGAGGCCTGCCGCCAGGCGCGCCACTGGCAGGACATGGGCTTGGCGCCGCTGACCATCGCCGTCAACGTCTCGGCCAAGCAGTTCGCCGATCCGGATTTTGCCAGCCACGTCGCCGAGGCGCTGGAGCGCCACCGCCTGCAGTCGCGCTGGCTGGAGCTTGAGGTCACCGAAAGCGTGGTGATGCAGGATGCCGATCGGGCGCTTGCCATGATGGAATCGCTGCGCGCGCTCGGTGTGCGCCTGTCGATCGACGATTTCGGCTCCGGCTATTCCAGTCTCGCGGCGCTGAAGACCTTCCCCTTCGATCGCTTGAAGATGGACCGTTCGCTGGTCGAGGCCCTGCCGGGCGACAAAACCGCCGTCGCCATCGCCTCAGCGGTGATTTCGCTGGCGCAGACGCTGAAGCTTTCGGTGCTCGCCGAAGGCGTGGAAACCGACGCCCAGATGGATTTCCTGCGTCACGTGCACTGCGAGGAGGCGCAGGGCTACCGCTTCTCCAAGCCGGTCTTCGCCGAGGAGATCCCGGCATTGCTGCGGGCGCGGGATCTCTGAACGTCATTTCACATGCTTGCCGATCGCCGCGCGCTCTAGACTCGAATGATATTGAGCCGTAGAGCGCTGACGACCGCCTGCGTTCTTGTCGTGCATCCGAGCTTCCTGATCGCGCTGCCGATGTGGTTGTTGACCGCATTTTCCGTCAGATCGAGAAGCTGTGCAATTTCGGCGCCCTTCCTGCCGCCGGCGCTCAGCCTGAGGCAGTCGAGTTCGCTCCGCGTAAACTCGATGGGCTTGTGCTTCTCGTTCAATGTCAGCTGCGAGAGCCGGTCGTAGATGAGTGTGGCGATGAACAGCAGCTTTGCCATTTCGATCATGCTGAAATTGCGTGGTCCCGAAATCGACATGGCGCCGCGCCCGCCTGCCGCGTCGTGAACGGGAAAATAAGCGCCTTTTTCCATGCCGTACCGGTGAAACAGCTCGATGACCGTGGACTTCTTGTCGCCTCCACGATCGGTATTGATCGCGTCGACGTCATAGTTGAACGGGCTGGTCGATCTCAGCATCCGGCGGATGACTGGACTGTCGATCATCAGGTTATGGGCGTCATAATAATCCACCATTTCCGCCGGCCAATTGGTGATGATCTTGGTGGCGCCGATTTCGACGCTGTCGACGGTCGGCAGGCTCATGAACAGGAAAGCGTTCATTGCCAGGTCCTGAGTAAGGCCCTTCATATATTTGAACACTTCGTAATGCGTGTTGAAACCTGCGGCGACTTCTTCAATCCGATTGAATTCGGCCTCGAGCTTCATGTCTTTCTCCGATCGGCAGTTCGCATCCGGGCGCTTGGCCGCCGCGGACAAAAATACAAGGCTTGCCCGTCACCGGGATAGTAAGCTTATGAGACAACTGGCCCTTAACAAATCGTAAAGGCGCCTTTCGGCTCCGGGGCGCAAAAACGGCGAAAAGTCGCCAATCTCGTCTTTGAAAATCGGCCTTGGAAAGACTTGTAGCAAACCGAGGCGTTCGAAAGAGATACTTATATCAATCTGATTTTATTGACGCATTTCTCTTTCGCCCGATTGCTTCGAAGAGGCTGCATTGGTGCATGGCCGGGTTAATGGATACTTAAAGAATTTGCAGGATTTTATCTTCGGATTGCTCGGCCGGCGTAAGCTCCGGGTGGGATCGCGGCAATCAGGCGCTGAAGGGGCGCAGAAAAGGAATAGCGTGCAGGTTGGTCTCCGACGCCAAGGCCATGACGGCCGCCAATCAGCAATGCTTCAGTCAATCGGATTTCATCGGCGCTTTTTATTAAGTAACTGTAAATATTAGAGGAATCTGTTGTGCCTTGGCAAGTCTTGATCGGAAATGTGGCTGCGGTAGCGCTCGTCATTTCGGTGTGGATGCACCTGCATTACAAGTTCTACCGCCTGTCCAGGGTCCAGGCAGAACTTGGCTTCGGCTTGATGATGGGCCTTGGGGCCGTCTTGTCGATGCTGCTGTCCGTCGAGGTCGATAGCGGCTATTATCTCGACCTCCGTTCGACCTTGCTGGCGGTTTCGGCCGTCTACGGTGGTCCGCTGGCGGTTCTGATGACGGCAGTCCTCACATGCGTGCAGAGGATCTCCATGGGTGGCGCCGGTGTCGAACCAGCATTGATCTCGATCATGCTGGTGTCCGCATTTGGACTGGTGCTCCACTTTCTGTTCGGCAGGGGCGTGGCGGATGTCAGAAAGGCGCTTGCCTGTGCGGTCATGGTGGCCTCGGTCACCCTGGCGATGAGCATTTTCCATCGAGGCGGCTGGTCGCATATCACCACCGTCAGCCTTGCCGCAATAGGCGTGAAGTTCGCCGCGACTTTGGCCGCGGCATGCGTCATCACCTATTTCCATGCCTTTACCCTCGAGCGCGATATCTTGAAGGCCGCCCTGACCCAGGCGCCTGATTTCCACTATGTCAAAGACCGCAACAGCCGGTTCGTCGTCACCAACCTCAACGTCGCGCGAAACCATGACCGCACCAAATCTTCGGAGATGGTCGGCCTGACGGATTTCGATCTCTATCCCCGCGAGACGGCGCAAGCATTCTTCGATCGCGAGCAGGAGATCATGGCGAGCGGGGAACCGCTGGTGGATTTCGAGGAGCCTCTTGTTGAAGAAGACGGCCGGGAACGTTGGTTCCTGACGTCGAAGATCCCGCTGCGAAACCGCCACGGCGATCTGGTCGGGCTTGCCGGCGTGACCCGCGATATCACCGAGAAAAAACGTCTGGTTCAGGAAGCCCTCGACAGCAAGAATGTGCTTTCCCAGGCGATGACCGAAATGTCCGATGGGCTTGCCATGTTCAATCCCGAGGGCCGGCTGGTGTTTTGCAACGATCAATATCGTGCCGCCTTTCCCCGTTCCGCCCATGCCAGACAACCCGGCGCCGGTATAACCGATATCCTGCAGGCGGTCGTGCGCAGTGGCGAGCGGGTCGATGTGAGCCCGGATGCCGTCGATGACTGGATCGAGATCTCCGCGGCGCAGCTTTTCCTGACCCAGGACAGCGAAATACCGATGTTCGACGGACGCTGGCTCCGGCAGCGCACACGTTTGGCGGCCGATGGCTCTGCCCTGGTGGTGGTTTCGGATATCACCTCGATGAAGGATTCCGAGGAAAGGCTGACGCAACTCGCCCTGAAGATGAAAGGGCTGGCCGACACCGATGCATTGACCGGTATTGCCAATCGAAGAGTGTTCGACGAGGCGATCTCGGAAGAGTTTGCGCGCGCCCGCCGGGCCGAATCCTCTCTCGGCCTGTTGCTGATCGATGTCGATCACTTCAAGGCTTACAACGATACCTATGGTCACCTCGAAGGAGACAACTGCCTGAGGGTGATCGGCGAGGTTCTCAGGTCGATTACCAAGCGGCCCTCAGACCTCGCAGCGCGATTTGGCGGAGAGGAGTTTGCCATTCTGCTTCCCGGCACGGACAGGGATGGCGCGCTGCGGCTCGCCAGGATGCTGCGCTCGGCATTGCATCGGCGCGCAATCCCGCACAGCGAAAGCAGCAAGGCGATCGTGACGGTGAGTATCGGCGTTGCCAACATCTCCGATAGATTTGCGACGCCGGCAGAGCTGGTCTCGGCCGCGGACCAGGCGCTCTACGCGGCAAAGAAGCACGGCCGCGACCGTGTCGAGGCCGCCGCGCATCAGGCAAGAGCCGCGTAAGCCGAATGCCGTGGCATCGCCAACTCTGTTTGAGGGCCGACGTCATTTGGCAAGCTTGCCGATCGCCTCGATCTCGTTCGTCCATATGCCCGCCGCATAGTTCTCCGGCAGTCGCGCCAACAGCGCGGGATCGTCGATGCCGGTGGAGAAATCGCTGCCGCGATAGGGGCCGAGCACGAAAACCTCGGTTCCGGCATCCTGCATCCGGTTGAGAAAACGATCCGGCCAGCCCCAGAGCCAGGGCGCAATATTGATCGGCACCAGCATCATCCGCTGTTTGCAGGCCTCCGGCAGCACGCCTGTCCAGCCATAGCCGATATAGCCGAAAAGGCACCCCTTCAGGCTCTGGCGCGAGGCGGTCTTGATAGCGGGCACGCGCTGCCGGATGACGTCGATCGGCTCATCGCCGCCATAGACGATGATTTCTGCCCGTCGGGCGGGTGAAAGTCCGTTGAGCACGGCGGCGAGCTTTTCGCCCTCGGACGGATCGCGGCTCTTGACGTTGATGAGGAAACGCCGATCCGGAAACGTCGAGAGCACCTCGGCCAGCGTCGGCATCATGCCGATGCCGCGGCCGCGGAAGGGAAAGCTCTTGCCGCCGTCAGCGGTATAGCCATAGCCGATGTCGAGGTTCCGCATCTCCGCCATCGAATGCTCTCGGGTGACGCCGTGGCCGTCGGTGCGGCAGTCGAGCGTCCAGTCGTGAAAGACCGCGAATTGCCCGTCTGTCGTCGGGTGCACGTCGATCTCGATAAGATCGGCGCCGGCGGCAAAGCCTGCCTGCATCGAACGGATCGTGTTCTCGAGATAATCGTGTTTCGGCGGCAGCATGCGGCTCGCGGTGCAGGTATCGTTCTTCAGATCGGTCTCGTCGAACCGCTGGGCAATGCCGCGGTGGGCGAGCAGCACCGGCTTTCCCGGCCGATGCGCGGCAAGCAGGCTGCTATTGTTGAGATAGATGGCGGCCGCGGCAAGCGCGACCGCCGCCGCGCCATAGAAAAGCTTCCTGCCCATATTGCTCCTCCTGATTGCATCGAAGAAGACGACAGCTAGAAAGCGATTCTGGTTGTTCTTGGGCTGTTTTCCGGCTTTTCTATGCGCGGTTATCTCAGGAGAGGACTGGCATCACGATGGAACAACAGGACGACGAACTCATCCGTTTCGAAGCCGAGGGCGCCGCACCCTTGCCGCCGGCTTCTGTCGAAGGTCATGTCGGACGTGCCGGCGCCCGCATCTGGTATGCGAGCTACGGCGCCGGGCCTGCCGTCATCCTGCTGCATGGCGGCCTCGGCCACAGCGGCAACTGGGGCTATCAGGTCCCGGCGCTGCTCCAAAGCGGCCGCCGTGTCGTACTGGTCGACAGCCGCGGTCATGGCCGCAGCAGCCGTGATGCCCGTCCCTATACTTATGAGCTGATGGCATCAGACGTGCTTGCGGTCATGGACGAACTCTCTCTTGAGAAAGCGGCCTTTGTCGGCTGGAGCGATGGCGCCTGCATCGCGCTGATCCTCGCCGCGACGGCGCCGTCGCGTGTCGCGGGCGTCTTTTTCTTCGCCTGCAACATGGATCCGAGCGGCACGCTGGAATTCGTTGCGACCCCGGTCATCGACCGATGCTTCAGCCGCCATGCCAAGGATTATGCGGCATTGTCCGCCACGCCGGACGATTTCAAGGGCTTCGTCGAGGCGGTCAGCCTGATGATGCGCACGGAGCCGAATTATCGGGCCGAAGACCTCGGCCGCATCGGTGTGCCGGTTACGATCGTGCTCGGCGAACATGACGAGTTCATCAAACCGGAACATGCCGAATATCTCGCCCGCAGCATTCCGGACGCTCAGATGATCACTCTCAGGGGCGTCAGCCATTTTGCGCCGCTGCAGCGGCCGGCCGAGTTCAACGCCGCAGTGCTGTCCTTCCTCGACGGGCTCCCGTCTTGAATGGCTCCCTCTGGCCTCGCGCCCATTTGCCGCTATCTCTTGCTGCATGAGAGCTGATGCACTGCTTTATCCCGCCCCGGAAGGGCTTTATTGCCCCGAAGGCGGATTCTATGTCGATCCGGTGCGGCCGGTGGAGCGGGCGCTCGTCACCCACGGCCATTCCGATCACGCTCGGCCGGGCCATGTGAACGTGCTCGCCACTCGCCAGACGCTCGACATCATGCGCCTGCGCTACGGCGTGGGTTTCTGCGTCAGCGAGCAGGCTGCCGCCTTCGGCGAGGAACTGCTGATCAACGGCGTCAAGGTGAGTTTTCATCCGGCCGGCCATGTGCTCGGCTCGGCGCAGATCGCCATCGAGAAGAACGGCACCCGCATCGTCGTCTCCGGCGATTACAAGCGCCGCCCCGACCCGACCTGCGCCGCCTATGTGCCGGTTGCCTGCGATGTCTTCATCACCGAGGCAACCTTCGGCCTGCCGGTCTTCCATCATCCCGATCCGATGTACGAGATCGGCAAGCTGCTGGCATCGCTCCGGCAGTTTTCCGAGCGCACCCATCTCGTCGGCGCCTATGCGCTAGGAAAGGCCCAGCGGGTCATAAGGCTGCTGCGCGATGCCGGTTACGGCGAGCCGATCTATATCCACGGTGCCATGGAAAAACTCTGCGATTATTATATTGGCGAGGGCATCGCTCTCGGTGAGTTGCTGCCGGCGACCATCGAGAGCCGCGACAAATCCGCCTTCAAGGGCGCCGTCGTCATCGGCCCGTCCTCGGCCTTCGCCGACCGCTGGGCGCGGCGCTTCAACGAACCGCTGCCGGCCTTCGCCTCCGGTTGGATGATGGTGCGCCAGCGCGCAAAACAGCACGGCGTCGAACTGCCGCTCGTCATTTCCGATCATTGCGACTGGCCGGAACTGACGGAAACCATCCGGGAGCTGCACCCGGCCGAAGTCTGGGTGACCCACGGCCGCGAGGAGGCGCTGGTGCGCTGGTGCCAATTGCAGGGCATCAAGGCGAAACCGCTGCATCTGGTGGGCTATGAGGATGAGGCGGATTGAGATGAGCGGCGTGCTGGATCAAAACCCCTCCCCAACCCCTCCCCACAAGGGGGAGGGGTTAGCCTGTTGCGCCCACCGCATTTTACCTGAGGCGGCTCTGCATGCAGGAGCGTTGCTTTGGGGCAAGACCCCGCCGCGGGTTAGTCCCTCCCCCTTGTGGGGAGGGGTTGGGGAGGGGTCTTTCTTTCAAGCCCGGAGGCCCACATGAAAGCCTTCGCCGACCTCCTCGACCGCCTCGTGCTGACCCCCAGCCGCAACGGCAAGCTGAAGCTGTTGACCGATTATTTCCGCGACACGCCGGATCCCGATCGCGGCTATGGCCTTGCCGCCATTGCCGGCACCCTGGAGGTGCGCAACGTCAAACCCGCCATGCTGCGCGAACTGGTGCTGGAGCGCATGGACGAGGTGCTGTTCCGCTATTCCTACGACTATGTCGGCGATCTCGCCGAAACCATTTCGCTGGTCTGGGACAATGAGCGGGATATCGACCGCTCCGCCCTTGCCCAGCCGCGTCTCGGCGATGTCGTCGCCGGCATGAATGCGCTCGGCCGCACGGAAGTGCGCAGCTTCGTCCGCGACCTGCTCGACCGGCTGGATTCATCCGGCCGGTTCGCCTTCATCAAGCTGGCGACCGGAGCCATGCGCATCGGTGTCTCAGCCCGTCTTGCCAAACAGGCGCTGGCCGATCTCGGCGATAAGGACGTCAGCGAGATCGAAACGCTCTGGCACGGTCTGCAGCCGCCCTATGAGACGCTGTTCGAATGGCTGGCGGGCGGCGGCGAAAAACCGGTTCTGGCGACGCCGGCGATCTTCCATTCGGTCATGCTCGCCAATGCGGTGGAGGAGGGGGATCTGACCGGCCTCGATCCGGCCAATTACGCCGCCGAGTGGAAATGGGACGGCATCCGTGTCCAGCTCTCCCGTTCCGGCGACCGGCGCAAGATCTATTCGCGCTCCGGCGACGACATTTCGGGCGCTTTTCCCGATATTCTCGATGCCATCAGTTTTTCCGGCGTTATCGACGGTGAGCTGCTGGTCGGCGGTACCGCCCGCTCCAATAGCCCGACCCGGACCTTCTCCGACCTGCAGCAGCGCCTGAACCGCAAGACGGTGACGCCGAAGATGCTGGCCGACTACCCCGCCTTCATCCGCACCTACGACCTCCTCTTCGACGGTGACGAGGATGTTCGCGGAAGAAGCTATACCGACCGCCGCGACCGTCTGACCGAGATCATCGATCGTGCCCCCCATGACCGTTTCGACCTCTCGCCGCTGGTGCCTTTTTCGTCCTGGGACGAACTCGACCGTCTGCGCGCCGCTCCGCCCGATCCGGTTATCGAGGGCGTGATGATCAAACGCCGCGATAGCATCTATCAGGCTGGCCGAATGAAGGGGCCTTGGTTCAAGTGGAAGCGCAATCCCTATAATGTCGATGCGGTGCTGATGTATGCCCAGCGCGGCCACGGCAAACGCTCCAGCTACTATTCCGATTTCACCTTCGGCGTCTGGGCCGACGATGAGGATGGCGAACAGCTGGTGCCTGTCGGCAAGGCCTATTTCGGTTTTACCGATGCCGAGCTCGAAGTGCTCGACAAATTCGTGCGCAACAATACCACCGAGCGCTTCGGGCCGGTGCGCGCCGTGCGCGCCGACAAGGATTTCGGCTTCGTCGTCGAGGTGGCCTTCGAGGGCATCAACCGCTCGACGCGGCACAAGTCGGGTGTCGCCATGCGCTTCCCCCGCATCGCCCGGCTTCGTCCTGACAAACCGACTTACGAGGCCGACCGGCTGCGCACGCTGATCGCCATGATCGACGCCAAGCCGGAATAATCTCCGGTCCCCCTGCGCAACAATGACGCAGTCCCAAAATTTCAACAGGATGTGTATTGGCGGCAACGATCTTCCGGTGCAAATCTGGTGTGCCGGGAAAATGATTTGGGTGCTGCGTTATGAGCTCGCATGAACGAAATTCCTTTTTCCGCCAACGCCGTGCCGTGCTGGCCGGTCTTGCCGGTGCACTCGTCCTGCCGCGCATGGCGGCCGCTTTCGATGTCCCGGAGGAGCCGCGCCTTGCCACGCATGATTACGCCAAGGTCCGCGGCCATTTCCGCACGAAGCTGTTGCAGAAGGGGCCGGCGCCCGACAAATACGAACCGCTGAGCACGCCTGCCGACGCCGAGAAGATCTTCTACCGCTCCGGCTACGGCGAGCTCGAACTGGCCGCCTGGGTCTCGAAGTACAAGCGCGAGCGCGCCGCCAAGCCTGCCGTGCTCTTCCTGCACGGCGGCAATGCCATGGGTATCGGCCACTGGCAGCTGATGAAGCCCTATATGGATGCCGGCTATGTCGTGATGATGCCGTCGCTGCGCGGCGAAAACGGCCAGATGGGCAACTTCTCCGGCTTCTACGATGAGGTCGACGACGTTCTTGCCGCCGCCGAGCGCATGGCGCATCTGCCGGGCGTCGATTCCGGGCGCCTGTTCATCGCCGGCCACAGCATCGGCGGCACGCTGACCATGCTGACGGCGATGAGCACCCATAAATTCCGCGCCGCCGCGCCGATTTCCGGCAATCCCAATGCCTTCCGCTTCTTCAACCGCTATCCCCAGGATATCCGCTTCGACGACAGCAATACGCATGAGTTCGAGGTGCGCTCGGCGCTCTGTTACGCCCAAAGCTTCAAATGCCCGGTCCGGGTCGTCCACGGCACTGAGGAAGCCCATTTCAACGACCGGGCCGATCTGCTCGCCCGCCGCGCCCGTGCCGCCGGCATCCATATCGAAACCGAAACCGTCGCCGGCAACCACACCTCGGCGCTGCCGGCCGAGATCGAACAGAGTATCCGCTTCTTCCACGGGGTGGCGGCCTGATTTTGCGCCGCCGCTTCAAATACAGGCCCGTTAGGCCTGCCGGCCTGACGACGAACGCAGAGACCATGATGTGCCGAACGACTTCCTCGAGCTGAAATCGCTCGTCTGGAATCGTGATCCCTTGGGCGCGATGCCTGCCTGCGAGGCTTTCGCGCTTTATGAACGCAACTGGCGTTTCGTCGATACAGGCAGGCTGACCGAGCGGGAGATGCGACTGATCCGCGATCTGGCTGGGGCCTACGGCAACGGCGCCCCGCTGATTTCCTGATTTCCGATCATAAATGACACCAGCCTCGCGCCAGCCGGGGATGCCATCGTCGCGACAGATATCGCTGTCTCGCCGATCGTTGATAAGGGTGGTTCCATGAATTTTCTGCGCCGGGTCCTCCCGATTGCCGGGCTCGTCATTGCAGCCGCGTCGCTGAGCGGCTGCAACATCCTCATTCCCGACGTCGCCGCCGATTTGCCCGCCCGCTTCGTCCAGGAAACCTCGCCGGTCTTCTATCAGCCGCCGGGTGTCGATCCGCGCCGGGTGCGCCCGATACCCGATCAGCCGGTGCCGCAGACGCGCGAGCTCTACAAGACCCAGTTCCACCAGACCTACGGCCTGCCGGTCACCAATCCGGTGCATACGGCGATGTATGGCGCTTTGCGCGACGAGGATTTCACCCTGCCGGCGATCCCGGTCACCCGCGTGCAGCCGCAGTTCCTGCGCCAGGAAGTCGATTACCAGACGACAGAGCGCCCCGGCACGGTTGTCGTCGATACCAAGGCGCATTTCCTTTATTTCGTCGAGGCGGGCGGCAAGGCGATGCGTTACGGCGTCGGCCTCGGCCGCGATGGTTACGCCTGGTCGGGCCGCGGCGTCATCCAGTGGAAGCAGAAATGGCCGCGCTGGACGCCGCCGGTCGAAATGGTTTCCCGCCAGCCCGAGGTTCGCGCCTTTTCGGCTGAAAACGGCGGCATGAATCCGGGGCTGCAGAACCCGCTCGGCGCCCGCGCCATGTATATCTTCAAGGACGGGCAGGATACGCTCTACCGCATCCACGGCACACCCGACTGGCAGTCGATCGGCAAGGCCACCTCGTCGGGCTGCGTGCGCATGCTGAACCAGGACGTCGTCGATCTCTACGACCGCCTTCCCGCCAAGGCGGAGATCGTTGTGATGTAGCGCTGCAACAGCGCCGCCGATATCGTCCGCTCAAGGCCGGACACGTCTGCGTGAAGCTATGGTTTATTTGGCGCAAGCCGATAGATCTTCTGATGTTGTTCTCGGCATCGGACGAATCGCCGCTCAAGCGCGGTCTCGTCCGGCTTCCGCATCAGAGGAAATCAGTCCCGCGTCATGAGCTTCGATAGACACCTTTCCCGCCGCAGCTTTCTTTCCTTTTCGGCATTGACCGCAGCCTCCGCGCTCACTGGCTGCGCCTCTTCGGCCAATACGGTCACATCGGGCGATACGACGATCATCTACCGGTCGCCGATGCGCCTGTTCCAGTCCCCTGGAGCGTCGAGCGTGCCGAGCGGGGCCGAGCTTGCCGTCATGTATGGCCCTGTCGAGGATGGCGGCTTTCTCATTCCCGCCGTCCCCTATGAGCAGATCGACCCGCGCTATTATCGCCAGCGCGTCCTCGATCCCACCGGTCAGCCGCCCGGCACCATCGTCGTCGATACGCCGTCGCGTTTCCTCTATCTCGTCCAGGGTGACGGCATGGCGATGCGTTATGGCGTCGGCATCGGTCGCGAGGGTTTCGCCTGGCAGGGCTCGGGCGTCATCCAGTGGCGTCAGAAATGGCCGCGCTGGAAGCCGCCGAACGAGATGGTCGCCCGCCAGCCCGAACTCGTGAAATATTCGATCGAGAACGGCGGCATGGAGCCCGGCCTGAAGAACCCGCTCGGCGCCCGCGCCCTCTATATCTTCTCGAATGGCGAAGATACGCTCTACCGCCTGCACGGCAATCCCGACTGGCGCTCGATCGGCAAGGCCGTCTCCTCGGGCTGCGTCAGGCTGCTGAACCAGGACATCATCGATCTCTACGACCGCGTTCCGACGAAGGCGCCGATCGTCGTCTGGCAGTGATGTCGATCCGGGCGACCACGATCCGGTCGCCCGATCTTTGCCTGATCCAGGCGCCGTTCAGGGGTAAAAGTTTCCGGTTTTCCCGCGCCGAGAAAGTTTTATTTTCAGAAAACCATTGCTTAATTCGCTAAATAACCTACATCGTGCGTATCGAATTGCTTGCGACCTTTGTCCAGGCGCTGAAGCGCTCCGTCAGATATCCTCTCAACATCGATATGGCTTGTCGGACATTCCGCAAGCGAAACACAAACGGTTGAAAAGGAGATCGTTATGAATTCAGGCGTCGTCAAGTGGTTCAATGGTACCAAGGGTTTTGGCTTCATTCAGCCCGATGATGGTTCTACGGACGTTTTTGTCCATATTTCAGCGGTCGAACGCGCCGGCATGCGCGAACTCGTTGAAGGCCAGAAGATCCGCTACGATCTCGTCCGCGACAAGAAGTCGGGCAAGAATTCGGCGGACAACCTTCAGGCCGCATGATTTGTCATTCGCCTGTGCTGACCAGATGCTGGCAGCGCGCTGACCACGGATGTACTGGCAGCGAGTTGACCTACTGGCAGAGAAAAGGCTGAGTGACTGGAAGAGGTCGGGTGCCAACCCGGCCTTTTTGCTTTGATCGCTGGTCATCCGGAACGGGCCTCGGCCGTTCCGGATGACCGGTTGAGCAGCCGAAGAGTTGAAGGGACGCTGAAATGGGCAGACCAAATTATAAAATCGGCGATATGATCGTGCTGAAATCGGGTCTCACCCGCACGGCGAAAGCCGATATGCGCTGCCGGATCGCCAGCATCCTGCCCAACGACCACGGGCATGTGCAATATCGCGTCCGGTTCGAGGCGGAGAATTTTGAGCGCCGCATCACCGAGGCCGACATCGATACCGGGGAATCGCCCTCAAGGCTTTCCCCCGAGGCGGTCGCCAAATCCGACGGCGCCGAGCCTTGGTTGAAGTTTTCGAGCATTCGGACGGGCAAGTAGTCCAGCCGTTTTCACTATCACAGCGCGGCTTGGCCGCCGACAGGAAGGATATCACTTTGCAGGTTCTCGTCAGGGATAACAATGTCGATCAGGCGCTCCGCGTGCTCAAGAAGAAGATGCAGCGGGAAGGCCTGTTCCGGGAAATGAAGGCGCGCAGCGCTTTTGAAAAGCCGTCCGAGAAGCGCGCCCGCGAAAAGGCCGAAGCCATTCGCCGCCAGCGCAAGCTGGCCCGCAAGAAGCTGCAGCGCGAAGGCCTGCTGCCGGCACCGAAGAAGGTTCTCCGCGCCCGCTAATCCCCGGCCGCGGAATCACGGTCCAGCCGCGGAATCGCGGCCAACGTGGAATCACGGTCCGGCCGCGGAATTTGCGGCTAACGTTGAATCATGGCTAACTGTGAAATTACGGTCCGGCCGCGGAATTGCGGCCAACCGTAGGATCATGGCCTAGCCGCGGAATCGCGGCAACCATGGTTTCAGCCGTGAACCACGCCTAATTCAGCCGTCATCACCTGAGAAAGGGGCACATGACCGCCACCAAGGGAGAATTCTTCAATCCCGCCAAGCTTTCGTCTCGCGACAAGGCGGAAGCGACCGATCACACGGCGCGCGCCATCATCGCGGCCGAGGCGTCGGCCCGTGACAAGAAGACGGAAAAGCTGAAGGCTCTGCGTCTGCAGCAGGAGGCCGAGGCCGCACCTGAAGCGGCGCCTGCAAAGAAACGCCGGTCGCCGGCCAAGGCGGCTGTGAAGCGGCCCTGATCCTCGGGCGTACACCCGTTTTGGGCTAACCGGGCGGAATACTGTCAGCCGCTACCCGTGCCGGCCCGGCCGAGATTGCCGCGCAGCCGATGCAGCATGTCGCGCATGTCGGCCATTTCCTCCATCGTGCAGCCGGCGGCTTGGCCGATCGCCGTCATGATCGTATCGATCTCCCCTTTCATCGCCTCGCCCTTCGGGGTCAGCG
This sequence comes from Rhizobium sp. N122, assembly GCF_002211295.1. Classification (NCBI taxonomy): domain Bacteria; kingdom Pseudomonadati; phylum Pseudomonadota; class Alphaproteobacteria; order Hyphomicrobiales; family Rhizobiaceae; genus Rhizobium; species Rhizobium sp. N122. The sequence continues at coordinate 97,862 of NZ_LOKU01000010.1, read as the reverse complement.
ACACGATCACCTGGCGTTCGTCGCGCAGATCGCGCAGGCGCTTGATCAGTCCGCTCTGCTCCAGCCGTTTCAACAGCGGCGACAGCGTGCCGGAATCGAGATCGAGCTGCTCGCCGATCGTCTTCACCGGCAGTTCGCCGCGTTCCCACAGCACCAGCATCACCAGATATTGCGGATAGGTCAGGCCCACCCTGTCGAGGATCGGCTTATAGGCGCGGGTGAAGGCGTGCGCCGTCGCGTAGACCGCGAAGCACAACTGCTTTTCCAGCCGTTTCTCCTCCTGCGGTATCTCCATCGTCTTTACCGTTTGCGCTTTCATATCCATCATCCCTACTGTCCGCTTTTCGAGTTCGAAATGCAATTTGCAAAATTCACTTGCGTGCAATTTAATTGTGCGATAATAAAAATCCAACCCGATCGAAGGGCCAACCAAAGGAGATCGTCATGCCTATTCTCTATACGACCAAAGCCTCTGCCACCGGCGGCCGCGCCGGCCGCGCCGTTTCTGAAAACGGCGTTCTGGACGTGACGCTGACCGTTCCGAAGGAGCTCGGCGGCGACGGCGCCACCGGCACCAATCCCGAACAGCTCTTCGCTGCCGGCTACTCCGCCTGCTTCCTCGGTGCCCTGAAATTTGTCGCGGGCCAGCAGAAGGTCAAGATTCCAGAGGAAACGACGGTTTCCGCCAAGGTCGGCATCGGCCCGCGCGAAGACGGCACCGGCTTCGGCATCGAAGTGGCCCTGACGGTCGACATCCCCGGCCTCGACCGCGAAACGGCCGAGAAGCTCGCCGCCGCCGCCCACATCGTCTGCCCCTACAGCCACGCCATGCGCACCTCGACCGAAGTTCCGGTCACGGTGGCCTGATTGGAGTAACAACCGGAAGATCGGTGAGGCGGCCCCTCATCCGCCTGCCGGCACCTTCTCCCCGTAAACGGGGCGAAGGGAACATGCCGCACACTCTCCGATCCCCCGAGACCTCGCGTGGGGCACGTCCCCTCTCCCCGTCAAAACGGGGAGAGGGCTAGGGTGAGGGGCAGCCGTTGGCGCAGACCGAACAGCTGCAGACATATTCGAACAGTGGCGGAGTGACGTTTCGCTCGCCCTATTGGCCGAACGCCCGTGCGCCTTAACGTGGTCGGCGCGTCTCAGCCGATTTCGGCGTCTCAGCCGCCATCCCTGAAACCGCCAGCAACTCCTGCCGTAGCCGCGCCGAACCGCCATCCGGCAGCCTGCCGTCAAGCATTGCATGCGTCTCTTTCCAGATCGGCAGCGCTGTTGCGAGCACCGCCTTGCCTTCGCCGGTGAGAACAAGCAGCCGGCGGCGCCGGTCCTTCGGATTTTCCATCACCATCACCCAGCCTTTGCGCTGCAGCGGCTTCAGCGCCGCCGTCAGCGTCGTCTGGTCCATGGCGAGCAGGGAGGCGACCGGCCCCATCGGCGGCGGCTCCGGCCGGTTCAGCGACATCATCAGCGAAAACTGCCCGTTGGTGAGCCCGGCCGGCCGCAGTGCGTCGTCGAACAGCCGGGCGAGCGCCCGGGCCGCCCGCTGCGCATGCAGGCAGAGGCAGGTATCGCGCACCAGCAGCGTTGTAGAGAAAGGAATTTCAACCGAATTTGACATGCTTCATTTCTATTGATATCAATGTATTTAGTCAAGGAGAAGGAGATATGCCGGCTCGCCGGCAGCGCCGGAGGAGGGCGCATCCCATGCAGAACGAGGTTGTGTCCCGTGAGCAATGGCTTGAGGCCCGCCGTGCCCTGCTCTTAAAGGAAAAAGAGGCGACGCGGCTGCGCGACAGCGTCAATGCCGCCCGTCTGGCGCTGCCCTGGGTGAGGGTCGACAAGGATTACATCTTCGACACGCCCGAGGGCAGGAAGTCGCTTGCCGGTCTCTTCGATGGCCGCAGCCAGTTGCTGATCTACCATTTCATGCTGGGCCCGGATTGGGATGCCGGCTGCCCCGGCTGCTCCTTCCTGTGCGATCACGTGGACGGTGCGCTGCCTCATCTCAACCATCACGACGTCACCTGGGTCGCCGTCTCGCGCGCCCCGCTCGACAAGATCGCCGCCTACAAACGCCGCATGGGCTGGAAGTTCCCCTGGGTCTCGTCCTTCGGCAGCGATTTCAATTTCGATTATCACGTCTCTTTCAGCCCCGAGGACCTTGCCAAAGACAAGGTCCTCTACAATTTCACTGCAATCGAGCCGGCCGAGGCCCATGACGAACTGCCGGGGCTGAGCGCCTTCTACCGCAACGACAAGGGCGAGGTCTTCCATACCTATTCGAGTTATGCCCGCGGGCCGGAGGAACTGATCGGCACCCTGATGATCCTCGACCGCGCCCCGAAAGGCCGCAACGAGGACAGCACGATGAATTTCGTGCGCCGTCATGACGAATACGAGGAGGCCCCCAAGGCGCCATCCTGCTGTCACTGAGCCGGAGCATGATGGCGAAAAGCCCGAGCGGTTTTCGACCGGCATCATGCCCAGCTCGCCAGCGCAAATTCCAGCAGACCTGCGCAGCGGTTCTGCCGGCAAAGTCGCGAAACGGCTTCCCGGAATTGCGCCGACAAAGTGATTGGCCAATATCACGCAAGGGAGAAGGATGATGAAGACCGCGGAAGTGCTGAAGGAACATTCCTTTCTGGAAAGACTGGTCGGCGACTGGACCGTCACCGCGCCCGAAATGTCCGGCGGCGAGCCCTGGACGGAGACCGTCCGCTCGCTGCACGGCATCTGGTTCGTCGCCGAGGGCACCGGCAGCATGCCGGATGGCAAGCAGGCCACAAGCATCCTGACGCTCGGCTACAACGCCGCCAAGGCCAAATATGTCGGCAGCTGGATCGGCAGCATGATGGATTATATGTGGGTCTATGAGGGCGAGCTCGACGCCTCCGGCAACGTGCTGGACCTTTATACGACGGGGCCCGACTTCAACGGCGAAGGGCTTGCCGACTACCGCGAGCAGATCGCCTTTGTCGATGCCGACCACCGCACCTTCATCTCCAGCGCCAGGCAGCCGGATGGCGCCTGGAAACAATTCATGGAAGCGCATTACGCCCGCAAGATCTGACAATCACGGCGCTCAAGCCTCGGAAAAGGGGCGCCTCAAAAGGGAGAGTACGATGTCTGAGACGCATGGAAAGTTCATCTGGTGCGAATTGATGACCCCCGATACATCGGCCGCCGCGAAATTCTACAGCTCGGTCGTCGGCTGGACGACCTCCGAGATGAAAGTGGAGGGCATGCCGACCTATACGATCTTCGAGGCGAACGGCATCGGCGTCGCCGGCCTGATGGAATTTCCGGCCGAACTCGAAGGCCAGGGCATCCCGCCGAACTGGACGGGGTATGTCGATGTAGACGACGTCGACCAGTCGGCCAAGGATTTCGCCGCCAATGGCGGATCGGTCCGCCGTCCGCCGGACGACATCCCGGGCATCGGCCGCTTCGCCGTCGTCGCCGATCCGCATGGCGCGGTTCTCTGCATCATGACGCCGGCGCCGATGGACAAGACCTGGCCGGAACTGGCCCCCGATGCTTCCGGCAATATCGGCTGGCACGAACTCTACGCCGGCAACGGCAAGGACGCCGTCGCCTTCTATTCCAAGCTGTTCGGCTGGACGAAGGACAGCGAAATGGACATGGGTCCGATGGGCGTCTACTACCTCTTCGCCCGCAATGGCCGGCAGATCGGCGGCATGATGACCAAGCCGGACAATATGCCGATGCCCTTCTGGTGCTATTATTTCATCGTGCCGGCGCTTGACGCCGCAATCGACCGCGTTACCTCGGGCGGCGGCAAGGTCGTCAACGGGCCGATGGAAGTCCCCGGCGGCAGCTGGATCATCCAGGCCACCGACCCGCAGGGTGCCTTCTTCTGCCTGGTGGCGCCGAAGCGGTAGGCGCTGTGCCGGGCGGCAAGCCCTTCAGCCGGCTGCCGCCACCTTCTCCCCGTTCTGACGGGGAGAAGGGATATGCCGCGACGCCTCGATTCCCTTCTACCCAACGGGGAGAAGGTGCCCGAAGGGCGGATGAGGGCGCCACACGGCACGCCGCCGCCGTCCATTACCCCGCCACCGAAGCAAAGAACCCTTCCGGGCTCTCCACTTCCACCAGCCGCTTCTTTTCGATCAGCCAGAACCGGTTGCCCACCGCCCGCACGAAACTGCGGTCGTGCGAGACCAGCAGGCAGCTCGCCTCCTGCGCCATCAGTTCGCTCTCCAGCGCTTCCTGTCCCTCGATGTCGAGATGGTTGGTCGGTTCGTCCAATAGATAGAAATTCGGCTCAGTCAGTCGCAGCACCAGCATGCCGAGCCGCGCCTTCTGGCCGCCGGAAAGCTGGCCGATCGGTTTTGCCTGCATGTCGATCGTCATGCCGGCGCCTGCAAGCAGCGCGCGCGCCCGCTGATCGCCGACATCGAAGCGGCGGATGATCGTGCCGATCGGCGTGTCGGTATCGGCAAGGTCGGCAAGCGCCTGGTCGCCATAGCCGAGAACCAGCGACGGCGTTGCCTTGATGCCGTTCTCTCCCGCCTCCGGTCTTTCGATCGCCTGCTTCAGCATCGACACCAACCGCGACTTGCCGGCGCCGTTGAGACCGAGAAGCACGATCCGGTCGCCCTGGCAGATGAATTGCCGGCCGGTTTTGAACAGCTGCGTCCCATCCGGCGTCGTCACCGCCGCATCCTCCAGCGTCACCAGCACCTTGGCATGGGTGCCGCGGTTGGCAAGCCGGATGGCGCCGGCAGAGCGTTCCAGATGCGCCGGTTTTGCCGCATCCTCCAGCTTCTCCGCCCGCTGCTTCAACTGCTTCGTCTTGACGACGAGCAGGTCACTGCCGGAATTGATGCCGATATTGTTGAGCTTGGCCGCCTGTTTGCGCAACTGCTCGGCCACCTTGATGTCGCGCTCGTAGCGCCGGGCTTCGGAGGCGTCGGACTCGTAGAGGGCGGCACGCGCCCGGGTGTAAGGGAGCGCAAAGACCGGCGATTGCTCGGGCCGCAGGAACAGTGTCCGGTTGGTCGTCGCATCGAGGAAGGCGCGGTCGTGGCTAGACAGGATGACCGGCACGTCGCGCGGCAGCGCATTCAGCCAGCCCTCCAGCTGCGCGATCTTTTCGAGGTCGAGATGGTTGGTCGGCTCGTCGAGCAGCAGCACGTCTGGTTCGCTGACCCAACTGCGGGCCAGCATGGCAAGCCGCTGCCATCCGCCGCTCAGCTGCTTCAGCGGCCGCCGGCGCATGACCTCCGGCACCTCAAGCGATTCCAGCACCACATCGACACGCCAGCTCTCGCTGTCGGCCTGGTCGGCCGGCAGCGCCCGTAGCACCGCATCGTAAAACGGCGTGTCGAAAAGGGCAGGTGGCACATTCTGGGCGACATGGCCGACGGTCAGCCCGCGCGCCTTGGTGATCTCGCCCTCGCTCGGCTCCAGCGCGCCGGTGATGCAGGCAAGCAGCGTCGATTTCCCCCGCCCGTTGGCGGCAACAAGGCCGATGCGGTCGCCCGCATTGACCACGAGATTGAGTTTCGAAAACACCGGATTGCCCAGCGTCACCCCGAGATTGCGGATATTGATGAGGGTCATGATCGTTCTCTGGTCTTGACCGGGGAGGCGATCCGGGGCGTTCAGCCATCACGGAATTGCGCCTATCAGGCCCGGGAAATTACAGGAATGCGGGCGCGAACCATGGGTTACGGCGCCGCATTGGCCACGAAGGGCAGACCAGGAAGAGATGTCGGGAAACGGTCTCTGGTCAGCCCTGCAAACGCATTTGCAGGGCGTCGACGGGACCACGCTGGCGATTAAACCGGAAATAATACTGCATGGCGTGATCCTCCTTTCTCGAAAGGGTTGTGAGATTGAAATACCATTGCCTGGAGTAGGAGGCAAGGGAGGCGCCGTTGCTCGGGCGCCCAAGAGAGCCTCATCCTGAGGTGCCCCGCCGGGGCCTCGAAGGACGAAGCGGGTGCACTGGTGGTTGGACGCAAGGAGCAGCGCTGGAGCGCGTCCTTCGAGGCTCCGACCTTTGGCCTACGCGCCTCAAATGAGGGAGGTTGGGAGGGTGCCGCGCCCTCTCTCCGACCTCACCTGAGGTGCCCAAAGGGGCCTCGAAGGACGAGGTCGGCCACCGGCGGTGGAGCGCGTCCCTCGAGGCTCCGCCCTATGGGCTGCGTGCCTCAGAATGAATGCAGCCTAAACCCGCCGTATCACCGCCAGCCAGCTCCAGCCGCCGCTCTATTCCGATGCTCTCGAGAAACGTCTCGTCATGACTGACGACCAGCAGCGCGCCGTCGTAAGCACGCAGACCCGCCTCGACCGCAGCGATCGAGTCGATGTCGAGATGGTTGGTCGGCTCGTCGAGGATTATCAGCGGCGGCGGTGCGGAGCCGAGAATGCAGGCCAGGCCGGCGCGCAGTAATTGGCCGCCGCTCAGCGTCGAGACGGCCTGCAGCGCAGCATCGGCCCTGAACATGAAGCGGGCAAGGGCGGCCCGGCAGGTGTTTTCGTCGGCCTGCCGGTTGATCCGCCGGAAATTGTCGCGGATCGAGGTTGAGGGATCGAGAAGGCTAACCTTCTGATCGAGCATGGCAAAGCCAGTCAGGACGGCGACAGTGCCGGCCCAGGGCGCGAGTTCGCCGGCGATAAGCGCAAGCAGCGTCGTCTTGCCCGAGCCGTTGCTGCCGGTGACGGCAATCCGTTCCGGCCCCGTCACGGCGAAAGAGAGATCGCCGATGACCGGATCGCCCGGCCGGTAGCCCACGGTGACGCCCTCCAACTTCAGCACGGTCTTATGGGCGGCGAGCCCGGTCGGCGGCAGGCGCACCGACAAGGGCTGGAGGATCTCGATCCTCTCGCGCGCCGCCTTTGCGTCTTCCTGTGCCGCCGCGCGCCGGCGTTCGGCAAGGCGGGCGTTGTCGCCGCCGGTCGTTTCGCTCCGCTCCTTCATGCCGCCGAGCATGATGCGCGGGATGCCGCCCTTGGCGGCCATCTTGCGTCCGGCGCTATCCCTGTGCGCTTGACGCTCCACCGTCGCCTGCGTCTTGCCGGCAACCTCGGCAATCCGCTTTTCGGCATCGGCGAGGTCATGCCGTGCGGCGGCAAGCTCCAACGCCTTGCGCTCGCGATAATGGCTCCAGTTGCCGCCGTAGCGGGTGGCACCGAGCGACGTCAATTCGACGATTGCATCCATGCTTTCGAGCAGTTCCCGGTCATGGCTGACGATGATTGCCCCGGCCCGCCAGCCCGATATCAGCCCGATCACCGCCTCGCGGCCGTCGCGATCGAGATTGTTTGTGGGCTCGTCGAGCAGCAGAAAATCCGGTTCGGCGAAGACCAGGGCGGCCAGCCCGGCACGGGTGCGCTGCCCGCCGGAGAGCGCGGCAAGCCGTGTCTGCGGCTGTGCGTCGAGCCCGGTGCGATCAAGGGCCGCAGCCATGCGCGCCTCCAGCGTCCAGTCCGCCGATGAAAGTTCTTCGGCTGTTGCCGTGCCTGTTTCGGCCCGGTGAAGAAGGCCAAGCGCATCGGTGACGCCGAAGAGATCGGCCACCGTTTCGTCAGGTGCGACCTGAACGCTCTGCCGGAGAATGCCGAGGCTGCCACTAACCGAGTGCGTCCCCGATTGCGGCCGGATGTCGCCGGAGACAAGCTTCAGCAGCGTCGTCTTGCCGACGCCGTTGCGCCCGACGAGACCGCTGCGGTCCGTCCCGAAACTCAGGTCGAGATCGGAAAAAAGCGGCCGCCCTTCAGGCGTGGCCCATGAAATTTTGGAGAGAGTGATGGATGCAGGCATGGATATGGATTTCCCTGTTGGCAAGGCGAACTGGCGTTGCGATCAGGTTGAAATCCATTGCGGCACACATCCTGTTGAAATGGTCGATAGCAGGTAATTTAGGGGAGGAAGGCTTGCGGTTCAAGGCAGGGAACGCAGTCTTCCAGAAAGCTGCCCCTCACCCTAACCCTCTCCCCGTAAACGGGGCGAGGGGACGTGCCCTGCGAGACGCTGGTGAGGAATTGAGAGGTCGCGGCAATCGTCCTTCGCCCCGTTTACGGGGAGAAGGTGCCGGCAGGCGGATGAGGGGCTTACCGCGCGCCGCCTGCGAAATAGCTACCGCTTCAAGCTCCCCAAGATCCCGCGCACCAGCGCCCGGCCGACCTGGGTTGCGACCGTGCGCGCCACGCTCTTCATCGCCGCTTCCACCACCGTTTCGCGCTGATAGCCGGAAGACCGGCCGCGGGATTGGCCGCGGCCCTGCTGATTGTCGTCATTGCTGCCACCAAAGCCCGGCAGGCTCCAGCCGGATGTGCTGCTCGGCTGCTGCTCGGCCGCTTCCTGTGCCCGTTTGGCGGCCTCGGCATCCGCCGCCTTCTTGGCGCGCGCCGCCAGGATCTCGAAGGCGGATTCGCGGTCGACATCTTCGTCATAGACGCCGAGAACCGGGCTCCGGTCCATGATCTGCTGGCGCTCGCCATCGGTCAGCGGGCCGACGCGGCCGGAGGGCGGGCGGATCAGCGTGCGCTCGACGATCGACGGCGCGCCCCTAGCCTCCAGCGTCGAGACCAAGGCCTCGCCGGTGCCGAGATTGGTGATGACGGTGGCGCAATCGAAGGCCGGATTCGGGCGGAAGGTATCGGCCGCCGTCCGTACTGCCTTCTGCTCGCGCGGCGAATAGGCGCGCAATGCGTGCTGCGCCCGGTTGCCGAGCTGGGCGAGCACCGTTTCCGGCACGTCGAGCGGGTTCTGCGTGACGAAATAGACGCCGACACCCTTGGAGCGGATCAGCCGCACCACCTGCTCGACGCGTTCGACCAGCACCTTCGGCGCGTCGTTGAAGAGCAGATGCGCTTCGTCGAAGAAGAAGACGAGCTTCGGCTTGTCCGGATCGCCCACTTCGGGCAGTTCCTCGAACAGTTCCGAGAGCAGCCAGAGCAGGAAAGTGGCGTAAAGGCGCGGGTTCATCATCAGCTTGTCGGCGGCAAGCACCGAGATCTGGCCGTAGCCGTTATTGCTGGTGCGCATGATGTCGGAGATCTTCAGCGCCGGCTCGCCGAAGAAGTGTTCCGCACCCTGCTGTTCGAGAACGAGCAGCGCCCGCTGGATCGAGCCGACCGAGGCCTTGGAGATCAGCCCGTACTGGTTGGAAAGCTCGGTGGCGTTCTCGCCCATATAATTGAGCAGCGAGGTGAAATCCTTGAGGTCGAGCAGCGGCAGTCCGGCCTGGTCGGCGAGTTTGAAGGCGATGTTGATAACGCCTTCCTGCGGTTCGGAGGCATCCATCAGCCTGGCGAGCAGCAGCGGCCCCATCTCGGCGACGGTGGTGCGCACCCGGTGGCCTTTTTCGCCGAAAAGATCCCAGAAAATCACCGGAAACTGGTCGAACTCATAGTCGGTGAAGCCGATCTGGTCGGCCCGTTTGGTGAGGAAATCCTTGGCCTCGCCCTTGGCGGCGATGCCGGAGAGATCGCCCTTGATGTCGGCGGCAAAGACCGGGACGCCGGCCCGGGAGAAGCCCTCGGCCAGTACCTGCAGCGTCACCGTCTTGCCGGTGCCGGTGGCGCCGGTGACGAGGCCGTGGCGATTGCCGAACTTCAGGTCGAGATATTCCGGCTTGTTGATGCTGTCGTCGGGGTTGCGGCTCGCGCCGATGAAAATCTTGCCATCCTCGATCATCCGCAATTCTCCCTTCGGCGCTGCCGCTCTTTGTCCGAAGACGGGCTTGCGCCGCCTTCATCGAACCATCGTTTCTCTGTTATAAGCAGGCAGGCGGATGCGGACAACTGTTTGCATCGAAAGCAAAACCGGACATTGAGTTGCGCTCGAAACTCGATTAACGCTGACGTTAACGTCAAAAAATAACAGGAGGCTGACGATGAATGAAATTGTGACCCAGATCGCCGATCGTGTGGGGATCGCGCCTGATTTGGCCGAAAAGGCGCTCGGCATGATGCTCGGCTTCCTGCAGCGCGAGGCGGCCGACGGCCCGGTCGCCCGGATGATCGAGGCAATCCCGGGTGGCGCCGATCTCGTCGCCCAGTTCAACGGCGAAAGTGCCGGCGGCGGTGGCGGCCTGCTCGGCGGGCTGATGAGCGCGCTCGGCGGCGGCGGCATCATGGGCCTCGGCCAGCAGCTGATGGCCGAAGGCCTCGGCATGGGCGAAATCACCTCGCTTGCCAAGGAAACCATCGCCATCGCCAAGCAATATGCCGGCGAAGAGGTCGTCGACGAAGTCGTGGCTTCGGTCCCCGGGCTCAGCCAGTTCGTCTAAGCGACAGCGGCGAGAAGGAGCTTCGCGGCGTCGCCGCGGGGCTCACCGTTTTCGCTCTTCCAGAATCTCGTCAGTAATATCACGGCCACGCGCGAACACGCCCAATATGACGATTTCATCGCCGCTGACTGAGAATGCCACGCTGACGCTGCGCCGATAGCCAATAACCCGCAAACCGGGGATGCGGCTTTGCCGTACTGTGCCTCGTTTCGGAAACGTCTTCAGGGCCTCGATAAAAGGTAATCACCGCGTCGACGAAGTCGCCGGCGATAGCCGTTCCAGCCTCGGCGGCGATATCGGCATAGAGCTTGTCGAGTTCGGCTTCTGCTTTGGGATGGTAGATAATGCGGTAGGCCATCCCCTACTTGGCTTTCGCCGCGTCGCTTCGGCGCTTGGTTTCAAAGCGGGCGCGTACCGTCTCCGCCGGGATGCCAAGCTCAGGCTTATTCATCAACTCGTCGTAGCGCGCCGGGATTGCCTCATTGAGCCAGCGCTCGCGAGCCGTCTCATGGTCCTCCAGCAACCTCAGGCCTGCCCGAACAACCTCGCTGGCGTTGTTGTAGCGGCCGGACTCCAGCTGCTTCCGGACAAATTCGTCGTAGTGGCTTCCGAGCGCGACGTTAGGCATCGGGATTTCCTTTCGTTATCATCAGTATGAAGCAGCCGTGTTTGTATGGCAATAGATGTCTATTTTTGACATTCATCGCCAGATCCAGATTGATGGGCATCCGAGCTTTTCGGCTGGAATCACCGGAACTGGAGTCGCTGCAAGATCCTTCATCGCTCCTCAAACTTTGATCGTCCGCGCCCGCTCCATGGGGAACAATGTGCACATATTGCCTGTTTCTATCTGCATCGCTGAAACCAGAAGGAATAGCATCATGCGCAGGTTTATTGCAGCAGCCTCGATCGCTCTCCTCAGCCTCTCCACCCCGGTTCTCGCCCAGTCGAATATGGGCATGGACGCCAGCGGTCGGATCGACGGAACGCCGCCGCTCGGCACCGCGCCGGGCGCCGAAACGCAAAGCGGGCTGATCATTCCGCTCGAGTCGATCGAAACCGGCAGCGTCGACGGCGGCGCCCCGACCGGACGGGTCGATTGGGCGCGCTGCCCGCCGCCCAAGGCGCGTGGCGCGCTTGCCACCGAAGGCGGCAATAGCGGCGCCTCCGTCAGCCCCGCTTGCCGTCAAGGCCGATAATTCAAGCGACGGGTATTATTTGCCGTTCTTCCCGTCGCCATGCAGGATGACACCGAGTTCATGCCATTTGCGTCCGTCGCGCTCGATGAGATCGTCGGCTGAGGCCGGCCCCATGCTGCCCGGGGTGTAAGCGTCGGGCGTGCTCGGGTCTTTCGCCCAGATATCGAGGAAGGGCTGTACCGCCGCCCAGCCGGCCTCGATGCCGTCCGCGCGCTGGAACAGCGTCTGGTCGCCGATGAAGAGATCGTAGAGCAGCGATTCATAACCGGTGGTCTTGCCGATATCGAACTTGTCGGCATAGCGGAAGTCGAGTGAAACCGGCGTGGTATCGACCGAAAGCCCCGGCGACTTGATCGAGATTTCCATGCTCATGCCTTCATCCGGCTGCACCTGGATCACCAGCCGGTTGGGCGGCAGGCGGCGATTGACCTCGGTCTCGCGGAACTGCGCGAAGGGCACCGGCTGGAAGGTGATGACGATCTCCGTGTCGCGCGCCGTCAGCGCCTTGCCGGTTCTGAGGTAGAAGGGCACCCCCGCCCAGCGCCAGGTGTCGGCGTAGAGCTTCAACGCCACATAGGTCTCGGTCCGGCTGTCGGGCGAGACGTCCTTGCTGCCGCGATAGGCCGGAAGATCGGCGCCGTTGAGCGGGCCTGCGCCATAGGCGCCGCGCACGCCGTGCGTCTTTGCCTCTTCGGGCGTATAGATGCGCAGCGCCTTCAGCACCTTGCTCTTCTCGTTGCGGATCGCTTCGGCATCGAAACTGTTCGGCGGTTCCATCGCAATCATCGCCAGCAGCTGGAAGAGATGGTTCGGCACCATGTCGCGCAGCGCGCCTGTCGCATCGTAGAATTTGCCGCGGCTGCCGACATCGACGATCTCGGCGGCGGTGATCTGCACATGGTCGATGTAGCGGCTGTTCCACAGCGACTCGATGATCATATTGGCAAATCGCGCCGTCATCAGGTTCTGCACCGTCTCCTTGCCGAGGAAATGATCGAGCCGGTAGACTTGGCTCTCGCCGATCTGGGCGAGAATCTGCGCATTGAGCGCCCGCGCCGAGGCGAGATCTGTGCCGAACGGCTTCTCGATGGCGACACGGCGGAAGGTGCCGTCTTTTTCATCGGTCAGGCCATGGGCGGCGAGTTTCTCGACGATCGAGCCGAAGAAGGACGGCGGCACGGCGAGATAGAAGGCGGCATTGGCATCCGGCCCCAGCCGTTTGCCGATCTCGAGGAAAATATCGTCCTTGGTGAAATCGCCCGATGTGTAGCTTATGCGCCGGCGCAGGCTCTCCCAGGCCTCGTCCTTTTGCGTCTGCTCCTCACCGCTCAGATGGGCGAGGAAGTCGTCGAGCCGCTTGCGCAGGAATTCGTCGTCGCCCGGTTCGATGCCGATGCCGAGAATGTGGAGATCCTCGCCGACGAGGCGGCCGCGCGTCAAATTGATGATCGCCGGCACCAGCAGCCGGCGCGTCAGGTCGCCGGTGGCGCCGAAGATGACGAGGGTGACCGGCGGGGTAGGGGTAGTGTCCATGTGTGTCATCTCCGAGATTTTCCGGGCCGACTATATCGCGCGCCGGTTTCGCCGCAACATATGAGGGTGGGGGTAACAGGCATTTGACAGCTTCGGGCGCGCCCTCATCCGCCTGCCGGCACCTTTTCCCCGCTTGCGGGGCGACGGGGGCATGTCGCACCCGCTCGCCCGAATCTCGACGCTGCGTTTGGCACGTCCCCTCTCCCCGTCAAAACGGGGAGAGGGTTAGGGTGAGGGGCAGCTATTGGCACAAACCGAGCATGTCGGAGGCAACCGCTTACCCCTTCACCGCCACCATGAAAATCCGCGGAAACCGCAGCAGCACCCGGCCGTCCGACATTTTGGGATAAGCCTTTTCCACCCGCGCGAGATAATCCGCCAGAAAGGCCTCGCGATAGTCCTCGCCGGCCCGGGCGAGATAGGGCATCAGCCCGGTGCCTTTCACCCATTCGACGATATCAGCCGCATCCGCCATCGGGTGATTGTAGATGGTGTGCCAGATATCGACGCGCGCGGCCTTGGCGATCAGCCTGGAATAATAGGCGGACGGCGCAGGCAGTCCCTTGCGGCGCACGCTCTTTCCCTCGAAGGCGCTCTTCCAGGAGCCGCTAATCGCCGTTTCCTCCATCAGCAGATGGGTGGGTTCGCCGAGATTGTCGGGCATCTGCACGGCGAGCACGCCGCCTGGAGAAAGCCCATCCATCAGCCTGTCGAAAATGTCGAGATGATCGGGCAGCCATTGGAAGACGGCATTGGCAAAGAGCAGGTCGGCGGGCTCTGTCGGCTGCCAGCTGCCGAGATCGGCCTCGACGAAGGCGGTGCCGGGAAGCCGCTTGCGGGCCGCCTCCAGCATGTTGACGTCGCTGTCGAGGCCGCAGACGCCTTCGGCGCCGTAACGCTCGATGATGAGTTCGGTCGAATTGCCCAGCCCGCAGCCGAGATCGACGGCGCGGCCGATGCTCTGCAGCGGCACCTGCGCCAGAAGATCACGCGCCGGTCGTGTGCGTTCGTCCTCGAATTTCACATATTGCTGAGCGGACCATGCCATGGCGCTATCTCCTGAAGTCAGGCCACATTTCCCTGTGGCGAATGCGGATCTTCTCGATGTTACGGCGCCGCCGGCTTTCACTCCGCGGACACGAGTATCTTGTCCACGCGTCTGCCGTCGAGATCGACGACTTCGAAGCGCCATCCATCCCTCGTGAAGCTCTCCCCCAGTTCGGGCAGATGTTTCAGCTCTTCCAGCACCAGCCCGGCCACCGTCTGATATTCGAGATCGTCATCGAGCTTGAGGTTCAGGAATTCGGCGAACTCGTCGATCGGCGTCCAGCCGGACACCAGGTAGGAACCGTCGTCGCGACGCGCGATGGCCTGTTCGTCCACAGGTCCCTCCTGGAGAGCGCCCATGATCGCTTCCAGAATGTCGCCAGAGGAAACGATCCCCTCGAAATGGCCGTATTCGTCAAAAACCAGCACCATATGGACCGGCGATTTGCGGATGGCTTCAATCACGTTGATGGCGGTTGCAAGGTCTGAAACGACGGGCACGTCCTGCGTCAGAGCCTTGATATCGGCACTGCCGTGTTCCGACATCGAATCGTAAAAATCCTTGACCGGCAGGATGCCGATCACCTCGTCGGAGCTGCCCTTGCGAACGGGCAGCCGAGACCGTTTCGTCCGGTGCAGCTGCGCTCGGATTTCATCAAGGCTGTCGTCGATATCGACAATTTCGACGTCGCGCCGGGGTGTCATCAGCGCCCGGGCGGTGCGGTCCGCCAGCCGCATGACGCCTGATATCATCGCCGACTCTTCGCTCTCGATCACACCGGCCGACTGTGCTTCGGCCAGCACGGTTTTGATCTCCTCGTCGGAGACATTGTCGCCGCTTTTTCCCGTTTGGCCGAGGAGCTTCAGCACAAGATTTCCGGAGGCGTTCAGAAGCCAGACGAGAGGCAGCGCAATTTTGGAAAGCACTGCCATCGCCGGTGCGACTTTCGCCGCAACCGCTTCGGGTTCCCGCAACGCGATCTGCTTTGGCACAAGTTCGCCGACGATCAGAGAAAGATAGGTGATGGCGACGACGACCGAACCGACGCCGACAGCGTCGGCGGCCGTCGACGACATGCCCTGCGTCTCCAGCCATCCCGCCAGGCGGCCCCCGAGCGTCGCCCCCGAGAAGGCGCCGGAGAGAACACCGACCAGCGTGATGCCGATCTGAACCGTGGAAAGAAAGCGGCCGGGGTTTTCGGCAAGTTTGATGGCCTGCGCCGCCCCCTTGCTCCCATTGTCGGAGAGAACCTTCAGGCGGGCCGTTCGAGAAGACACAACGGCCAACTCCGACATGGCGAGCACACCATTGAGGATGGTGAGAAGCACCACAATTCCAATTTCCAGAAACACAGGGACCCTATTCGTTGAGGTTTCAATGCCGCATTGATCAGGTGATGCGGCGCGGCGTTCGACGAGACGCTATATCAGCATCGCCCATCGTCTTGGCATCATGGTGGTAACATCTGGAGCACATCTCGCAAAACTGTGCTGCGGTTTTGCGAGAAACGCATGCGTAAAAACAAAAACCCAAAGCGTGACAAGCGACCCTGAAGGATGGCGACACGCTTTCGGCGGCCCGTCATTCGCAATGATCTGGAAGAAGGCAGCGCCCTGCGGGATATGCCCGAGGCAAGGCGGAGGTCATCGCGCCGTCTACAGCGGTCGCCTCCATCGTCGGTCGGGAAATCCCGGCTGGAACGGGTGGAGCTTGTACTGGATGGGTCGCTGTCGGGCATGTCGCAATTTTGGCGGTGAAACGATGCCGGCGCAAGAGGCACCGGGCAAAAATCATAGTACCGCTTTGATGTGACAGTTTCGAAAAGGACGACGAGCCCACGTTCCGGCTGGCAATTTCAGCGGAATTTTTCGCATGTCTGCATGATGCCGAACCGCACGAAATGGTCCGGCATCATGTATTCGCGCATCAGGCCGCCAGGATCGTGATCCCGTAGGCATTGGCAGCCGCCGTCATGCGGGCGATGGTCTCCGCCGAAGGGCTGGCCTTTGGCGGCTCCGTCGCGCCTTCCGCTTCGATGAATTCGGCCATGTCGCGATCGACGACCGAGGAAAAGACCGCCGGAACGCTTCCGCGATTGGCGTAGCCGTGCACCATGAAAGGTGGAATGCTGACGATGTCGCCGGCGCCGGCCTCGATCTCCTCAGGGCCGTTGTCGGTCAGACGCCAGATCGTCAGCCGCCCCTGAAGGATGCGGAACACCTCGGGGCTCGCATGCGCATGTCTCGGCGTCCGGCTGCCGGGCGGCACCGTGACGTCGAAGATGTTGAGCCAGGTTCCGCGGATCCGGACCTGTCGTTCGATCCGGTCGCCGAGGACGAAGAAGCGCTTCGCTTCCTCGCTGGCATACGTTTTCACAAATGAGTTGGACATCATGTCTCTTTCTTCTTCTTGTTGGTTTTTCTGGCGGACGCAGCCGTTAGGCTTTTGCGCCGTCTTTGGCAACCACCGCAATAATGCGCGTCGGGAACCAATGGCCCCGATATCGGTGCGGCAGAGCGCTTTCGCAAGACCTGCCGGGCAGTGCCGACAGCTGGCTGTTCGCATCGCCCGCTTTGCCATGTGTTCTTGGCAAAGCGGGAAGCCTGAGAGGATGATTGAGCTTGCGGCTTGGCTCCCTCTTCTCCCCAAGCGGGGGTCCGAAGGACGGGTCGAGACCCGCGGCTCGACCCAGGTTGGTGGCCCGAAGGGTCGGATGAAGGGGCCACACGGCACGCCATTCATTGCCGTTCGCTTGCGCTCAGCGCATTCGCGGCACTGCCGCTCACCCCCTCATCTGCCTGCCGGCATTGACCGGGGTCGAGCCGCGGGTCTCGACCCGTCCTTCGGACCCCCGATGGGGAGAAGAGGGGATGTGGCGGCGTCCTACAAAAACCGCGTGATCACGCTGATTCCCGTCGCCTCCGCCTTGTCGAGCGCCATCAGCGCCGGCACGGCTTCCTCCAGGCTGATCCGCCGTCCGATCAGCTTCTGCGGCGCGATCTTGCCGGCGGCGAGCATCGACAGCATGGCGTCGTAGCGCCAGGCCTGCATGCCGTGGCTGCCGTAGATCTCCAACTCGTGGCCGATCACTTGCGCCATCGGGATTTGCGGTGTTGCCTGTTCGCCGAGCATCAGCCCCACTTGCACGTGCCGGCCGCGCCGGCGCAGATTCTTGATCGAGTTGAAGCAGGTGGCGGGATGGCCGAGCGCGTCGATCGAGACATGCGCGCCGCCTTTGGTGATCTCGCGCACCGCCTCGGCCACGTCGGCAACGCTCGAGGCATTGACCGTCGCCACCGCGCCGCATTCTCTGGCGAAGGCGAGTTTCTCCTCCGATATGTCGATGCCGATCGCATTGGCGCCGAGGGCGGTGGCGATCATGATCGCCGACAGGCCGACGCCGCCGCAGCCATGCACGGCGATCCATTCGCCGGGCCGGGTGCGCGCCTGGTCGGCGACGGCGCGGAACGAGGTGGCGAAGCGGCAGCCGAGGCTTGCCGCCGTCGCATCGTCGATCGTGTCGGGCAGGTGCACCAGATTGGTGTCGGCATAATCGATCGCCACATATTCGGCGAAGGATCCCCAATGGGTGAAGCCCGGCTGGAACTGGTTCGGGCAGACCTGCTGGTTGCCGGAATGACATTCGCCGCAGTGGCCACAGCCGGAAACGAAGGGCACGGTCACCCGGTCGCCGACCTTGAAGCGCATCACACCGCGGCCGGTGGCGACGACTTTTCCGGCAAGCTCGTGCCCCGGCACATGCGGCAGGCGGATATCGGGATCGTGCCCCATCCAGCCGTGCCAGTCGCTGCGGCAGAGCCCGCTGGCGCCGACCGATATGACGACGCCGTCCTCGGTCGGCGTCGGATCGGGCAGGGTGCGGATTTCGGGCGCCTGTTCGAAGGCTTCGTAATACATGGCTTTCATCGGCGTGTTCCCTTGCTGCTGTCCCGCG
Organism: Rhizobium sp. N122; assembly: GCF_002211295.1. Taxonomy (NCBI): domain Bacteria; kingdom Pseudomonadati; phylum Pseudomonadota; class Alphaproteobacteria; order Hyphomicrobiales; family Rhizobiaceae; genus Rhizobium; species Rhizobium sp. N122. The sequence goes on along the minus strand of NZ_LOKU01000010.1, from coordinate 79,856 downwards.
ATTTTTCCCTATGATCGCATGCGGCAGGCCGCCATTCCAACATTTCATTCCATCATTTTTGCTGATGCACCCATCGCTCGCTGGGCAGGTGTCGCGCACGAATATTGCGGCCGGACGCTGTCCCCCGGCATTTTCTTGCTTCCGTATTTCCAGCCGGGATTTGCCCTTGACCCGGCTTGCCGCCGGGGCTTTTGCTGTCCCGGATTATGAAGGGAGGGCAGCATGCCCGTCGATACATCACCGCGTTCAACCACCTGGACTCATGTCGATGGTGAATGGCTCCCCGGCAACCCGCCGCTGATCGGCCCGACCTCGCATGCCATGTGGCTCGGCTCCACGGTCTTCGACGGCGCCCGCTGGTTCGACGGCATCGCCCCCGATCTCGACCTGCACTGCCAGCGCATCAACCGCTCGGCGCTTGCCATCGGCCTGCAGCCGGTGAAATCGGCCGAGGAGATTGCCGCGCTCGCCTGGGAAGGCGTTGGCAAATTCGATGGCGCGACGGCGATCTACATCAAGCCGATGTATTGGGGCGAACATGGCGCGCCGGGCAGCATCGTCTCCGTCGACGCGGCATCGACCCGCTTCGCGCTCTGCCTGTTCGAGGCGCCGATGGGCGGCCATGGCGGCACCAGTCTCACCGTCTCGCCCTATCGCCGCCCGTCGCCGGAAACGGCGATGACCGAGGCCAAGACCGGCTCGCTCTATCCCAATAGCGGCCGCATGATCGCCGAAGCCCGCAGCCGCGGTTTCGACAATGCGCTGGTGCGCGACCTCAACGGCAACGTCGTCGAAACCGCTTCTTCCAATGTCTTCATGGTCAAGGACGGCATAGTGATGACGCCGGCCGCCAACCGCACCTTCCTCGCCGGCATCACCCGCGCCCGCGTCATCGGCCTGCTTCGCAAGGCCGGTTTCGACGTGCATGAAGCAACGCTCTCCGTCGAGGATTTCCTCGCCGCCGACGAAATCTTCACCACCGGCAACTACTCCAAGGTCGTCGGCGTCACCCGCCTCGACGACCGCAACCTCCAGGAAGGCCCGGTCACCCGCAAGGCGCTGGAACTTTACATGGACTGGGCCTACGGAAGAAGCGAGAGCGAGGAGTGAGGAATGGTCCCGCGCAGCGGGAGCAATCGATCCAGTGAATCGATTGCAGTGGCGAACGCCCGGAGCGCAAGCGCAGGGCTGGCGCGGTCGTTCCCCTTGGAGTCATCTGCAAAACCACCAATGACAACTTCAAACCGACGCGGCGTCACCAGTACTCATCTCGCCTGTAGAAATTGCCGTAGAGGTGGGTCAGCGCCGAATTGGATGCCAGTTTTTCTTCATCGCTGTCGCTATAAACATGTTTGTGTGGATCGCCTTCGCTGTAAATGAGAGCGACGAAATGATTGAGACCCACGCCGGCGATTCCCGTCGAAACGTCGCGCGCCTCGATGATGGCAAACTTTGGACTGTTCTGTGAAGAACCACTCGTGGCTGCGGCAGCTTCGAAACTCGATTTATTGAAAATGGCGTACCATGCCCAAGGATCGAATAGTGGCACGGTGACGATCGTCCCAAAGCAAACCGGAACAATGATGATGGCGATGAAGCTACTCGCCATCCCACGGAGACAACGATCATATTGGGCAGCAATGGCGCTGATAAACCAAACGAGCAGTATACCCACGACCGAAAGAACGAGCAGCGGACCGCCCAACAGATCAAAGAGTCCTCGTAGCCCATTGGCAAAACCAAGCGGCCAAAAATCCAAGGCGCGAACGTAGGCGGCACATGCGGTGCCAAGAAAAGCGGCGATGACCATTCGCCGAACATTCCAAATGTCTACGCGCTCAACCGACACATTAACCTCGTTGTTTTTTAACGTCGAATGGTGTCCAGCGAAGTCGAGGCATTTTGATGTCCGATCGGCATTGCTGCCGAGCTTCGCCATGTTGAATTCCCCCTCACGTCATCCACTTCCGATGTTCCGCAAATCGCTCCGCCAAGAGGTCGATGAACAGCCGCACCTTGGTCGGCAGATGGCTGCGGTTGGGGTAGACGGCGTTGATGGTGAATTCCACCGGCTTGTAATCCGGCATGATCCTTATCAGCCGCCCTTCGGCGATGTCGTCGAACACCACGAAGCTCGGCGCCAGGAAGAGGCCTCGTCCGTTCAGTGTCAGGAAGCGCAGCATCTCGGCATTGTTCGAGACGACATTGCCGCTGATCTTGACGCTCTCCTGCCGGCCGTCGCCGTCCTCGAAGCGCCATTCATCGCCATAAGGGTAATAGGCATATTGCAGGCAATTGTGATCGGCGATTTCGGCAGGCTTCAGCGGGATCGGATGGCTGTCGACATAGGCAGGCGAGCAGACGAGCATATGGCGCCAGGGCGTCAGCTTGCGCGCGATGAGCGACGAATCCGGCGGCAGGGTGCGAATGACAAGGTCGTAGCCATCCTCGATCATGTCGACCATCCGCTCGCCGACGCTGAAATCGACTGAGATCGATGGATAGAGCTCCATATATTCGCTGAAGACGGGCAGCAGGAAACGCACGATGGAGCCGCTGGTATAGACCTTCAGCGTGCCGCGCGGGGTCGTGCTCAGCGCGCTTGCCGTCCGGTCCGCCTCATCGAGTTCGGCGAGAATCTGTGCCGAGCGCTCATAATAATATTTGCCGGTTTCCGTCAGGCTGACCTTGCGCGTGGTGCGGTTGAGCAGTCGCACGCCGAGTCGGTCCTCCAGCGACTGCACATGATTGCCGACCATGGTGACCGACATGTTCAGCCGGCGCGCGGCGGCGGAAAAACCGCCGCATTCCACCACCCGGCCAAAGACGGCGAGACTTGTCAGCCGATCCATATTGTCTCCGGATTATCCGCTGAGAGTTGATGATCCTTCCCGATATAAGCAGATTATCAAAACGAATGGCAGGGTGCATTTTCCGTCGCATCGAACAGGGCCTCGCAGAAACGGGGCGACAGACGAAGGAAAAGGACGATGGTCGAGCTACCCCGCAAGCAGGTTTTCGAAAGCGCTGGAGAGGCCGAGCGGATCTTGGCCGAGGAGGCCGCCAGAGCGCCTGCCGCCGAGGCACCCGCGATGCCCGTGGCCGGAACCCCGGTTGCGCAAGCGCCGGAAAAGACCGGCCGCCGGATGCTCAAGCGTGCGGTCATCGCCGCAGCACTGCTTGCCGGCGCCGCGTTCGCGGGCGATTTCGGCCATCGCTACTGGACGGTCGGCCGCTTCATCGAATCCACCGACGATGCCTATGTGAAGGCCGATTACACCACCGTCGCCCCGAAGGTTGCCGGCTATATCAGGCAGGTGCTGGTCAATGACAACGACCAGGTCAAATCAGGCCAGGTTCTCGCCCGCATCGACGACCGCGACTTTCAGGCCGCATTGTCGCAGGCGAGGGCCGATGTGAAAGCGGCCGAGGCCGCCATCGCCAATATCGACGCCCAGATTGCCCTACAGCAATCCGTCATCGGCCAGGCCAAGGCGACGATCGATGCCTCGCAGGCGTCGCTAGATTTTGCTGTGTCCGATGCCGCCCGCTCCGCCCGCCTGATCACTAGCGGCGCCGGCACCCAGTCGCGCGCCGAACAGAGCCAGTCGGCCCGCGACCAGGCCGTCGCCGCCGTCGAGCGCGATCGGGCAGCGCTCGTCGCGGCTGAGAACAAGGTGCCGGTGCTCCGAAGCCAGCGCGAACAGGCGGTTGCCGAGCGCGACCGGGCGGCCGCGGCCGCGCAGCAGGCCGAACTCAACCTCTCCTATACTGATATCGTCGCCGCCGTCGACGGCACGGTCGGCGCCCGCTCGATCCGCGTCGGCCAATATGTCACCTCGGGCACCCAGCTGATGGCGGTCGTGCCGCTGCATGCGGTCTATGTCGTCGCCAATTTCAAGGAAACGCAGCTGACCTATGTCCGTCCCGGCCAGCCGGTCGAGATCAAGGTCGACAGCTTTCCCGATATCGCCATCAAGGGTCATGTCGACAGCGTTTCGCCGGCAAGCGGTCTCGAATTCGCGCTGCTGCCGCCGGACAATGCCACCGGCAACTTCACCAAGATCGTCCAGCGTATCCCGGTCAAGATCGTCATCGACGACGAGGCTTTGAGCGGACTGCTGCGCTCGGGCATGTCGGTCGAGCCCGAAGTCGATACCAAGGCTGCCCAGGGCGAGGCTTCCCAAGCCTCTGGAGAAGCCGAGGAGGAATTATCCAGCCACGCTGGATGATCCTTCTCCTCCCGAAATATCGCGAACTCCGTCCTCAGAAAGTTTCCGCAACAGCCGGAAAGAGATCAGCCATGGCCACTCTTCAGATCGCCGCAAACAGCAATTCGCTCACGCGTCCCGCCGCTGCGGCGCCCGCGACACCCGCCGTCATCAGCCCGGTCCGTATGTGGATGGCCGTCGTCGGCTCGACGCTCGGCGCCTTCATGGCGGTCCTCAACATCCAGATCGTCAATGCCTCGCTTGCCGATATCCAGGGCGCCATCGGCGCCGGCACGGATGACGGCGGCTGGATCTCGACCTCCTATCTGATCGCCGAGATCGTCGTCATTCCGCTCAGCGCCTGGCTGGCGCGGGTCTTTTCGCTGCGCAGCTATCTGCTGGCCAACGCCATCCTGTTCCTGATTTTTTCCGTTGCCTGCGCCTTCGCGGCAAACCTGCAGCAGATGATCATCCTGCGCGCCATTCAGGGCTTTGCCGGCGGCGTGCTGATCCCGATGGCCTTCACCATCATCATCACGCTGCTGCCCAAGGCCAAGCAGCCGATCGGCCTTGCCCTTTTTGCATTGTCAGCCACCTTCGCACCCGCGATCGGCCCGACGATCGGCGGTTATCTCACCGAGAACTGGGGCTGGGAATATATCTTCTATGTCAATCTGGTGCCGGGCGCGCTGATGGTCGGCCTGCTCTGGGCCTCGCTCGATCGGGCGCCGATGAACCTGAAGCTGCTCGCCAAGGGCGACTGGCCTGGCATCGTCACCATGGCAATCGGCCTGGCCGCTTTGCAGACCGTGCTGGAAGAGGGCAACAAGGAAGACTGGTTCGGCTCCGATTTCATCCTGCGCCTGTCGGTCATCGCGGCCGTCTCGCTGACGCTGTTCATCGTCATCGAGCTGAGAGCGGCTCATCCGCTCCTGAACCTGCGTCTGCTGCTGCGGCGTAATTTCGGCTTCGGCATCGTCGCCAACTTCCTGCTCGGCATCGCGCTTTACGGTTCGGTCTTCGTGCTGCCGATCTATCTCACTCGCATCCAGGGCTATAATTCCGAGCAGATCGGCATGGTTCTCGCCTGGACCGGCATTCCGCAGCTGCTGCTGATCCCGCTGGTGCCGCGCCTGATGAAGCGTTTCGATGTCCGCCTGCTGATCGTCGTCGGCTTTGCCCTCTTCGCCGCCTCGAACTTCATGAACGTGCACATGACCGGCGATTATGCCAGCGACCAGCTCTTCTGGCCGAATATCGTCCGCGCCATCGGCCAGGCGCTGGTCTTCACGCCCCTTTCGGCGATCGCCACATCAGGCATCGAGCCGGAGAATGCCGGCTCGGCCTCCGCCCTCTTCAACATGATGCGCAATCTCGGCGGCGCCGTCGGCATCGCCTTGCTGCAGACGTTCCTGTCGAAGCGCGAGCAGTACCATTCGAACATTCTGACCAACTCGGTCTCGGTTTTCGAGGAAGCCACCCGCGATCGCATCGCCCGGCTTACCGGCTACTTCATGAGCCACGGCGTCAGCGACCAGGCGCTCGCCGGCCACAAGGCCGTCGTCGCTATCGCGCTCAAGATACGCAAGCAGGCCAATATCATGGCCTTCAGCGACGCCTTCTTTCTGCTCGGCGTTGCCCTCGTCGTCGCCCTGCTTGCGACCCTGCTTCTGAAGAAACCCGGTCAACTCTCGGGCGGCGGCGCCCACTAGTCAGCGCCGCCGCTTCAAGAAGGAGAAGCCATGACAACCGCGATCCATGTCCCGAATTCCGCAAGACAGAGCGATGCCGTCAATGCCGGAGCGCTGCTCGCTATCATCGAATGGCTCTCTGGCGACGAATGCCATGCGCTCGACGAGGCAGGTCTTGTCTCCGGCCTCGGCCGCCGGCTTCAGGCGCTCGGCCTGCCTGTCGACCGGATGACCCTGCATCTGATGACGCTGCATCCGGAGCTCGTCGGGCGCACCATTGCCTGGGCGCCGGGCGAGCCGGTCGAGATCCACGACCGCGAACACGGCGCGCGCGTCGCCATAGCAAACACGCCGCTGCGCAAGGTCATGGAAACCCGCGAGCCGCTGGTCGTCGGCCCCGGCGAAAGCATCCATGGCCGCTGGCAGCATATCGACGTCTTCGCCGATCGCGGTCTGATGCAACTGATGATCGCGCCGCTCTGCAATATCGATGGACCGGTCGGCGCTGCCGTCTTCGCCACGCGACGGCCGGTTGGCTTCACCGCCTCCGAACGTCAAGCGATCGAGCGCATCCTGCCGGCGCTGCGCAACACCAGCGAGCTGCGTATTCTTCGCCAGGTCGAGCTCAGCCTGCTCGATACCTATGTCGGCCCGCTGACCGCAAGCCGCATCCTTGCCGGCCGCATTCGCCGCGGCGACATCGAATCGATGGAGGCGGCCCTGCTGCTTTGCGATCTGCGCGGCTTTACCGAGCTGTCGAACCGGCTGCCCGGAAATGCCGTGCTCGGGCTGCTCAACGCCTATTTCGACAGAATCGTGCCGGCTATCACCCGGGAAGGCGGCGAACTGCTGAAATTCATGGGCGACGCCGTGCTTGCCTTCTTTCCGAACTACGCGGCGGTCCATTCCTGCAGCGCCGCACTCGCATCGGCCCGCGCCATCCTCGATGAGATCGACCATTTCCAGTACGAAGGCATCGGCGTGAAGGCCGGCATTGCGCTCCATTACGGCGAGGTCAGCTACGGCAATATCGGCTCCGGCCGCCGCCTCGACTTCACCCTCATCGGCCGCGATGTCAACCTGGTCAGCCGCGTCCAGACCGCCTGCGGCGAATTGGGAGAGGCTCTGTTGATGTCAGAGCCGTTCCGCCGAGAGGCCGGGGCAGGGGTCGCGGTGTCTGTCGGGGCGCACGGGTTGAAGGGGTTTGCGGAGCCGGTGGAGCTGTTTACGATTGTGCGGTAGGCGCCATGTTTACCCCCCTCTGCCCTGCCGGGCATCTCCCCACAAGGGGGGAGATCGGATGGGCGCGACGGTTTCCTCAAAGAACTGTCCGTCACATGAATCGTAAATTGAGGGCGAGGCATGGCTTCTTGCCGATCTCCCCCTTGTGGAGGAGATGCCCGGCAGGGCAGAGGGGGGTGCTGCACCCACCGGGATGCCAAACCCCCACTTGCATAAAATGCATGGCAGGTCTGCCCGAAACGGCTTCGTCTTCCCTCATCTTTTCGCCATAGTGGCGCCGGAATTCCGTAAGCCGGGAGGAAGAGCTTATGACCATGCTGTCCGACGAACAAGGCGAGATCATCCGTGAACTGGGCGTAGCCGCCGACATCGATCCCGAGCGCGAGATCGCGCGGCGAACCAATTTTCTCAAGGATTATCTCGTCGCCTCAGGGCTGCGCGGCTTTGTCCTCGGCATCAGCGGCGGCGTCGATTCGCTGACGGCCGCCTTGCTGGCGCAGAAGGCGGTGCGCGAGCTGCGTGATAGCGGCCATACGGCGGAATTTATCGCCGTGCGTCTTCCCTATGGCGTCCAGGCGGATGAGGCCGATGCGCAGAGGGCGCTCGCAACGATCGGTGCCGATCGTTCGGTAGTGGTCAACATCAAGGCCGCGGCGGATGCGATGCTGGCCGCCGCTCAGGACGGTGGCCTCGCTTTCGCCGATGCCGGCCGCCAGGATTTCATCCTCGGCAACATCAAGGCCCGCCAGCGCATGATCGCCCAGTTCGCCCTGGCCGGTGCGCTCGGCGGCCTCGTCATCGGCACCGACCATGCCGCCGAGGCGGTGATGGGCTTCTTCACCAAGTTCGGTGACGGCGCTGCCGATATCCTGCCGCTCGCCGGGCTCAACAAGCGCCGTGTGCGCCTGCTGGCAAAGCGGCTCGGCGCTCCGGACGAACTGGTCTTCAAGGTCCCGACCGCCGATCTCGAGGACCAGCGGCCGCTGCGCCCCGACGAGGAGGCCTATGGCGTCAGCTATGACGAGATCGACGACTTCCTCGAAGGCAAGCCGGTCGGCGAGATCGCCCGCCGCCGCATCCTTGCTGCCTATCGCGCCACCGCCCACAAGCGCGCGCTGCCGGTGGCCGTCAACACGCTCTGACGGGCGTTACGGCCTGACCGGCGAGCCCGTGCGCCCGGACGAGGCGACATAGGCATGCGGCGCGAAGAAGACACCGCCGGCATCGAAGGCTTCGAGATCTTCGGCCTGCATCGCCGCGCGCACCTTCGGACGCCCCGCCACACGGGCCATGAAGCCGTGCAGCGCCGGCCATTGCTTGAGATCGATGTCGATCCAGGGCGACCAGTTCAGGCAGACGAAGAGATAAGCGTCCGCCACGGTGAAGGCATCGCCGGTGAGATAGGGGCCGGCAAGACGGCCGTTCAACCAGGAAAGCCGCTTGGCGATCAGTGCGCGGATCGGCTCATGCACGCTCGCATAAAGCGGGCTGAAGAGCAGCACCATCGGCTTGTGCAGCTCGGCGGTGATGAAGTTCAGATAGGATTGCACCTCGTTGCGGCTGAGATTGCCGACTTCGGGCAGCATGGCTGATCCCTGCGGCACGCTGTCGGCGAGGAACTGCACGATCGCCGGCCCCTCGGTCAGCACCTTGCTGTCGTCGAGCACCAGGGCCGGCACATAGCCGTTGCCGTTGATGGCGAGATAGTCCTTGCCGTCGCTCGTCCGGTAGCTTTCCCGGTCGACCTCGACGAGTTCGATATCGAGCCCCAGCTCCCGGCAGACGATATGCGGCGAAAGCGAGCAGGCGGCGGCGTTCATATAGAGTTTCATGCGATTTCCTCTCTCAATTCCTCTCTGGGCGCAGGCGATCGATGCCGTCTGCCAAGGTCGTTGAACATCTGTACTGTTTCGCATAAAATAACTTGGGTCAAGAATTTAATGCGAAACGGTACAAAATATGAAGGATGAGAAGAAGCGCGGCCGCCCGAGGGGCTTCGAGGCCAAGGCAGCACTCGGCAAGGCGCGCGACGTTTTCTGGGACAGGGGCTTTGCCGCCGCCTCGCTCGACAATCTCAGCGCGGCGACCAATCTCAATCGCCCAAGCCTCTACGGCGCCTTCGGCGACAAGGAGGATCTCTATCTCGATACGCTGGAAGGTTATCGCCAGGACGGCATGGATGCGCTGGCCAAAGCGCTCGACCCGTCGCTGCCGCTGCGCGACAATCTCGCCCGCGTCTATGAGAGTGCGCTTTCGATCTATCTGCACGGCGAAACCGCCGCCCGCGGCTGCTTCCTGATCGGCACGGCAACGGTCGAGGCGGTCGAGCGCGAGCGGGTCCGCGAGGTGCTCGGCCGCAGCCTCAGCGATTTCGACGGCGAGATCGAAAAGCGCATGCGCCTTGCCGTCGAAAACGGCGAACTTGCCGAGGGCGCAGATCCGCAGATGCTGGCAAGGCTCGCCTCCGCCGTCATGCATTCGCTTGCCGTGCGCGCCCGCGCCGGCGATAGCCGCGAGACGCTGGAGGCGATCGCCCGCTCCGGCGTCGAGCTGATCTGCGGACGGCCCTAAGCTGAGCCTGGTGACTTCTGATCGCGCGGCCGCACCAGCCAGGCATAGGCAGCACCGGCGACCAGCAGCATCGAGGTGCCGAGGAAAACCGCCCGCATGCCGATATGCCCGCCGACAAAGCCGCCGAGAATAGGGCCGGCCACCTGGCCGACATATTGCGAGGAAATGGAAAAGCCGAGAATGCTGCCCGCCGCACTGTCCGGCACGCTGTGGCGGATGACGGCGGCGATGCAGGGCAGCAGTCCGCCAAGTGCTGCGCCCATCAGGAAGCGCAGGACGATCAGCTGCCAGGCGCTGGTGACGAAGGCCTGCGGTATCAGCAGCAGCCCGGCGACGGCGAGCGCGCCTGAGATCACCGGCCAGTGGCCGATTCTATCGGCAAGCCGGCCGAGCCATGAGGCCGAAAGAATGCTGCCGAGGGCGGCGGCCGACATGACGATGCCGGAGATCATCGTCACCTCATCGGCGGCCGGCACGATCTGCGCGACATAGACGGTGATGATCGGTTCGATCGACATATTGGCGAACATCAACAGCATGCCGGTCGCCAGCATGGCGATCACAGGCCGCCTATCGCTGATGGATTTCCAGCCGCCGCTTGCCTTGGCAGCCTGTTTGCGGGCCGGCGACTTCTCCTCCTTGATCAGCAGGGCGGTGGCGAGAAAGGCGAGGAAGATCATCGCCCCGGCGGCGAGAAACGTGCCGCGAATGCCGATGATGGGCGGCAGTGCCCCGCCGATCAGCGGCCCGACGAGATTGCCGGCCATGATGCCGGAGGAGAGCACGCCGAGCGCCCAGGCCGAGCGGTCTTTCGGCGTCTGCGTCGCCACCAGCACCATCGATCCGGAGGAATAGCCGCCGGCAAGCCCGACGAAGAGGCGCAGTGCCACCAGTTGCCAGACATTGCCGGCCATGCCCATCAGCGAGATCGCCACCGTCATGCCGAGGCTGGCGCGTACCAGCATCAGCTTGCGCCCGTAAATATCGCCGAGCCGGCCCCAGAGCGGCGCAACAAGCGCGGCGGCCAGGAAGGTGGCGCCATAGGCAATGCCCGACCATTGCACGATCGCCGCGTGGTCGGCCACACCGAGCTCCTCGACATAGAGCGGCAGGAAAGGCAGCAACAGCGTCATCGCCACGATCGTCGTGAAGGAGCCGATCAGCGAGACCGTGAGATTGCGCTTCCAGTGTATCGAGCCTGTTTTAACGCTCGCCGCGTCCAATTGCGTATCGGTCATTCCTTGCCTCGGCGTCGATCACGAGGGCGCAATTGCGCCGAAACTGGATCATCTGAGGTAGATGTGCTAAACCGATTGCAGCATGCAATCGGTTAATCGGAGGACATTGCTATGAACGATATGCGCACGAGGCAGCAGACCGTCCGCGATCTCTACGCCGCCTATCTGGATGACCGCAAGGATAAAGTCGGCGCCATGCTGACGGAGGATTTCACCTTCTCCACCCCGCGCGACGACCATATCGACCGGGCGACCTATTTCGAACGCTGCTGGCCGAAGCAGCCGGTCTTCCGCGCTATCACGATCGAATTCCTGGCGGTCGAAGGCGACGAGGCGGTTGTTCGCTATCGTGCCGAGAAACTCGACGGCGGCAGCTTCGGCAACATGGAGAGCCTGCGCTTCCGCGGTGAGAAGATCGCCTCCGTGGAGGTCTATTTCGGCCGGAATCTGTAGTCCGGCGGTGCCGTTTAAAGAAGCCGTATCGCCGAAGTGGCGATGATGACCATCGAGACCGCCACCATCAGCGCCCGCACCGGCAGCCGCTTGACGAGGATGGCGCCGAAAGGGGCGGCGATGACGCCGCCGATGATCAGGCCAATCGCCGAATTGAGTTCCGACCAGCCGAGCGTCAGGATGAAGGTCAGCGAAATCGTCAGCGTGACCGCGAATTCGGTGAAGTTTGTGGAACCGATCACCCGCTTGAGATCATGGCCGCGCCCGACCAGCGTGCTGGTGACGACAGGTCCCCAACCGCCGCCGCCGATCGCATCGAGCACGCCGCCGCAAAAGCCGACGGGCGGCACCGCCCAGTCGCGCACCTCGCGCCTGCCCGGCGGCCGAAAGGCCTTGTAGAGGATCAACAGGCCGATGGCGATCAGATAGGCCGACACGAAGGGCGCGATCACCTTGCCGTCGATATTGGCCAGCAGATAGGCCCCGATCGCGCCGCCGATCATCCCGGCCGGCGCGAGCCGCGCCACCAGCCGCCAGTCGACATTGCGATGATAGGCATGCGAGATCCCCGATGCGGCGGTCGTGAACATCTCCGTCACATGGGTCATGGCGCTGGCATTGGCAGCCGGCACGCCGAAGGCAAGGAGGCTCGTCGTCGACAGCACGCCGAAAGCCATGCCGAGCGCGCCGTCGACGATCTGCGCGCAGAAGCCCACCACGATGAAAAAGAAGATGTCCGATGTCATGCGGTCCCCTCAGACGAACGGTAGCATCAGAATCCGCGATGCGGGAAAAATTCTGGTGTCAGGCGGAAAGTCCGCGCTGCTTCAGCCGGACGATCTTGAAGAAGCCGTTCGGAAAGACCGGCACTATATCGGTCGCGGAAAAATCGCCGCGCCGCTCCGCCCAGGCGAGTATGCGATGGATGCGAAAGGCGGAGGACCAGCCGATGTGACGCACCAGGGGCGCCACCGCCGCCTCGATCGCGCCCTGCAGGCCGGCGCCGTCGCCAAGCTTGCTGGCGAGGATGATCTCGCCGCCCGGCCGCAGCACCCTGGCGCATTCGTCGAGCGCCCGCTCGGGCTCGGGGATCAGGGTGATGACGAAGGGCAGGCAAACCGCATCGAAAGAGCGGTCGGCAAAGGCAAGCGCATGCGCATCCATCACCTCCAGCGCCTCGACATGCTGCAGCTTGGCGCGGCGTACCTTTTCGCGTGCCCGCGCGATCATGTGTTCGGAAATGTCGATGCCGGTCACCCGGCAGCGGCTGGGATAGTGGCCGAGCGTCAGCCCCGTGCCGACGCCGACCTCCAGAATATCGGTGCCGGCTGCAGCGGCGAGCGCGGCAAGCTTGCGGTGGCCATCACTGAGGATGCCTCGATAGACACGGTCATAGACCGGCGCCCAGCGCTGATAGATTTTCTGCTGATCGTCCGCCCTGCCGCGAATCGCTGCCATCCCGCACCTCCCTGAAGCCCAGTCCTCAACTCCTAAGGGTAGCGTCCGGTTCCCCCAGAAATGTGACGAAAGGCACATATTCGCAGAGCGGATCGTACCGGGCAGCCTATCTTGCCGGCGCGAGACCAAGTTTCTTGGGGTCGAGTTCGCTGCCGATCTCGACGGTTTTCTTCTGCTTGTCGTAGACGCAGATCTGCGCGACCAGTCCCTTGGCGCCCTTCGGCTTTCCCGTCACCAAAGCCAGTCCGTAATGGCTGGTGCCGAAGGGATCGACGCTGGCCGCAGGGTTTTCGATCGCGACAGCCGCCGTCTTGCACTTGGCTTCGACGTCGGCTGCCAGCTGTTTCCAGGCATCGTCCGAAGAGGCATGCACTGGCCCCGAAAGCAGAGGAAGTGCTGCCATGACCAGCAGCGGGATTATATTCCTGTTCATATTGATCTCCATTGCGGTGTGTCGCCGGGGAAGCGGCTTTCAAGGCGGACATCCCGGGCGATTTTCCCGCCCGATTCCAGCCCGGCAACTGAGGCAAATTTTCCTCCGACGGATCGTTTTTTGACATTTCGCCGGTTGCCTCTCCCCCTTTCCCCTCCTATGTTCCGCCTCACCTGCCGATGACGCAATCTATTGCAAGAGGAGATCTGATATGGCTTTCGAATTGCCTGAACTTCCCTATGATTACGAAGCGCTTGCTCCCTTCATGTCGAAGGAAACGCTGGAGTTTCACCACGACAAGCACCACAAGGCCTATGTCGACAACGGCAACAAGCTCGCCGCCGAAGCCGGCCTTTCGGATCTGTCGCTCGAAGACGTCGTGAAGAAGTCCTTCGGCACCAATGCCGGCCTCTTCAACAACGCTGCCCAGCATTACAACCATATCCATTTCTGGAAGTGGATGAAGAAGGGCGGCGGCGGCAACAAGCTGCCGGGCAAGCTCGAAGCGGCCTTCGCCTCCGATCTCGGCGGCTACGACAAGTTCAAGGCCGATTTCGCCAATGCCGGCGCCACCCAGTTCGGCTCCGGCTGGGCCTGGGTTTCCGTCAAGAACGGCAAGCTCGAAATCTCCAAGACCCCGAACGGCGAAAACCCGCTCGTCCACGGCGCCACGCCGATCCTCGGCGTCGACGTCTGGGAACACTCCTATTACATCGACTATCGCAACGCCCGCCCGAAATACCTCGAGGCCTTCGTCGATAGCCTGATCAACTGGGACTACGTCCTGGAGCGCTACGAAGAAGCCACGAAGTAAGCGGCCCCGGACCCGCCGCCACGCGCGGCGATGTCGCAGCCTCTCTGAAGTCGGCACCCGGCGCTCCAAGCGCCGGGTGTTTCGCTTTGAAAGCCGTCACATCCCTGTCACCCGCCGCTCCTAATCACGCCCCATGTCGTCGCCCGATTCTCCCCTGTTCCGCTTCGGCATCATCGCCGACCCGCAATATGCGGCGATCCCCCCGCATGCGGCCATGGACCGCTACTACGCCAACAGCCTCGCCAAGGTCGCCGAGGCGATCGAGGTCTTCAACAGCGAGGAATTGAGCTTCGTCATGACGCTCGGCGATGTCATCGATCGCAGCTTCAAAAGCTTCGACGATATCCTGCCGATCTATGAGACGCTCCGGCACGAGGCGCTCTTCCTGCTCGGCAATCACGATTTCTCCGTCTCTGCCGGGCACCTGTCCGAAGTCGCCGGACGTCTCGGCATGCCATCGCCCTATTACAGCTTTTCCCGCCATGGCTGGCGCTTCGTCGTGCTCGACGGCAACGAGATCAGCACCTTCGCGCCGCTAGAAGGCCATCCGCACCGCGCCCTGGCGGCAAAGATGCTGGCGGAACTGCGGGCGAGGGGCGAAAGAAACGCCCATCCGTGGAACGGCGCGCTGAGCGACGAGCAGTTCGCCTGGCTCGGCGATGAGATCGCAAGCGCTGCCGCGACCGGCGAGAAGGTGATCGTCATGAACCACTATCCGGTCTATCCCGCCGGCGAGCACGATATGTGGGACTGCGACCACATTGTCGCGCTGCTCGCCGCGCACGACAACGTCGTCGCCTATTTGAACGGCCATAACCACGCCGGTAATTACGGCAAGGTCGGCGCCTGCCACTTCGTCAATTTCAAAGGCGTGGTCGACACCGAGAGCGAAAACGCCTTCGCCATCGTCGAGGTCCATGCCGACCGCATCGAAATCCGCGGCTTCGGCCGCGAGGACAGCCGGACGCTGGTTTATTAGACTGCAACGGACTTCTTGCAAAATCCAAGACCCCTCCCCAACCCCTCCCCACAAGGGGGAGGGATTAATCTGCGGCACGCTCCCGCCACCAAGACGCGCTGCCACATGCGGTATCGTCAGAATTGAAGCGTGACGGGCGCGGCACGGTAGTCCCTCCCCCTTGTGGGGAGGGGTTGGGGAGGGGAAAGCGGCAATCTCAAGTCTCAGATTTTCACACCGGCACAGCCTTCTCCGTCCACCCGCTCGTCCACAATTCCCGCAGCCTGTCGCCGTCGCCCTTGAAGAACTCCTCGGCTGCCGTGCAGCGCTCCACCCGGTCGCTGCGGAAATTGCGGATCGCCTGGCGCAACTCGCACCAGGCGACGATATTGGCGGTCTGCGAATAATAGATCAGCGCGATCGGCCGGATCGTCCGTTCGCTCGCCCGGCCGAGCTCGTCGCGATAGCCGAGCATCAGCTTGCATTCGTCGCGGATCGCCCGGCGCACGATCGCAAGGTCGAAACCCGCCGGCTGCGCGATCGAGCCCCAGGCATAAAGCGCCTTGCTGTCCATCGCCTGGCGCAGCGGCGCCGGCACGGCGCCTGATATCTTCCGGTTGACCCGGCGAGCGGCCTGCTTGAGTTCCTCGTCGGCGGTGCGTTCGAGCAGCGCCAGCGACAGCACGATTGCCTCCATCTCTTCGATCGAAAACATCAGCGGCGGCAGGTCGAAGCCTGGCCGCATGATGTAGCCGATGCCGCGTCCGCCCTCGATCGGCACCCGCATCGCCTGAAGGGCGGCGATGTCGCGATAGATCGAGCGCACGGTCACCTCAAGCGTCTCGGCCATCGCCGCTGCCGTCATCGGTTTTCTGGCCAGTCTCAGGATCTGAATGATCTCGAACAGCCGCGAGGCCTTGCGCATTTTGCCGCTCCCGTCCCTTACCCTCCTGACAATACACTGTCAGTTGGGTTTGCGTATAGAGCCGCCTATCGGATTGAAATCAATCAGGGTCTTTCAAAACGGCCCGTGGACCGACAAGGCGGTAACTGACATGAACTACCACGAAAACCTCTGGCTCTTCTTCACCCTTCTCTTCGGCATCATCATCGTGCCCGGCATGGATATGCTCTTCGTGCTCGCCAATTCACTGACCGGCGGCATCAGGCGCGGGCTGGCGGCGACCGGCGGCATCATGGCCGGCGGCGCGGTGCATTCGGCCTATGGCGCGGCCGGCGTCGGCTTGCTCGTCACCATGCTGCCGCAGCTTTTCAACGTGCTGCTCCTTGCCGGCGTCGCCTACATGATCTGGATCGGCATTTCGCTGATCCGCAGCTCGATCACCGTCGAGGCGGTCGGGCCGGGAACGGCGCGCTCCAGTTGGCGCGCCTTCCGCCAGGGTGCGGTCACCTGTCTCGTCAATCCGAAGGCCTATATCTTCATGTTCGCCGTCTATCCGCAGTTCCTTAAGCCGGAATACGGCCCGGTCTGGATGCAGGGGCTGATCATGGGCGCCATGACGGTCGCCACCCAGTTCGCCATCTATGGCACGCTGGCGATGACCGCCGGCCGCAGCCGCGACCTGCTCGTCGCCAATCCCGACGTCACGGCCTTCGTCGGCCGCTTCGCCGGGCTGCTCTTGGTTGCGGTTTCCGCCTTCAGCCTCTGGCAGGGATGGAAAAGCGCGTGAGTCTGCATGTCGCCCGGAAATGTGCAGCGGTTCCGGGATAACGACTGCAGAAAAGCAAAGAGCTTTCGCTGCTTATCACATTGTTTTTATGATGATCCGGCAAAACGTGACTGCCCGGAGGGTATGGATTTTGTCATGCTCCCGGGGCAGATTGGCCATCGGCCGCCTTGGCCTCAGAAAACTGGAGAGGAAATATGAATTGGAAAGCAGTAGCTGCCGCCGCAGCGATGGCGGGGATAGCGCTCGGTTCGGTGACCGCCGCCGACGGCACCCATGATTCGCGCATTGCGCTGATGAAGCAGATCGGCGGGGCGGCCGGCGCCCTGGGAGCCATCGCCAAGGGCACCAAGCCTTACGATGCCGAAGCGGTGAAAACGGCACTGACGACGATTGCCGCAACGGCCAAGGTCTTCCCCGATCAGTTCAAGCCGGGCACGGAAACGGGCGACGCGGAAGCGAGCCCGAAAATCTGGGAAAACATGGACGACTTCAAGGCGCGCGCCGCAAAGCTCTCCGCCGATGCCGAAACCGCGCTCGCCCAGCTTCCGGCCGATGCCGCGGCTGTCGGTGCCACGGTCAACACGCTCGGCGCCAGCTGCGGCGGCTGTCATAAGGCCTATCGCATCAAGGAGTGAGCGATAGGTCATTCCCATCCGACACCGATCCGCGCCGGCCTTGCCGCCGGCGCGGATCACTTTATTCTCCGCCCGTGCGGGGCTGGTCGCAGAATCGGTCCCTATCGGAAAATCTCGGCAAAAGGGGAGGCGGAGCATGATCCGCAGGTTCATCCGGTTTCTGCTCTGTCTGATCGGCGTCGCCGTGCTCGGCGGAGGCGCCTTCTATCTGGTGACCGCGCCCGATCCGCTGCCGGAGAGCCATTGGAGCGGTCTCGGCGCGCCGGACCCGGCAAACGGCCAGATGGTGTTCTGGGCGGGCGGCTGTGTCAGCTGTCATTCAGCCCCCGGTTCCGAAGGCGATGCCAAGCTGACGCTTTCAGGCGGTCTGGCGCTGAAGAGCCCTTTCGGCATCTTCCACGTGCCGAATATCTCGCCGGATGAAAAGGCCGGTATCGGCGGCTGGACGCTCGCCCAGTTCGGCAACGCGATGAAGCGCGGCGTCGGCCCCGGCGGCGAACATCTCTACCCGTCCTTTCCCTATGGCTCCTATTCCAGGATGAGCGACAAGGACGTCAACGATCTCTTCGGCTTCCTGAAGACCCTGCCGAAGAGCGCCAACGTCGCGCCCCCGCATGAGCTGCCGTTCCCCTTCAACATCCGGCTGGCGCTCGGCGGCTGGAAGTTCCTCTATTTCAACGATCAGCCGCGCGTCGCGCTTGCCAAGAGCGACGACAAGATCAAGCGCGGGCAATATCTCGTCGAAGGCCCCGGCCATTGCGGCGAATGCCACACGCCGCGCGATGCGCTCGGCGGCTTTGAGGCCGGTCAGTGGCTTGCCGGCGCGCCCAATCCGGAAGGCAAGGGCCGTATTCCCGACATCACGCCATCCTCCAAAAGCATCGGCGGCTGGAGCGAGCCCGACATCGCCAATTACCTCGAAACCGGCTTCACCCCGGATTTCGATAGCGTCGGCGGCTCGATGGTCGATGTCCAGCAGAACATCGCCCGCCTGCCGGCGGCCGACCGTGAAGCGATCGCCGCCTATCTGAAGGCTGTGCCGGGAGGGTAGGCCAGGGCTGTCTCAGGCGATCGACTGCATATAACGCATGCCGGTGACCGGCCGCGGGGTGAAATCCAGCTGTTCGTAGAAGCGGTGCGCCAGCACGTTGCCGGTGGCGGCACTGACGGAGAGGTAGCCGCAGCCGGCATTGCGGGCGGTTTCGCGGGCCCGGTCGACGAGCAACTGGCCGGTTCCGTGGCCGCGGTGGCCGTCGCGCACGAAGAGATGGTGCAGATCCATGCCGCGCTTTCCCTCCTGCCCCCTGTAGAGCGGCACGAGAATGGCATAGCCGATCAGCCCTTCGCCGGTCTCGGCGACCAGCGCATGGATCCAGGGCAGCGGGCCGAACAGGTCGCGCTCCAATTGTTCCGGCGTCGTTCCGGCCGCATCGCCGTGATGGGCGGCCAGCAGGGCGATCATGTCGTTGAGTTCGGGCAGGTCGCGCGGCTTGGCGGTACGGATCGTCACCACCGACGGGCGCATCAATGAAATTTCGCTGTCTTCGATTTCGGTCATGGTCTTCGCGTCCTTTGATAGTCTGCCGTCAGGACGCTGCCGATACAACAAAGCCGCCTGACGGCGGCTTGTTGACAATATGATCTGTCCGGCCGCCCTTTACAGGTACAGCCAAAAATACGAGCGGCTCTGGTGCGCGTTTTTGATCATGCCGCATCAATCGCCGCAAAAGCGGCATTTGTCAATGGCGTTGGAGGGTGAGGCTCAAAAGCCGTGACGGGCATTGATGTCAGCCGGTACGCCTGATAGGATACCCCCCTATATTATAGAAGGCCGATCATGTCCCATACGACCCTGCAGAAGAAGAAGCTTATTGCCCGCATCAGCCGCCTGAAGGGGCAGATGGAGGCGGTCGAGCGGGCGCTGGAGGCCGAACGCCCCTGCGGCGAAATCCTCCAATTGCTGGCCTCGATCCGCGGCGCCTTGACCGGGCTGACCGGCGAGGTGCTGGACGATCATCTGCGCGAGCATGTGCTGAATGCCGCCGACGATGCGGCGAGGGCCGAAGCGGTCGAGGAAATTTCGGAAGTGCTGAGAACCTATATCCGCTGAGCAGAGAAGGAGCCTGGAATGAATGCCGGGATCGGACGGGCTGAGACGAATGCCCTGGAACATGACCATATTTTCCTCGGCGCCGATCATGCGGCGAACGAGCGGCGCATCTGGCTGGTGATCGCGCTGACGGCGGTGATGATGGTGGCGGAAATCGCCGCCGGCACGGCCTATGGCTCGATGGCGCTGGTCGCCGATGGCTGGCATATGTCGACCCATGCCAGTGCGCTGCTGATTTCGGCGCTTGCCTATCTCTTCGCCCGAAGGCAGGCGCGCAATCCGCGCTTCACATTCGGCACCGGCAAGCTCGGCGATCTCGCCGGCTTCGCCAGCGCCATCGTCCTGGCGCTGATAGCCCTCTTGATGGCTTGGGAAAGCTGGTTGCGCCTTTCAAATCCGGTGCCGATCGGTTTTGCCCAGGCGATCGCCGTCGCGGTGATCGGCCTTGCCGTCAACGTCGTCAGCGCCTGGCTGCTTGGTGGCGGCCATCACCCACACGGCCCTCACGCGCATCATCATCACCACCAGCACAATCATGGCGATCACACCCATGATCGCCACGCCCACGATCATCATGCCCATGATCATCGTGCTAAGCCCGGCGACAACAATATCCGCGCCGCTTATCTGCATGTCATCGCCGATGCCATGACCTCCGTGCTCGCCATCGCGGCGCTGACGCTCGGCAGCCTCTATGGCTGGCTCTGGCTCGATCCGATCATGGGCATCGTCGGCGGCCTGGTCATCGCCAACTGGTCCTGGAGCCTGATGAAATCCTCGGGCGGTGTGCTTCTCGACGTCGTGCCCGAGGGCGAAACGCTGCCCGCCGAGATCCGCGAGGCGATCGAGACCGACGACGACCGGATCACCGACCTGCATGTCTGGCAGGTCGGCCCCGGCCACCATGCCGCCATCGTCGCCGTGCTGACCTCCACGCCGCGCGACCCGGCCTTCTACAAGAGCAGGCTGTCGGCGCTCAAGGAATTGTCGCATGTGACGGTCGAGGTGACGCGCGCGGCATGACTGCCGCGCGGACAACAAATTGCTGGGCGGACAACAAATTGCCGCGGGAACGAGATGCCGCCGCAATCGCGTCTTAGCTCTGTCCTCCCGATCTGCCGGAGGATTTCATGGATCTCAGTCTTACCCGCCGTCTGCTGATAGGCTCGGCATTGTGTCTGCCCGCGCTGGCGCTCTCCGCCAGGGCTGAGGACACGCCCAAGGAGAGTGGCGGGGAGGGCGAAGACAATATCGAGAAGCGCCTTGCCGCGCTGGAAAAACGCACCGGCGGCCGCCTCGGCGTCTCGGTGCTCGACACCCAAACGAGCATTTCCTTCAACTATCGCGGCGACGAGGCCTTTCCGATGTGCAGCACCTTCAAGGCGCTGGCGGCGGGCTTCGCACTCGCCCGTGCCGACAAGGGCGAGGAGAGCCTCGACCGCCGCGTGACTTACGGCAAGGACAAGCTGGTCGACTATTCGCCGCTCAGCGAAAAACACGCCGGCGCCGACGGCATGACCATCGCCGAACTCTGCGAGGCGGCGGTGACGGTCAGCGACAACACCGCCGGCAACCTGCTGCTCGAAAGTTTTGGCGGTCCGGCCGGTTTGACCGACTGGCTGCGCTCGATCGGCGACGGCACCACCCGTCTCGACCGCACCGAACCGACGTTGAACGAAGGCAAGAAGGACGACCCGCGCGACACGACGACACCGGATGCGATGCTCGACACGCTCGGCAATCTGACGCTCGGCTCGGTGCTCACAGAAGCCTCTTCGGACAAGCTGATCGCTTGGCTGGTGGCCAGCACCACCGGCGGCGAGCGGTTGCGGGCCGGCCTGCCGGCGGAGTGGAAAGTCGGCGACAAGACCGGCACCGGCCAGAACGGCTCGCTCGGCGACATCGCCGTCATCTGGCCCCCCGACCGCGGCCCGATCGTCGCCGCCGTCTACATCGCCGAAGCGACCGCGCCGGCGAAGGAGCTAAATCCGGTCTTTGCCGAGCTTGGGCGGATGATTGTCGAGATGGTTTGAGTTGAGGGATACGACAGCTGTCCGGTGTACCCGTGAAAACCCCTCCCCAACCCCTCCCCACAAGGGGGAGGGACTAAGCTGTTGTGTCCAGTGGCGACCAAAAGCAGAGGTCTTGCTGGCTGTTACCGTTCGACGGATTGATACCATAGAGTTTATGTGAAGCAGTGCGGCATCTTAGCCCCTCCCCCTTGTGGGGAGGGGTTGGGGAGGGGGCTGGCTTCCGCAAGGAGCGCGCTCCTCCATCACGGCAGCGTATAAGCAATCACAAAATCGCCGGGCTTGGTGCCGACCGAGCCGTGGCCGCCGGCGACCATGACGACATATTGTTTGTTGTCTTCAGTCGTGTAGGTCATCGGCGTCGCCTGGCCGCCGGCCGGAAGCCGGGCCTGCCAAAGCTCCCGGCCGTTCGTCACGTCATAGGCGCGCAGATAGTTGTCGACCGCGGCCCCGAGGAAGGCGACGCCGCCTTTGGTCAGCATCGGTCCGCCGATGCCGGGCACACCCACCTTGAAGGGCAGGGGCAGCGGCGTCATGTCGTGCACGGTGCCGTTCTTGTGCATATAGGCGATTTTGCCGGTGCGCAGATCGACGCCGGCGACATAGCCCCATGGCGGCGCCTGGCAGGGGATTTTCAAGAGCCCGAGGAACGGCCCCATGAAGACGCCGTAGGGCGCGCCGTCATTGCGGTTGAGCCCCTGTTCGCTGCCCTTCTCGTCCTGGCCGCGCGGCGGAATGTCGGCAGCCGGCACCAGGCGCGAGGTGAAGGCGAGATAGGTCGGCATGCCGAACATGATCTGCCGCTCGGGATCAACGGCGACGCTGCCCCAGTTGAAGGTGCCGAAATTGCCGGGATAGACGATCGTGCCGACAAGCGAGGGCGGCGTATAGCGGCCCTCGTAGCGGTAGCGGTGGAAATCGATACGGCAGGCGAGCTGGTCGAACAGCGACACGCCCCACATGTCCTTTTCCCGAAGCGGCTCGGGCGAGAAGGTGAGATCGGAGATCGGCTGGGTCGGCGCGGTATGATCGCCCGAGATCGCGCCGCCCGGGGCTGCGATTTCCTTGACCGGGATGATCGGCTCGCCGCTGCGTCGGTCGAGCACGTAGAGATCGCCCTGCTTGGTCGGGCCGACGAGGGCGGGAACCACCGTGCCGTCCGGCTTTGTCAGATCGATCAGCGCCGGCTGGGCCGGCACGTCCATATCCCAGAGATCGTGATGCACGGTCTGGCGCACCCAGCGCAGCTGGCCGGTGGCGATGTCGAGCGCGACGATCGAGGAGGAGAATTTCTCGACATTGTCGCTGCGGTTGATGCCGAGCTGGTCGGGCACCTGGTTACCGAGCGGGATGTAGACCATGCCGAGGCTCTCGTCGACGCTGAAGACCGACCAGCTGTTCGGTGAATTGGTCGTATAGGTCTGGCCGGCGGCCAGCGGCGTCGTCACGTCGGGATTGCCGGAATCCCAGTTCCAGATCAGCGCGCCGGTCTTGATGTCGAAGGCGCGGATGACACCGGATTGCTCCTCAGTGGAATAATTGTCGTTCACCGCGCCACCGACGATGATCTTGCCGGCCACCGCGACCGGCGGCGAGGTGGAATAATAATAGCCGGCCGGATTGTAACGCATGCCGGTCTCCAGATGCAGCACGCCCTGATCGGCAAAGCCGGTGCAGACCTTGCCGTCCGCCGCATCGAGGGCGATCAGCCGGGCGTCCGATGTCGGCAGGTAGACGCGCTCGGCGCAGGGCTGGCCGGCGGCGACATCGGGATCGGCATAATAGGTGACGCCGCGGCACGTCTGGTGCTGCCGGTCGGGGTTCATGCCCGAGTTGGCATCGTATTTCCATTTCTGCTTGCCGGTCTTGGCGTCGAGGGCGATCGCCCAATTGTGTGGCGTGCACAGATAGAGCGTGTCTTTCACCTTGAGCGGCGTCACCTGATAGGTCGTCTCGCCGACATCCTCAGGCCGTTTAACGTCGCCGGTCTGGTATCGCCAGGCTTCCTTGAGGGTGGCGACATTCTCCGTGGTGATCTGGTCGAGCGGCGAATAACGCTGGCCGAAGGGCGTGCGGCCGTACTGGTGCCACTCACCATCCGGCACGCTGCCGCCGAAGGCGGGGTTGGCGGCGACCTGATCCTTCGGCAGCTCGCCGGCGAGGTCGTGCGGATCCGTGGTCATCGAATAGAGGGCGACGAGGATGGCGAGGATGACAGGCACGGCGAGCGGCCAGGGATTGGCGCCGTAGGTGATGCCGGTCGGGCTGCGAAAGCCGAGTGGCCGGCGGATCCAGGGCGTCAGCAGCCAGAGCCCGAGCAGGATGATCATGCCGCCACGGGGCCCGAGCTGCCACCAGTCGAAACCCACCTCCCAGATCGCCCAGGCGAGTGCTGCGACGACGAGCACTGCATAGATCCAGAGCGCCACCGCCTTGCGCATCAGAAGCAATCCGGCGGTGATCACGAACATCAGCCCGGCGAAGAGATAGAAGACGCTGCCGCCGAGCGTGACGAGCCACAGCCCGCCGCCGCCGAGCGTAAGACCGATGATGATGAAGAGGATGGAGGTGATGACGATCGCCATAAGGCTGTCTCCCGCTGAGGTGAGCCGGGTGAAGGGGCGGCGGAAAATCGCCGCCGATCAGCCAGATAGCGCGAAGGAGATGCCTTTCAACGGCCGCATTTGCCGCAGGCTGATGTCACGGTACGGTTGTATCGAGCCCGCTTACGTCCCGCAGAAGGTCGCGAGCACCCGTTCGCTCGGTTTCGGCGGCTCGCTATAGGCGGCAAAGTCCGCCTGGTCCTCATAAGGTTTCGAAAGCACGCTCAGCAACGCCTCGAACAGCGAGAAATCGCCATTTTCGACCGCGGCCTCGATCGCCTGTTCGACGCGGTGATTGCGCGGAATGAAGGCAGGATTGACGCGGCGCATGGCGGTGGCGCGCTCCGACTGCGTTTGCGGGTCGCGCGACAGCCGCTCGCGCCACTGCGCAAGCCAGGATCCGCAGGCCTCCGGCTCCCGGAAACTGGCCGCAAAGGCAGGCTCTGCGGCGGCATCGCCGGCAAGATCCGACAGCCGCCGGAAGGTCAGGGTGAAATCGGCACCTTGCGTCTGCAGCAGCGACAACAGCGCCTGCACCAGGTCGAGATCGCCATCCTCTTCGCCGGCAAGGCCGATCTTCTTTCGCATCCCGGCCAGCCAATGCGCCTGGAAGCGTTCGCCATAGGCGCGGATTATGGCATTCGCCTTGTCGACCGCGCCGTCGGGTTCTTCGTCGATCAGCGGCAGCAGCGTTTCGCCGAGCCTTGCAAGGTTCCATTGGCCGATGCCGGGCTGGTTGGCATAGGCATAGCGGCCGTGCTGGTCGATCGACGAGAAGACGGTCGCCGGATCATAGGCATCCATGAAGGCGCACGGGCCGAAATCGATCGTCTCGCCGGAGACAGTCATATTGTCGGTGTTCATCACGCCATGAATGAAGCCGACATGCAGCCAGCGGGCGATCAGCGCCGCCTGGCGCTCGCAGACCGCCTCGAACAGTGCGAGATAGGGATTGTCGGCTTCCTTGAGCGCCGGATAGTGCCGGTCGATCACGTAATCGGCAAGCGCCCGCACGCCGTCGGTATCGCCCCGCGCCGCAAAATACTGGAAGGTGCCAACCCGGATATGGCTGGCCGCCACCCGGGTGAAGACAGCGCCCGGCAGCACCTCTTCGCGATAGACCGGCTCGCCCGTCGTCACCGCCGCCAGCGCCCGCGTCGCCGGAATGCCGAGCGCAAACATCGCCTCGCTGATGATATATTCGCGCAGGACCGGCCCGATTGCCGCCCGCCCGTCGCCGCGGCGGGAAAACGGGGTAGGCCCAGCGCCCTTCAGCTGGATATCGAAGCGCTTGCCGCTGCGGTCGATCACCTCGCCGAGCAGGATCGCCCGCCCGTCGCCGAGCTGCGGCGAGAAGCCGCCGAACTGATGGCCGGCATAGGCCATCGCCAGCGGTTGCGCCCCTTCGGGAACGAGATTGCCGGAAAAGATCGCCGCGCCGTCGCGCCGCAGCGCCTCGACATCGAGCCCTAGTTCGGCGGCCAGCGGTTCGTTGAGCTTGATCAGCCAGGGCTCCGCCACCGCAGTCGGCAGCTGCGCCGCGAAGAACCGCTGCGGCAGGCCGGCATAGCTGTTGTCGAAGGCAAAGGCCGCGCTGGGCCGGTTTTTCTCAAGAGCGGAGGTCATGATCGATAGGTAGGGCCGGGCGGCCTGCGGCGCAAGCTCTTCACGAAGCATGAGGCCGATGCAAGCAATCGTGATCTGCTTTTCCCTCTCGTCAAAGCTGCTTTGCCATAAAGGACATAGCGCCGCCATGATCGCGGGCGTATACCAAATCGTCTCCCCTTGGCCTTGCGCCATGTCATCCCCCGCGGCCTTGCAGCCTCGTGTGCTCCGCCGCGCCACCGCGAGTGATCCCGGACGATGTCGGATCAGATTTACCAGGCGCCGATGGTTCGGCGCGCCGCGCCCAATTTCCGGGTGATCGCGATGATTGTCGCGAGTGCGATGCTGATGGAAAACATCGACGCGACCGTGCTGGCGACAGCGCTGCCGACCATGGCGCGCGATTTTTCCGTCAGCGCGCCGGCCATGTCGATCGCGCTGACTTCCTATCTCCTCAGCCTGGCGATCTTCATTCCGGCGAGCGGCCGCATGGCTGACAGTTTCGGCTCCCGCACCGTCTTTCGCGCCGCAATCGCCGTCTTCGTCATCGGCTCCATCCTCTGTGCGCTGGCGCCGACGCTGTCCTTCCTGGTCTTGGCGCGGCTGCTGCAGGGCTTGGGCGGCGCGATGATGATGCCGGTCGGCCGCCTGGTGCTGATGCGCAGCGTCGCCCGCAAGGATATGGTCAGCGCCATGTCCTGGCTGCTGGTGCCGGCGCTGATCGGCCCGATCGTCGGCCCGCCGCTCGGCGGCTTCTTTGTCACCTATCTCGACTGGCGCTGGATCTTCTACATCAACGTGCCGGTCGGCATCATCGGCATGATTTTCGTCTCGATCTATATCGACGAGGTCAAGGGCAAGGCGAGCGGCCCCTTCGATACGATCGGCTTCGTGCTCTCCGGCCTCTCGCTCGGCTCACTGCTCTTCGGCTTCGAAATGTCGAGCCACGAAGGCGAGGGCGCCTTCTCGCTCTTCCTGATCGCTGTCGGTCTGCTCTTCGGCATCGGCTATCTCAGGCATGCCCGCAAGCATCCGTCGCCGATCATGGATTTTTCGCTTATGAAGGTGCCGAGCTTCGGCACGTCGGTGATTGCCGGTTCGCTGACGCGCATCACGCAAGGAGCGCAGCCCTTCCTGCTGCCGCTGCTCTTCCAGATCGGCTTCGGCCTGTCGGCTGCCGCCGCCGGCCAGATCGTCATTGCCACCGCCCTTGGCGCGCTCGCCATGAAGCCGATGGCGAAGTTCGTCTTCAGCCGGCTCGGTTTCCGCCGCAGCCTCGTCCTCAACGGCATCTTCGGGACGGTCGGTTACGGCCTCTGCGCCGCCTTCCGGCCGGACTGGCCGATGCCGCTGATCTTCATCGTCCTGGTGCTCAGCGCCTTCTTCCTGTCGTTCCAGTTCACCGCCTACAACACCATCGCCTATGACGAGATCGACAAGGAGCGGATGAGCTCGGCCACGAGCTTCTACACCACCTTCCAGCAGCTGATGCTGTCGCTCGGCATCTGCATCGGCGCCTTGGCGCTGCATGGCTCCATGGCTTTCAACGATGTCGAAACGCCGATGCTCGGCGATTTCTCCACCGCCTTCGTCGTCGTCACCCTCATCTCGATCAGCGCGACGATCTGGAACCTGCGCTTCTCGCCGACCGCCGGCGAGGAGATCAGCGGCTATAGAGCGAAACGGACGAAGGATATTGCCGGCAGCTGACGCGACATCCATGAAAACAAGGACTTGAATCGCCTCGTCTGAATCAAATTCTACGCAGGCCCCTCAGCCTTCCATCGCCGCCGCCATGTCAGCGAGCTTGCGCACAGTGTTGAGATTGCGCGAGGTTCCCGCCTTCAGCGCCGGCAGCTTCAGCTTCGAACGGCCGGACCCCTTGGGGTAGTGCACGTAGATTTCACGGGTCGCGAGCTTCGCTTCCTCGCCATCGGGCGCCACCATTTTCTCCAGCGCATCGGCAGGCGGCTTTTCGGGCAGGAAATAGACGAGCAGAAAATTCGGCTTGGCGTCGGGAAAGGGCGCGTTCGCGGCAATCGCCTCGAGTTCCTTGCGGCTGCGCATCATCACGCCCGGCCGCTTACCCATCTTCTGCCCGAGCGCCGCGTCGAGCTTTTCCTCCACGGTCGCTTCGGATGCGTCCGAGCGAAACAGCACATTGCCGCTCTGGATGTAGGTTTTGACGTCTGTGAAGCCGAGGTCTTCGCAGATAGTCTTGAGTTCGGCCATCGGCAAGGCGCCGGTGCCGCCGACGTTCACGGCGCGGAGAAGGGCGACGTAGACGGGCATTTGTCTCTCCGTTGACCGTTGTGCCGTGCCAGCCCCTCTCTGCCCTGCCGGGCATCTCCCCCACAGGTGGGGAGCTTGGCTGGGCGCACCGACTTCCCTAAACAACTATTGTCAGGGTTGGGCGAAACGGAAGAGAGGCGGGAAGGTTTGGCTACTTGCCGATCTCCCCACCTGTGGGGGAGATGCCGGCAGGGCAGAGGGGGCTCACACGGCACGCCTTGCGCTATTCCCCTCTATCAACCCTCACATCTTCCCCGCAACCTTGATCGCAAACGCATACTCGAATGCAATCTCCTCCAGCCGCTGGAACCGGCCGGACGCGCCGCCATGGCCGGCATCCATGTTGGTCTTGAGCAGGATCGGCGCTTCACCGGTGGTCTCCTCACGCAGCTTCGCCACCCACTTGGCCGGCTCCCAATAGGTGACGCGCGGATCGGTCAGGCCGCCGAGCGCCAGGATCGGCGGGTAGGGTTTGGCGCCGACATTGTCATAGGGCGAATAGGCGGCGATCTGCTCGTATTCTTCGCGGCTCTCGATCGGGTTGCCCCATTCCGGCCATTCCGGCGGGGTCAGCGGCAGAGTGTCGTCGAGCATGGTGTTGAGCACGTCGACGAAGGGAACGGCGGCGATGATGCCGGCAAATTTCTCCGGCGCCATATTGGCGACCGCGCCCATCAGCATGCCGCCGGCCGAGCCGCCCTCGGCGATGATCTTCGCGTAAGAGGTGAACTTCTGTTGATTCAGATAGTCGGCCGCGGCGACGAAGTCTTTGAAGGTGTTCGTCTTCTTGTCCATCTTGCCGTCTTCGTACCAGGCAAAGCCCTTGTCCTTGCCGCCGCGGATATGGGCGATGGCATAGACGAAGCCGCGGTCAGCGAGCGACAGGCAATTGGTGTTGAAGCCGGCCGGAATGGTGATGCCGTAGGCGCCGTAGCCATAGAGCAGGCAGGGCGCGGTGCCGTCGAGCGGCGTGTCCTTGCGATAGAGCAGGGTGACCGGCACCGTCTCGCCGTCCCAGGCCGGGGCGAAGACGCGGCGGGTGACATAGTCGTCGGGATTGTGGCCAGACGGCACTTCCTGCGTCTTCAACAGCGTGCGCTCGCGCGTCACCATGTTGTAATCGTAAAGCTGCGACGGCGTCGTCATCGAGGAATAGGAGAAGCGGATGATATCCGTGTCATATTCCGCCGCGCCCGAAAGGCCCAGCGAATAGGCCTCCTCGGCAAAGGCGATCGCATGTTCCTCGCCGGTCGCCCGATCGCGGATCATGATCTGTGGCAGCCCGTCCTTGCGCTCCAGCCACAGAAGATGGCGAGCATAGGCCATATGGCTGATAACAAGCGTGCCGGGCTTGTGCGGCACGACCTCGCGCCAGTTTTCCTTGCCGGGCTTATCAACCGGCGCTTCCATGATCTTGAAATCCTTGGCGCCGCCGTCATTGGTCAGAATGTAGAAGATATCGCCGCCCTCGGTCAGCGAATATTCGATGCCTTCCTCGCGCGCCGCCACCAGTTTCGGCTCGGCGGTCAGATCCTTGGTCGACAGCAGCCGGTATTCGCTGGTCTCGTGATCGTGGATGTCGATATAGATGACATCGTCGAGCAGCGAGCCGCCGACGCCCATGAAGAAGCCGGCATCGGCTTCCTCATAGACCAGCCGGTCTTCCGATTGCGGCCGGCCGACAATGTGGTGGAACACCTTCGAGGGCCGGTGGTTCTCGTCGAGCGCCGAATAGAAGAAGCTCTTGCCATCGGGGGCCCAGACGCCGCCGCCGGCGGTATTCTCGATCACGTCGTCGAGATCCTGGCCGGTCGAGAGGTCGCGTACCTTCAGCGTGAAGAACTCCGAGCCCTTGTCGTCATAGCCCCAGATGCCGCGGCTGTGGTCGTTCGTATGGTCGAGGCCGGCGAGGCGGAAATAGGCCTTGCCGGATGCTTCCTTGTCGCCGTCGAGCAGCACCGTGCGGATCGTCTCGTCGGCGACGGCGCCGTCGCGGGGAATGCGGAAATAGCGCGGCTGCTCGCCGCCGGTAACGTAAAAGGTGCCATAGGCATAGGCACCGTCCTTCATCGGCACCGAGCTGTCGTCTTCCTTGATGCGGCCGCGCATTTCCGAAAACAGCACCTTCTGCAGCGGCTTGGTGTCTTCCATCGCCGCATTCATATAGGTGTTTTCGGCTTCGAGATGCCGGCGGATCTCGGGATCGAGGATCGACGGATCCTTGAACATCGCCTGCCAGTTTTCGGCACGCAGCCAGGCATAATTATCCGTGCGGGTAATGCCGTGGCGCGTATCGGAGAGGGGCTTCTTCGGGGCGGCGGGCGGCGTCGGCAGGCTCTTGAAAGCGGACAAGGAATGGCTCCGGATTGGGATATCGGGTTGGCAAGAGATAGAGGCGCGCCGCCGCCGGATCAAGCGGCAAGGCTGCGCCAACAGTGCGGGTGGCCTTCCACAGGCAGGGAGGCGGCTCGGCTCGCCCTGCCTTGATGTCACCACAATATTTAAGAATGTCCGCTATCGCAGAGCGAAATTTACACGTGCCAAGCCCCCGGCAAGCTGCCCGGGGCAGGGTGAAGAATGGACAACAGCAAGGGATTTTCTCAGCAATGCCGAAACGTCTGCTCCTGTTCGTATCCCTCGTCGGCCTTGCCGCCCCCGCCTTTGCCGTCGATCCGGCCATCAAGAAGCAGCTGGAAAAACTCGATCCCTCGACGCGTCTGGAGCAGAGCTGCGACACCGAGGCGATGAGCCGCATCAACCAGGACAGCACCGGTTTCAAGCCCGATAAGGTGATCGCCTATACTTTCAAGGACCCGATCCCTGGCGACAATTCGCTGCAGGCGCCAGGCGCCGTCTTCCGCAGCAAGGGCGACTGGTACCATCTCTCCTACAATTGCATCACCGGCCCGCAGCATATCAACGTGCGCGAGCTCAACTATCAGATCGGCGACAAGGTGCCGCGGGAGAAGTGGGACAAATATTATCTCTATGATTGATGCCCCGGCCTTCGTTCGGAGGTGACATCCGGCCACATGGCGCCATAGAGAAGCAGCCGCTAAAATCGGCCGACGAAATCGCAGAAGTCCCATATGAACCGTATCCTGCTCGCTTCGGCGTTGCTTTTCGCCGCCCTCTCTGCCGCCATGGCGGATGAAATTCCGCCAGCGCCGCCGGCCGCACTTCCGGCAACAAAGACGCCGGCGGTAAAGCTCGTCGAGCCGCATCTGCATATCGCCCGCTCCAACGTAGCAGGTCATGCCCGCATCGCGCTCACCTTCGATGCCTGCATGGGGCAGGCGGATGAGCGCATCCTGTCGACCCTGGTGCGCGAGCGTATTCCGGCAACGATCTTCGTCACCGCCCGCTGGTTGAAGCGCAACCCCGCCGCTCTTGCCGTGTTCCTGCAGAATCCCGATCTGTTCGAACTGGAAAATCACGGCGAGAACCATATCCCGGCCGTCGATACGCCAACGCTGATCTACGGCATCGCCGCTGCCGGCTCGCCGCAGGCGGTGAAACAGGAAGTCGACGGCGGCGCCGCGGCAATGACCGCGGCCGGCATTCCCGCACCCCACTGGTTCCGCGGCTCGACCGCCAAATACGATCTTTCCGCCATCGGCGAGATCCGCGCCATGGGCTATCGCATCGCCGGCTATTCGGTGAACGGCGACGGCGGCTCTCTGCTTGGAGCCGTCATCACCGAAACACGCATCGCCTCGGCCAAAGACGGCGATGTCGTCATCTCCCACATCAACCAGCCGACCCATGCGGCGGGCGAGGGGGTGGCGAAGGCGCTGGTCGATTTGAAAGCCAAGGGCACGGAATTCGTCCGGCTCGATGATGTCGAGGATATGGGCGACGATCGGACGACGGAGTAGCTTCTGGCTAACCGTGTGCCGTGCCCGCCCCCCTCTGCCCTGCCGGGCATCTCGCCCACAGGTGGGGAGATTACAAGTGGCCAAACCTTTCCGCCCGTCTACCGTTCCGGCGGGCTGCCACTCTAGTTGTTTGGGGAAACCATTGCGCCCAGCCAATCTCCCCACCTGTGGGGGAGATGCCCGGCAGGGCAGAGGGGGGCGGGCACGGCACAACAGCCAACGCGAAGCCTCTACCGCAACTCATCCCCACTCCCCAGCCTATCCTCCCCAAACCGCCGCAACCCCGGCCCATCCCGGTCGAGCGCGAAGTCCTCGAACCAGTCGCGATGCATGCCGGCCAGCATCGCGCCGATCATCTGGGCGGCGAGATAGGAAAAGGTGATGCCGTTGCCGCCGTAGCCGTAGGCGGCAAGCACATGCGGCATGCCGGGCACGGGACCGATCAGCGGCAGGCCGTCGGCGGTTTCGCCGAAGGTTCCGCACCAGGCGTGTTCCACCCGCGTATCGGCTTTCGGCCATAGCCGCTGCATCTTCTCGCGAATTGCCATGATCTTTGCCGGCAGCTTGCGGTCGCGGGCTTCGGGATCGGCGGTGCCGTCATCCTCGCCGCCGGCGACGATGCGGTTATCCTCGGTCGTGCGCATGTAGAGATAGGGGTGGCTGTCCTCCCAGATCAGCGCCCGGTCGCGCCAGAAATGCGCCGGGTCCTGGGGGACGGTGGCGAGCGCCCAGCTCGAACTGGTGCGATGCAGCTTCGGCATGTCGATGCCCGGCATCGAATAGCCGGTCGCAAGCACGGCGCGCCGCGCCTCGATGACATGGCCCGCGTCCGTCTCTGCGGTGACGCGATCGCCTTCGCTGTGAAGTGCCGTGACGGAAGTGTTGACCAGCCGCGCGCCGCGTCTAACGGAGATTTCGAGCAATGCCCAGGTCAGGAGCAGCGGATCGGCCTCGGCCGAACCCGGTGAATAGATCGCTCCATCCCGGTCGAGTTCGAACTGGGTGAACAGATCGGGATGTTCGAGGTAGACGCCGGGCAGGCCGGCTCGGCGTCGCAACTGGCGCTCCTCCAGAAGCTCGCGCGCCCCTTCCTGGTTGGCGGCGAGATAGAGCGTGTTGCGCGACCGGAAGCCGCAGGCAATCCCGTGTGCGGCGATCAGCTTGGAAAGGCCGGCGACCGCTGCTCCGCTGCGACGATAAATGCCGGCGGCGCGTTCGAAGCCGTAATAGTCCTCAAGCTCGGTCAGCGTGCTGTCGATTTCCCATTGCAGCATCGCCGTGCTCGCCGCGGTGCTGCCGAAACCGGGTCGCTCCCGGTCGATGATAGTGACGGAAAAGCCGCGCGCCGTCAGATGTTCGGCAACCAATGCGCCGGTGATGCCGCCGCCGATCACGGCGATGTCGGTGGAAAAACTCTCCTCGATCGGACGCCATTCCGGCCGAATGCCGCTTTTCCCCCAGAGGGAACGGCCGCTGACCATTTGGTCGTGATCGGATTCGTTGAGATCGAGATCAGATGCCACCGATATCTCCCCGGCTGATCATTTCGGCAATTGCGGCTGCGGCTTTTCCTCGATCAGCAATTCCTCGATGATCGTAATGACGATCAGCGACAGCGGCAGGGCCAGCATGGCGCCGACGGCGCCCCACATCCAGGTCCAGAACAGGATGGCGAGGAAAACGATGAAGGGATTGATTTCCAGCCGCCGTCCCATCACCGCCGGAAAGATCAGGTTTTCCATGATCAGATGCACGGTAAAGAAGGCCGCGGCCGGCATCAGGCCGATGACGATGTCGTCATGGGTGAGAATGCCGGCAACCGCGACCGCAAACGTCATCAGCGTGATGCCGAGATAGGGAATGAAGCTCGACAGGAAGGCGAAGAAGCCCCAGAGCACCGGCGCCGCCAACCCGCCGGCATAGGCGATGATCGTCATGACGACGCCGAGGCCGACATAGATCAGCGAGGCGGTGGCGAAATAGAAGCCGAGCACCTGCTCGACGGCATTGATGACACGGATGGCCGCCAGGCGCTGCGTGCGGGTGCGGAAGGTCATGATGATCGTCTTGCGCAGGTTGACGCGGCTGGCGAGGAAAAGCAGCAGCGCTGCGAAGAAGATCATCCCCTGCACGACAGCCGGCGTCAGGCTTGTCGTCACCACATGCAGCACATTGCCGGTGTTTTCGAGCAGCGCACCGATCGACATCGGCCCGCTTTCGAAGGTCGCCGGCGTGATATGCAGCCATTCGATGCGCTCGAGATAGGGCATGACGCGGTTGATGGTTCGCTCGGCAAAAGCCGGCCCCTCATTGGCCAGCGTCATCAGCGGGCCGGCGAGCGAGTTGATCAGCAGGAAGATCACCAGAGCCACGCTGCTCGACAGCATGAAGGCGTTGGCAAGCCGCGGCACACCCATCCGGCTCAGTTTTTCCGCCGCCATACCGAGGATCATGCCGACCACCACGGCCAGCGTGATCGGGATCAGGATCAGCGACATCAGGTAGACGGCGGCCAGCCCCAGAATGCCGAAGATGCCGATGATCGCCCAAGCCATGCTGATGTCCAGCCCGTCCTTCTCCAGCCGATGCAGCGGTGCCGGCGGCAGCTCTTCCGCTGCCTCCTTCAGGGTCTGCGCCCAAGCACTGGTGCGGCGTTCGCCGATCGCGATCTTCTTGGCCTGTTTGCGGATGCCATTGGCGATGCCCATGCGGTGAGGTCCCCCGAAGCCCATTGCTTCGTCACGGAAACGCGCCGACGCGGTTCCGGTTCCGCGAGGCCATGATGCCGTCGAACCGAGAAGCGTCACCGGCAACCGTGTCGATTTGAAATATCCCGGGGGAACAACCTCGCAGCCCCAGGAGTTCGGGCGTTTTGAAGGAGTTAAGGCCATGAAAAATGATCCCGATCAGACAAAAGCCGCCGAGAGTTTTACGACTGATCCGCCTTATGCCGACGAGGCGGCGCTTGTAGCCGCCGACCAGAGGCGGTGGTGGGGTTGGACCGTCCTGTTGGCCGGTGCAGCGGTGCTCATCATTGCCGGCGTGAGCGTCGCGATCTGGCCTGATCCTGGCAATAACGATCCGACGGCCACCGCCTCGACAAAACCGGACCCGATCAATGCGCAGCCATCCGGTCCCGGCACCTTCAACGACGATCCGGCCTCCGGCGCTTCAAAGCCTCCGGAAGCGGTAGATCGTTCACCCGCGCCGAGCGGAAATGGTGGCGGACCGACCGGGGTCACGAGCCCGGCCGGCACCGAGAAGGTCCAATAGCGTCGCTGCGGTCAAGCCGAAAGCGTGAGTCCAATCCCCCAGGGATCCCTGAGGAACACGCCGCCATCGCGCGTCTCGCTCTTGATCTCCAGCGCATCGAGCTTGGCGATGGCCGCATCCAGTGTGGCCTTGTCGTTGAACCGGAGCTTATAGTCCGAAAGCCCGGTCATATTGTCGGCGCGTGCCGTAGCACCCCGGCTGTTCCAGATATTGGCGGCGATATGGTGATGGTAGCCGCCGGTCGCAAAGAAGCTTGCGCCGGGACGGCTCGCCATCAGCTTCAATCCGAGCACGTCGCGATAGAAGGCGTCTGCCTGCGGGATATCGCCGACCTGCAGATGCAGGTGGCCGATCGCCGTCCCCATGGCCATGCCGTCCCAGCGCTCATCCGGCGCGCTGTCATAGAGTGCCTGCAGGTCGAGGCGCAGCGTCGCCATATCCACCATGCCGTCCTGATCGAATTTCCATTGCTGGTGCGGTCGGTCGGCATAGATTTCGATGCCGTTGCCTTCGGGGTCGGACAGATAGATCGCCTCGCTGACGAGATGATCCGAGGCGCCGTCGAGCACGACATTGTTGTGCGCCGCATGGCGCAGCCAGCGTGCCAACTCGGTGCGGTCGGGCATCAGGAAGGCGGTGTGGAAAAGGCCGGCGGCACTGCGCGGCGCGATGGCGGCATCCTTGGCGGTCGTCAGTGTCAGCAGCGGCAGATCGCCGACACCCAGCACTTGCCCGCTCGCCGTCTTCTCGATGACCTTCAGGCCGAGCATCGACTGATAGAAGCCGGACACGAGATCGAGGTCCGCCACGACGAGATGCGACTGGTCGACATAGGCGGGCCGCGTCAGCGCATAGGAAGTTTCGGTCGTCATGGATTGTTCTCCTGCTTCTGATCTGGCCTGTAGAATGGAAGGCGCGCCGGCGGTGGCGGCAAATGTGCCGCCCGCAGCAAGGCCGAGGAAGTTTCGCCGGTTCATTCGCCTTTGTCTCCTCTGGCCTGCCGTACTTGATGCCTATATGGCCGATTGCGATTGTTCACAGAAGTCCCGTTTTTGAGGATGAACTGTTGAGCAGGCGTTGACGATGACTTGCGCCCACTTGATCGCGGTCAAAGCGCCCATATCTTCTTTAGAGGATACTTATACATCTCAGTCATGGAGGGAGCCATGTACAGGAAGATCATCGTCGCGATCGCGCTCGGCGGCATCGAAAAGGGAGAGAAGATCCTCCGCAAGGCCGCGTCCTTGCTCGACGACGGCGGCGAGATCGTCGCGCTCAATGTCCTCGAGGATGTGCCGACCTATGTCGCGATCGAACTGCCGGCCAATATGGTCGAGGACGCCATGCAGGACAGCCGCGATCAGCTGAACGCGCTGATCGCCTCGACCGGTATTGCGGCCACCGTCGAGATCCGCAACGGCCCGCCGGCCAAAGCAATCATCTCGACCGCCGAAAGTTACGGTGCCGACCTCATCATCGTCGCTTCGCATGTTCCGGATTTTTCCAATTACTTCATCGGCGCCACCGCCGACCGGGTCGTGCGCCACGCCAAATGCTCGGTGCTGGTCGACCGGCAAAAGATTTGATTTGCGTAAGCCGTCTCGCCGCCAAACAGGCTGTTACGAAGATTGACTGCCCGTGCGCTTTGCCGCAGTTGCGCGCCCGTTCGTTCGATGCGACGATTGCAATCGGGGTCTGAAACGGATTGGCGTGCATGGCCGAGTTCAACGGCATTCGCTGGGCTTACGACAGATACGAACTGATCGCCGACGGTATCGTCCATGGCGTCGGTCTCGTGCTGGCGCTGATCGGGGCCACGGTGTTGATCTTCTACGCCACGCTCTGGAGTTCCTACGGCGCGCTCGCCGCCGCCTGGATCTATGGCGTCGGGCTGGTGCTGACGCTTGCCATCTCCTTCTCCTACAATGCCTGGCCGGTCTCGCGCACCAAATGGTACCTGCGCCGCTTCGATCATTCGGCGATCTTCCTGTTGATCGCCGCCACTTATACGCCTTTCCTCGAACGCGGCGCCGACGATCCGCTGCTCTTCTCCATGCTGGTGGCGATCTGGCTGTTTGCCGCCGCCGGCATTGTGCTGAAATGCGTCTTTCCCGGCCGCTACGACCGTCTTGCCATCCTGCTCTATCTCGCCATGGGCTGGAGCGGCATACTGGTGGCCGGACCTGTGGCGGCGCGCATTCCCACCGCCTCGATGCTGCTGATCGTCATCGGCGGCGTCATCTATTCGCTCGGCGTCATCTTCCATGTCTGGGAGAAGCTGCGCTTCCAGAACGCCATCTGGCACGCTTTCGTCGTCACCGCCGCGGCCGTGCATTATTCGGCCGTCTTCACCTGCTTCAGCCTGTCGGCGCCGGGCGTCTGACAAGGCCTGCTCCGGAAGCCGCCGGCATGCCGCATCTGCCGTTTACATCTTCGGGAGCGGGGCGTATGCCATCCCGGCACTCAATTCGAACCGGGCCATCATGACAGACGCCGTTCTCCTCCGCGACGCGACCGAAGCCGATCTTTCCGTCATCCGCGATATCTACAATCACGCCGTCGAGCACACGACGGCGATCTGGAACGATACGCTTGTCGATCTCGAAAACCGGCGGGAATGGATGCGGGCGCGCAAGGCCCGCGGCTTTCCGGTCATCGTCGCCGAGCTGTCGGGCAAGGTCGCCGGCTATGCCTCCTATGGCGATTGGCGGACCTTCGACGGCTATCGCCACACGGTCGAGCATTCCGTCTATGTCGACAAGGATTGCCGCGGCGCCGGCATCGGCGAGCGGCTGATGCGCGAACTGATCCTGCGGGCGGCGGCCGGCAACATCCATGTGATGATCGCCGGTATCGAGGCCGAGAACACCGCTTCGATCCGGCTGCACAAAAAACTCGGTTTCCGCATCGCCGGCAGATTTTCCGAGGTCGGCATCAAGTTCGGCCGCTGGCTGGACCTGACCTGCATGGAGCTTCGCCTGCCTTCGGCCTGACCCGGCAATCCCTAAGGCCCCCCTCGGCAAGCCATTGTGAACGGCGCTCGCCATCTTTTTATTGTAGTCTGAGCTGTGTAAGAAAGAGGAGGCAGCCTGCTTCGCGGTGGCCTCGGAATGGTATGGAGGTGAACAGTTCAATGGCAATGCATGGATCGTCGCCCGGTCTCCTTGCCCTCGTCCTTCTGGCATTTTCGTCGGTGGCCGCCGGGGCCGCTGATTGCGGCAGCCTGGCCTCGCCCAAGCTCGACTGGCAGGAATGCACCAAGAAAAACCTGATGCTGCAGGGCAGTGATCTCGAAGGCGCCAATCTCTTCGGCACCGATTTCTCGCTGACCGATCTCGCTGGCGCCAATGTCAAATCCGCCAATCTCGAAAAGGCGACTTTGGTGCGCGCCTCGCTCGAGGGCGCCCATGCCGAAGGCGCCAACTTCGCCAAGATCGAGGCCTATCGCGCCAGCTTCGCCAATATTGCCGCCGAAGGCGCGTCCTTTGCCGGCGCCGAGCTGCAACGCGCCAATTTCGCCGGCGCCCGGCTCGCCGGCGCCAGCTTCGAAAAGGCCGAACTCGGCCGCGCCGATTTCGACAAGGCGGTGCTGACGGGCGCGAAATTCGCTTTCGCCAATCTCTCCCGTGCCGATCTCTCCAACGCCACTTTCGAAGGCCCGGCGATATTCGAGCGCGCCTTCATGTTCCTGACCCGTATCGAGGGCCTCGACCTCTCGGCCGCATCCGGCCTCGAACAGGCCCAGATCGACCTTGCCTGCGGCGACGCCTCGACCAAGCTCCCCGCCGGCCTGTCGGCGCCGGCGAGCTGGCCATGCCCTGCCGAACATGAGTGATCAGGCAAGACCCGCCAGTCGGATCGTCAGGCTGCAGACCCGGTTTTGCGCCGAGAGCTGCCCCTCACCCTGACCCTCTCCCCGTAAGAACGGGGCGAGGGGACGTGCCATACGCGACGTATCGTGGAACGGAGAGGTTGCCGCAAATCCCCTTCGCCCTGTTTACGGGGAGAAGGTGCCGGCAGGCGGATGAGGGGCGGGCTGACTCCTGCGCCGAACCCCTATTCCCCCGGCTCGAACACCATGGAATGGCCGTTGATGCAGTAGCGCAGGCCGGTGGGCGGCGGGCCGTCGGGGAAGACGTGGCCGAGATGGGCTTCGCAGCTGCCGCAGCGGATTTCGGTGCGCACCATGCCGAAGGCCGTGTCGCGATGCTCGGTCACCGCATCGGGCGAGACGGCTTCGAAATAGCTCGGCCAGCCGCAGCCGGCGTCGAACTTCGTGTCGGAGCGGAAAAGCGGGGCGTTGCAGCCGACACAGCGGTAAAGCCCGGTCTCGAAGGAATCCCAATAGGGGCCGGTGAAGGCGCGCTCGGTGCCATGCTGGCGGGTGATGCGGTATTGCTCGGGGGTGAGCTGCTCTTTCCATTCCGCATCGGTCTTGTGGATCTTGGCGGTGGTTGCGGTTTCGGACATGCCATGCTCCTTTCGCCGAGGGGCGGTTTCATTTTGCCAGAAAATGTGGTGCGCCGTCGACAGTTCATCAAGACTTGGGCACCATCCTGCCCCATTGACCATGTACCGCTTTTTGGGGAGGACGCTTGCTCTTACATCCGTTAGGCGTTTTCTGTTAGGGTTAATGTTACGTGTATTGGGGAATCACTGGTGTTTGAAGCAGCCATCGTCCTGCTCTACGGCCTCGTAGCCGCAGCCGCCATGGCGGTCACGCTCCTGGAGGGCTGGGCCAACCATGACGGCTTGACGTTCCATCGTCTGGCCGGGCTTTTTGCCTGCCTGCTGTGGCCGCTGACGCTTGTGGTCTTTATCCTCCACGGCTGCATCGTCCGGCTGTTGACGCGTCTTTCCCGATCGGCCGCCTGACTACGTCGAACATCGCCGGCGGCCGAAATCGCTTGAGACGCCCTCCCGTTTCGCCTAAGTCAGAAGATAGGCCGGTTTTCGCTGGTGCTTCGTTTATCGCTGTTGGGGAGGAGACATGGCCGATGTCACGGCTCTGACATTTCTGGCCCTGTGTCTGCCGCTTGCCGGCGCTCTTGCCGCTCCCTTCATGATCCGGATCTTCGGCGCCAACGGTGCCTGGCTCCTGGCGATCGCCCCCTTGCTCGCCTTCCTGCATTTCCTGCGCTTCGTGCCCGTTGTTGCCGGCGGCAAGGTCGTTACCGGCGGTTATGCCTGGGTGCCGAGCTACAATCTGTCCTTCTCCTGGTTCCTCGACGGCCTGTCGCTCGCTTTCGCGCTGCTGATCACTGGCATCGGCACGCTGATCGTGCTTTTTGCCGGCGGCTATCTCAAGGGACATAAGGATCAGGGGCGCTTCTTCGCGTTTATTTTCCTCTTCATGGGCGCCATGCTCGGCGTCGTCGTTGCCGACAGTTTCCTGATGCTCTTCGTCTTCTGGGAACTGACGTCGAT
Source organism: Rhizobium sp. N122 (assembly GCF_002211295.1). NCBI lineage: Bacteria > Pseudomonadati > Pseudomonadota > Alphaproteobacteria > Hyphomicrobiales > Rhizobiaceae > Rhizobium > Rhizobium sp. N122. Next base: position 39,243 of record NZ_LOKU01000010.1, on the reverse strand, counting down.
CACCTCCTTCCTGCTGATCGGCTTCGATCACGAGCGCGAGGCGGCTCGCCGCGCCGCCCTGCAGGCGCTTGTCGTGACCGGCGGGGGAGGGCTCTGCCTGCTGGCCGGCCTGCTGCTGCTCTGGAATGTCTCGGGCGTCACGCAGTTGTCGCAGCTTATGGGGTTTGGCGATGTTGTGCGCGAAAGCCCGTTCTATCTTGCTGCTCTCATGCTTATTCTGGCCGGCGCCTTCACCAAGTCGGCGCAGTTCCCCTTCCACTTCTGGCTGCCCAACGCCATGGAGGCGCCGACGCCGGTGTCGGCCTATCTGCATTCGGCCACCATGGTGAAGGCCGGCGTCTATCTGCTGATGCGGCTCAATCCGGTGATGGGGGCAACAGCCGCCTGGGAAATCCTTCTGCCCTTCTTCGGCGGGCTAACGCTGGTGGTCGGCACCGCCCTTGCCATTCGCCAGACCGACCTGAAGCTCAAGCTCGCCTATACCACTGTCTCTTCGCTCGGCCTGCTCGTCATGCTGATCGGCTTCGGCTCGGAGCATGCGGTGGCGGCGGCCTCCCTGTATCTGGTGGCGCATTGCCTCTTCAAGGGTGCGCTGTTCATGGTCGCCGGCATCATCGATCATGAAACCGGCACACGCGATATCACCCGCCTCGGCGGCCTGGGGCGGGCGATGCCGCTGACATGGGTCATCGCACTTGCGGCGGCTTTCTCCATGGCCGGCCTGCTGCCCTTCTTCGGCTTCCTCGCCAAGGAGGAGATCTATACGGCACTCGCCGGGGCCGATGTCCGCGCGCTCACCTTCACCGCCATCACCGTCTTCGGCAATGCGCTGATGTTCGCCGTCGCTTTCGCGGTGGCGCTGAAACCCTTTGTCGGCCGGCCGGTGGAGACGCCGCAACATCCGCACGAAGCGCCCGTCCTGCTCTGGCTCGGCCCGGCGGTTCTCGCCGCCCTCGGCCTGCTGGCGGCGCTGTTTTCGACCTTCACTCACACGGTCCTGTCGTCGCCGATCGCAGCTGCTATCCGCCAGACTCCTGTTGAAATCGACGTCTCGCTGGCGCTGCATCCAGGCGTGCCCTTGGCGCTCTCCGCTTTGACGGCGCTGCTCGGCATCGGCGTCTATTGGCAACTCGCCCGCGCCCGTGCGGTGATGGCCATCTTCCTACGCGCGGCCGGGCGCGGCCCGGATCACGGTTTCGACCTGGCCGTATCGGGGCTTGTCCGCTTCGCCGGCCGCCTCATGCGCGTCCTCCAGCCGGGGCGGCTGCAGATCTATATCACCTGCACATTCCTCTCGGTTGCCGCCATCCTCGTCATTCCCCCGATCGTCTATGGCGAACTGCCGCAGCTTCCCGCCTGGCCCTCCGAAATCAGGCTCCATGAATGGGCGGTCCTGTCGATCGCCGCCGTCGGCCTTGCCGCCGTGCTCGTCGCCCGCGACCGGCTGACGGCGATCGTCTCGCTCGGCATTCAGGGTTTTGCCGTCGCTATCATTTTCCTGCTGTTCGGCGCGCCGGATCTCTCCTTCACCCAGTTCATGGTCGAAACCCTGGCGGTGGTCATCCTCGCCCTCGTCATGACCAGGCTTCGGCTCTCTCCCGACGATCGGCGCTCGCCCGGCCGCAGGCTTTTCCACGGCACGCTGGCGCTTGCCTGCGGTCTCGGTTTTTCGCTTTTGCTGCTTCGGGCGACGCAGGCGCCGTTCAACGATGCGCTGACTCTGTTCTTCAACGCCTATTCCAAGTCGATCGCGCACGGCGCCAACGTCGTCAACGTCATCATCGTCGATTTCCGTGGCACCGACACGCTCGGCGAAATCGCCGTCGTCGCGGTCACCGGCCTTGCCATCCTGGCGCTGATCCGCATCCGCGCCGGTACCCAGCGCCGGCTTGCCGCCAATGATCCCGCGGTGGAGACAAAGGGCTGATGAATACCCTGATCTTTCGCACCGTCGCCCCGTTCCTTACCGCGCTGATGCTGCTTTTTTCCGTCTTCGTGCTGCTGCGCGGCCACAACGAGCCGGGCGGCGGCTTCATCGGCGGGCTGATCGCTGCCTCGGGACTGGCGATCTACGGCATCGCCCTCGGTGTTGCCGCCGTTCGCCGCGCGCTGTTTTTCCATCCGCTGTCGATCGCCGGTTTCGGCCTGCTACTGTCGACGCTGTCAGGCCTTCTCTCCATCTTCTTTGCCGTTCCCTTCATGACCGGCCTCTGGGTCTATCCAAACCTCTTCGGTCTCGAAGTGCCGCTGTCGAGCGTCATGCTCTTTGATCTCGGCGTCTATCTCGTCGTGCTCGGCGCCATTGCCTCGATCGCCCTGACATTGGAAGAAAAGGAAGTGACATTGGAAGAAAAGGAGGTGGAGTGATGGAGCCGCTTCTGGCGATCCTCGTCGGCCTGTTCTTCGCCGCCGCCATCTATCTGATGCTGTCGAAATTCACCATTCGCATCATGCTCGGCATCGCCATCCTCGGCAATGCCGTCAACCTGCTGCTCTTTACATCAGGCCGGCTGACGCGCGAGGTGCCGCCGATCATCCCGGCCGGTCTCGACGCCTTGCCCGCCGGCACCGCCAACCCGCTGCCGCAGGCGCTCATCCTGACGGCGATCGTCATCTCCTTCTCCTTCCTCGCCTTCCTGCTGGTGCTGACCTACCGCGCCTATCAGGACCTCGGCACCGACGACACCAGCGAAATGCGCGCCGCCGAACCCGACGACCGGCCGCTGCCGCCATTGGGGTATTGAGGATGGAGATGCGGAGCTTGGTTGAAGCGCTGTCGGCTGCTTCCCTCTTCTCCCCAGCGGGGAGAAGGTGCCCGTTAGGGCGGGTGAGGGGGGCGAGGAGCAATAGCGACGAGCGTCCGAAGCTCAAGCGAAGGGCAGTATTTTCGGCACAACGAAGGATAGCCCATACCGTGCGGCCCCCCTCATCCGACCCTTCGGGCCACCTTCTCCCCGCTGGGGAGAAGAGGGAGCAAGCCTCGCCGACCGGAAAAGAAACCTGATCGCATGGCCGCTGCCACCTCCACCATCGATCTCGCCGCCGCCCTGGTCACCGCCCCGGTGCCGATCGGCCATTGGCTCGCCATCCTGCCGGTTGCTCACTGCATCACGCTCGGCGCCGTGCTGCTGATGCTGCGCGCTCATCTCCGGCTGCAGGCCTGGCTCGCCATCTCAGGCCTTGCGATGCTGGCGCTGATCGATGCGGCGCTGCTTGCCAAAGTCGCAGCCGAAGGCCCGCTCACCATGGTCATGGGGCGCTGGCTGCCGCCCTTCGGAATCGCCTTCACCGTCGACCTCCTCGGGGCGCTGATGGCCTTCACATCAGCCCTTGCGGCGCTCGCCGCCGGCATCTATGCGCTGGCCGATATCGGCGAAAGCGGCCAGCGATACGGTTTCTTTCCGCTGCTCATGCTGCTGATGGCCGGCGTGACAGGCGCCTTTCTCACCGGCGATGTCTTCAATCTCTATGTCTGGTTCGAGGTGCTGCTGATCTCCTCCTTCGGGCTGATCATCCTCGGTTCCGAACGTCAGCAGATCGACGGCGCGCTGAAATATGCGGTGCTGAACCTCATCGCCACGACGCTGTTTCTGATCGGCGTCGGCATCCTCTATGCCGTCTTCGGCACGCTCAACATGGCCGACATCGCGGCAAGGGCGAGGGATCTGCGCGCCACGGCGCCGCTGATGACCTTGGCAAGCCTCTTGCTGCTCGCCTTCGCCATGAAGGCGGCAGCCTTCCCGGTCAATTTCTGGCTGCCTGCTTCCTATCACACGCCGCGCATCGTGGTCTCGGCACTGTTTGCCGGCCTGCTCACCAAGGTCGGCATTTACGCGCTGATCCGGGTTGTGGTCATGCTGCTGCCGGTGGAGCGCCAGGAATTGAGCCCGCTGATCGCGCTTGCCGCCGCCGCGACCATCCTCGTCGGCGCGCTCGGCGCACTTGCCGAAAACGATATCCGCAGGCTGTTCGGCTATGTCGTCATATCGGGCATCGGCAATATGCTGGCCGGCGTGGCACTCGGCAGCCCCGGCGACGGCATCAGCGGCGCGGTCTTCTATGCGCTCCATTCCATGGTGCTGATGACGGCGCTTTACCTTGCCGCCGGCGAGATCGCCCGGCGCGGCGGCGGCTTTTTATTGTCGGGCCTCGGCGGCCTCTATCGGCAAAGCGGCGGTTTCACCGCGCTCTCCCTCGTGCTTTTCCTTGCCGCCTGCGGCCTGCCGCCTTTTTCCGGATTCTGGCCGAAAGTCATTCTCGTCAAGGCCTCGCTCGATAGCGGCGCCTGGTGGCTGGCGGCCGTCATCCTCGTCGGCGGTTTTCTGACGACGATCGCCTTCGGCCGGCTGTTTCTGCTCGCCTATTGGCGCCCGGCGCCGACAGCCGCGATGCCGTCGGCAGCCGTCTGGCGCACCGGCCTGCCGCTGGCCGCGCTGACGGCGCTGGTCGTCGGCTTCGGCATCCTGCCGGAACGGCTGCTGGCGCTGTCGCAAGCCGCCGCCGCCGGTCTTGCCGATCCGCAGGCCTATCTCCATTCGGTCTTTCCCGGAGGCTTCAGGTGATCGCCTTCCTCTTCAATCTGCTGCTCGCCATTGCCTGGGTCGCGGTCACCGGCAGCGCCTCGCTGCACAATCTTGTCTTCGGCTTCCTGCTTGCCGCCCTTTCGCTCGCCGTCATCCGCGAACCCTTCGGCGGCAAGGGCTATCTGCGCCGCGTCTGCCTCGTGCTGTCGCTTGCCCTCCTGTTCCTGAAGGAATTGTCGCTGTCAGCCTGGAAGGTGACGCTGACCATCCTCTCGCCGGATATGAAGCTGAAGCCCGGCATCTTCGCCTTCCCGCTGACGGTGACGAGCGACTTCGAGATCACCTTGCTTGCAAACCTCATCACCCTGACTCCCGGCACGCTTTCGGTCGATGTTTCCACGGATCGCCGCACGCTCTATGTCCATGCGCTCGATTGTTCCGATCCCAAGACGAGCAAGCGTGACATCGCCAATGGTTTCGAACGCAAGATCATGGAGGCTTTCCGGTGATGACCCCTGTCGCCATCGTCACGGCCGCATCCTCGGCCGCCCTCGTCATCCTCGGCCTGGCGCTGATTCTGACGGTCTCGCGCGTCGTTGCCGGCCCGACATTGCCGGATCGCATCCTCGCCCTCGATATGCTGACCGGCATCGCCATCGGCTTCATCGCCGTCATCGCGGTCAAAACCGGCTTTTCGCTCTATATCGATATCGCCATCTCGCTCGGCCTCGTCGGCTTCCTGGCGACCGTCGCGTTCGCCCGATTCGTGCTGTCGCGCGGCAATAGCAAACCGCCGGCCTCCGCAGCTCCGGAAAAGGCCGGCGCCAAAAGGCGCCATGCGGGAGGCAAGAAACGATGATGGATTATATCCTGGCTGCCGTCACCGCTTTGCTGCTGATATCAGGTGCGCTCTTTGCTCTTTCGGCGGCGGTCGGCCTGCTCAGGCTGCCCGATCTCTATACGCGCATGCACGCGGCCTCGAAGGTTGGGACGGTCGCCTCCGGCCTGCTGCTCCTTGCCGCCGGCCTCTATTCGCAGGACCTGGCGATTCTTGCCCGCGCCATTGCCGGCTTCGTCTTCCTGTTGCTGACGGCGCCGGTCTCCGCCCATCTGCTGGCGAGAGCCGCCCACCTTTCGGGATATGCGCTCGGTGCCGTCTCGGTCCGCGACGATATGGGCGAGCGCTGAGCCCCGTGCTATTTCGCTGCTTTACCAGATTTATGCAAAACTTATGCACAGGAAGATGTGAGTAAAGCTTGCTTCTGAGCGCCTTAATTCTTCATCTGTCATTTTTTCTCAAGAAAAACGACAAATAATAATTGGCCTTTCGACCAAACGATGGTATTTGAAAATGCAAGTAGAGTTCTGATTGTGAATCGCAATCGTACTGCTTCCAAGTCCCTCAGTTTTGATTTTTTATGTCTAAACTGAGGCCATCGCCTGGGGCATGACGTAGTGGTTTGCAGGCAGGCAGTATAAGAACAGGTCTCGCTCTTCGGAATCTAGGGGTGGATTTCGCGTTTTTCGAAACAGAAGGTCGCTTCCGGTGCTTTTGCTGTTCGCTTCTACGAGGCGGGTCTTTGACGTAACAGTCAAAGGCCGTTTGAGCATGCTAACAGGAGAAAAAATATGACGGAAATGGCGACCGGCAATGCGCCGGAGCTGCTTGTGGAACTGACAGCCGACATCGTCGCGGCTTATGTCAGCAACCATGTTGTCCCGGTCAGCGACCTGGCAAATCTGATTTCCGACGTGCATTCGGCACTCAGCAACACGTCCGTACCGCAGCCTGCTGCGGCCATCGTCGAAAAGCAGAAGCCTGCAGTCTCTGTCCGCAAGTCCGTTCAGGACGAGCAGATCACGTGTCTGGAATGCGGCGGCAACTTCAAGTCCCTCAAGCGTCACCTGATGACGCATCACTCTCTCTCGCCGGAAGAATACCGCGAGAAGTGGGACCTGCCGACCGACTACCCGATGGTAGCGCCCGCCTATGCCGAAGCGCGTTCGCGCCTGGCAAAGGAAATGGGCCTGGGTCAGCGCCGCAAGCGCGGCCGCGGCTGAGCTTTTTCGAAAGCCACCAACGACAAAAGCCGGGTCTTGTGCCCGGCTTTTCTGTCTGTGTTTGCGGCAGGGCCTCTGCTCTATGCTTTCCCGGCCGCCGTAGAATGTATTCCTATACTATGAGCAAGTGTTAATGTACTGATTCGCGGACAGCGGCGCTTGCCGAATCGCTGCGCACGGCATCTCTTAAAGCCCAACAAACGCCAATGCATGTCGCCCGAAACTGCGCGTTCAGGCCGCAGCGCGGAGCTTTGCTTCTTCGCGGATTCTGTTGACCATCGATCGCAGACCATTCGAACGCTGTGATGACAGGTTCTCCACCAGGCCGATCTTCGAGAAGATGTCGAAGGCATCGAGCCCGGCGATTTCGGACGCCGTCTTGCCGGAATAGGTGGCTAGCACGATGGCGACCAGGCCGCGCACGATATGGGCGTCGGAATCGCCCTCGAAACTCATCACCGGGTTATCGGGATCGCCTGTCGTATGCGTCACCAGCCAGACCTGGCTGGCGCAGCCCATCACCTTGTTTTCGCTGGTACGCTTCTCCTCGGCGAGTTCAGGCAGCGCCTTGCCGAGTTCGATGACATAGCGGTAGCGGTCTTCCCAATCGTCGAGGAAAGCGAAGTCGTCGATGATCTGGTCGAGGGATGCCATGGGAAAGCCTTTCAATCTTAAGACTGCATATAGGTGAAAGACCGGCGGATTTGAACCGTTAAAGCGCGTCGCGTCGAACAGCATTCCTGCGACAGGCTTTGTTTCTTTGTTTATGCATGCCGTTATCCCTCCCGATGACAGGCATAAAAAAGAAACGCCGTGAGGGATGGGCATCCTCACGGCGCAGCAACATGCTGAATTAAACAGGGCAGGCACGTCAGGCATGGGGCATTTCCGCGTCATGCGGACCACCGATGCAAGGTCGAAAAATTCAGATTGCCGGCTTCGGCGTCGGCAGCGGGATCGCGCCGGTGACAACAGTTTCGGTGGAGGCGTCATCTTCGACCGGCGGGCGGTAAGGCATCGGCTGGTTCAGCGCGGCCTTTGCCTCGCGCACCTTTTCCTGGATGGCGGGCGCTACAGACGAAGGCATGGCGAGAGCCACCGGCGTCTGCGGTTCGGCAGGCCTTGCGGTCGCCGGCGCCTCGTCCTTGAACTGGCTGTCGAGCAGTTCGTAGGCGACGCGGGCGCCTTCGCGGGCACGGTAGCCGAGTGCGGTGACGGTTTCGGCACCCTTGACGCAGACCTCGGGCTTCTCGGAGCACATGCCGGTGAGATAATCATAGGCGCCGCTTGCCGCAGTAAAAGCGTCGGAAAGCTGCAATTGCGGGCCGTTGGCGAGCTTGTCGGAACCCTGCGTGCTGAAGACGGAAAGAAGCACGAGCACAAGGCCAAACCAGAAGGATCCTTTGATCAGAAACCACATTGTCGTTGCCCATCCTGTTTTCCCGTCCGGTTCTTGTCGCCGAATCAGGCCGGTTGTCCGGTGTGATTTCACCCTACCGCCAAGTTGCGAATGCCGCTTTTCGAAACTCACGCGCATTTGCGGCAAATTTAGTTCAAATTTTAGCGAACGGTATTTGACCGGCCTTTTAGTCGAATGCGAGCGATCGCCGTTAAGCATCAGGGCAGTACCGCGCTGCAATTGCAGGGCTTTTGCCGGCTCGCCTTGCCACAGGAGTTAACGCAATGCTGAAATATGAGGAATATCCATCGCTTACCCGCTATTAACCACAAAAGGCAAAGAGCCTTTCAGATGCTTCAAAACGGGATTTTCGGCCCTTTCCGGCTGTGAACAGCGCTTTTGCCTTATCCTTTCTTTAAGTCGCCGGGGCCTATTGTCCGGATCGACAGACAGCCTTTTTGGGCGGGTATTGCGTGCGAGTATTGAGTAACATTGGCGGCTGGGTGACGGCGCTCGTAGACCGGGCGGCGACAAGCTGGCTCTCCCGGACGGGCGGCGGTGAAGCCGTGCGCCAGCGCGAGCTCGCGATCCTGCGCCGCCTCGTGCTGCTCTCCTCGGCCGCTCTTGTTGTTGCGCCCATCGGCCTTTCCGCGGTCACCAGCCCGGCCGTCGCCTTGCCGGCGGGTGTCGCCATGGTCTGCGCCGCCTTTCTCTTTTCCGCCGTCGGCAGCATCGCGCTCGCCCGTCAGGGCTCGTCGGCCGGTATCGCGACGCAGTCGGCCGAGGATTTCTTCCTTGCCGCCACCCCGGGTCTCGTCTTCTTCCTCGACCCGCATGGCAGTGTGGCCACGATCGGCGGCCGCGACCGGCGCGATTTTCTTGCCTGGATGCGCGATCCCAAGGGCAGGGGTTTCCTGGAGCAGGTGCATGTCTCCGACCGCATTCTTTTCCTGCAGGCGCTCGATAGCCTGCGCCGGGGAGAGGATGCGGAGTGCGTCGATCTGCGCATCGACCGCCCCTCGGTCGCGCGCGATCAACGCCAGTTCGCCTATCTTAGAATGGACATGACCGCCCGGCGCGACGCCGACGGAGAGCTTGCCGCCGTCATTGCCCAGCTGCGCGATGTCTCCGTCGAGCAGCAGCTGCGGGCCGAAGCCCAGAACCGCGTCGCCGATGCCGAGTCGGCAAACGACGCCAAATCGCGCTTCCTCGCCGCCGTCAGCCATGAGCTGCGCACGCCGCTGAACGCCATTCTCGGTTTTTCCGATATCCTGATCGGTGAATATTTCGGCAAGTTCGAAAACGACCGCCAGCGCGAATATGTCGGCCTCGTGCGCGAATCCGGCGCGCATCTCCTGTCGGTCGTCAACACCATGCTCGACATGAGCAAGATCGAAGCCGGCCGGTATGAGCTGATCCTCGAAGCCTTCGATATTTCAAGCTCGGTCAAATCCTGCGAATCGATGCTGGCATTGCAGGCCAAGACCAAGGGGCTGACGCTGACGAGCCGGATCCAGCGCGGCCTCGGCGAGATCGTCGCCGATCAGCGCGCTATCCAGCAGATCCTCATCAATCTCGTCGGCAATGCGATAAAGTTCACCGAGGCCGGCGGCGTCGTCTCGGTCGATGCGGCGGCGCGCGACGGCATCCTCAAGCTGACGGTCAGCGACACCGGCATCGGCATTGCGGCCGACAAGCTGGCATTGCTCGGCCAGCCCTTCGTCCAGATCCAGAACGATTATACCCGCCGCTTCGAAGGCACCGGCCTCGGTCTCTCCCTGGTCAAGGGGCTGGTGGCGCTGCATGGCGGGCATTTCGCCATCGCCAGCCAGCCGGGTGAAGGCACGATCATCACCATCGAGATCGCGGTGGACGGCTCGGGCGCCGCGTGCGCCGAAGACGCCGGTCATGCCGCGACTGTCGAGTTTCCGCCGCGGCTGAAGGGCGCGGTTCACACGGGTGCAGAATTGGGGGAGGGGCGTTTCGATGGCCGCGCGCAAGCGAAAATCGCCTAAGGGAAAAAGGGGACGGCAGCAGCCGGGCCTCCTGATGTCGGGTGCCGCCGCCCTCGGCGGCCTCAGCCTGCAGGGCGCATCCGTGCTCGGCGGCGTCATCGGTCGCAATCCCTCGGTTGCCGGCGGCACGATCGCCTTCGTCGTCATCTTCTCCTTTGTCGCCGCCAACGCCCTCTGGTATCAGCCAGGCCTGCACCCGCACCCGATTTTCCACACCCGCGATCCGCAGTCTTCCAATGTGCTCGGCGCCCGCCGCCCGGCCGAAGAGCAGCAGGGCGAGGTCACCACCTTCCGCATCGAACGGCCGGAGGATGGCGCGACCACCACCAACGCGACGCCGGCGCCCGCCGCGCCCGGCCAGCAGCCGAGCCAGCTTGTCATGGACATCCAGCAGCAGCTGGTGCGCCGCGGCCTCTATAACGGCATACCCGACGGCATCATCGGCCCGCGCACCAGTGCCGCCATCCTCTTCTTCGAGGAAACCGTCGGCATGGCCCAGACCGGCGATCCGACGCCGGAGGTGCTGGCGGCGCTGAAGACCGATGCATCAGGCCCTTCGACCGTACCTGTGGAAAAGCCGCCCGAGGATGTGAGTTCGAAGGCGGCGGCGGAAGACCCGGTGGCGGCGGCGATCCGCAGCGCCGAAAAGACCGTGAAAACCGCTCCTTCGGCCGCAAAGCAGGTGCCCTCGAGCGAAATCACCAATGTCGACCTGGTGCTGAAGATCCAGAAGGGCCTTTCCAACATGGCCTATGCCAATGTCGGCGTCGACGGCGTCGCCGGCGAACAGACCCGCGCGGCCATCCGCCATTTCCAGAAGCATTACAACCTGCCCGAAAACGGCGAGCCGACCCAGGCGGTGCTGAAAAAACTCAAGGAAATCGGCGCAATTTAGCCGAAAGCCTGTCGCGCAAAAGTGCGTAGCGCTTTTCCCCGGCACAGCGCGAAGTGCCTTAGAAACACCCTACGATAACCGGAAACCCTAGCAGCCTGGCGATGTCGGCTGGAACACCGCCAATCGCATTGCCGCCGGCGGCAGCCCGGTCTATACCGCGCCGATGAGATTACGCGCCGACATCTTCGTTTCCGCCCTCCTGCGCCGCGTCTTCGCCAGCGGCGATTTCGCCGCCGTCGAGAAGAAGGGGGCGGAGGAGGCGGGCGCGATCTTCATCCGCCAGCATTTTCGCGACGGCTTGGAAACCCTTTATGCGCCAGCGCCGCAGACCGCCTTCGGCGAGGGGGAGGCGGGCGGCCGCCTGTTCGAAATCCGCCTGTCGCGCAGCGAGCCGGAGGCGGTGCGCGCCATGCTGGAGCGTGAACGCCGCTTCGACCCCGATCTCTGGATCGTCGAGCTCGAGGCGGAGGAACTGGGAGATATGATCCCGCTTGCGCGGGATGGCTGAGGGCCGACGGCGCTCCCGGTCTTAGCCGGATTGGTCTTAGCGGGATCGCCGGCCCAGGATGCGCATGTCGCGCGGCGCCGGCGCCTGATTGAGGAAGCGGTGGTTCGGCGTTTCCTGAGGGACGGGCGCATTGGCCGCCTCGGGCTTGTAAGTGTAGCGATCGGCGCGGCGCCAGGCTTCCACCCTCTCGTGGCACTCTTCCGGGTCGAGCTGGTCGAGCACCATCCAGCCGCGCGTGACATTGTGCTGCTGTTCGGCAAGATGCGGATAGAGCTTCTCCAGCACGAAGACGGCGTCGAGAAAGCCCATGCCGAGGCTCGTCAACGTCGTCGCGAGCTGCTGGCCGGAAAGATCGAGCATGATGCGCTCGGCAAGCCAGCGGCTGGCCGACAGCGCATCGGCAAGCGCGGTTGCGAAATGCGTCGCCTCGCGCGAGCGGGCGAAGCGCACCAGCAGCGCCTCCTGAATATCGGTGAGCGTGCGCAGGCCAAGCCTGTCCTCGTCGGCCCGGCCGAGATGGCCGGCAAGACCGAGAATACGCTCGCGCAGCGCCTCTTCATTGGCAACCCGCTGTTCCTGCAGCGCATCCGCCTCGTTGGTTTCTCCTGGCGCCGGCGACAGCGGCACCGTCTGGGATTCCGTGATGGGCGCCGATGCGGCGGCCGAGCGCGGCTGGCTCTGGCGCAGCGCCACCAGCGCATCGATGACCTTCGGCGAGAGCGAATCCCGGCTGACGATCGCCTTGACATGCGCTGCGCCCTGCATGCGCGCGATGGTGATCAGCGTATCGTCGGCGATGGCCTTGGAGGCGGCAAGAAAAGGGGCGGCGATCTCGATCGGCTGGTTGCCGATGAACAATGCCACGGCCGCCGGCATATTTTCGCATTGGGAGAGCGCCGCGACCGCCTGGCGCTTGGCCTCGTCGGAGGATGCCTGGAAGAGCGGCATGAAAAGCTCGGCAAATTGGCGCAGTTCGGACCGTGTCGGATGAGACAGGCCCTCGAAACTGCTGACGGTCGCCATCAATACCACGTCCTTTTTCCTGACGGCCAATGGGCCCTCTAGGTCTCGAAACCGGTCACGCACAAGAACACCCCGAATACGCCGAACCAAGGGGAACCACGGGCCGATATGCACTGGCGGAACGCATGCCGGGCCACATGGTTTATGAACAAATCCTACACCGGTAGGGTTAATGCATGCTGAAGATTTTATTAAAATGTAGCAGAAATATACACGCGGCGCGTGTTGCCGCCTGATTGGCCGGCAATATGAAAGTCTTGTTGGAAAAAGCCCTGCAACGATTGCACATTGCTGGCGTAATGGGGAAGGGTTCAGGCGGCCTTGCGATCGCGCAACGCGTCCAGCAGCTTCTCGCGGCTGTCGTGGCCGGCCTGATAGAGGTCGAGTGCTGCCGATGCTGCATACTGCGCCTCGACGCTCTTGATGTCGACGCGCCGTTCCGCGCACCAGGCATCGAGCGCACCGCGCAGCACGTCGAGATCGTCAGGCGAGAAAGATGAATTCACTAGCAAAGACACCGCTAGCCTCCGCATTCCGGCAAGAGCGTGAATATCCGCGGTCGACCGGGCTCGGAAATCAGCGATCGACTGGGAGTAAACATACGCGTATCCGAGGTGGCCGCAATTAAATATTTTCATGAAGCATTTTTGCAACATCTCCGCTTTCCCCGCGATTAGGCCAGCAGCATTCATGCCAACTATATGAATTGTTTTTAAATTTATACATCGGCGCCCCGTCGCGGCTTTGCACGGGCGGCGTGAAACCAAATCAACTCTTTGCGCGTTACAGAGGAAGTGACGTGAACTGTGTTTGGCTTTCGCCGAATATTAGTAAACTGTTAACTGTCATCTGTCTCAATTCGGATGGGAACGACGCGATTTGAGTGTTTGGATCGTTGAAACTCCTGGTCACGGTATTTCAATCAGGTGCCGTGGGAAAGGCGTGAATGCCCTCGGTCCGGTCACTCCGCCACCGCAGGACGCGCCGGCTCGCACATTGGCGGGCAGGGTGAAATCCATCGCAAGTTCATCCGTCTCGGGCAGTGCATGGAGACGAGAATGGCAATAGTAGTCGCATTGGCGGATCGGCAGCCGCGGGCGCCGCGCCGCCCGGACAAAGAGCCCCGCGAAGCCAAGATCCTGTGGTTCACCGGCGTCCGCTACGAGCGGCTGAGCGAGAGCCCCAGGCATGGCCCGGCGCCCGCGCCGCGCGTCAAAAAGAAGTAACGTCGTTCAACTTCAGCGGGCACTGAATTGCTCGCAGCCGGCTTCCGTCAGGAAGTTTCGTGCCGCCTCATCAAAACTTGCCTGCGGCGCCAGCGTCCGCAGCACGGCATAACCGTCCGGCCGCGCCATCTCCACCAGGATCGCCTGCTGCAATTCCTGCGGCAAGTTCTTGCGCAGGTCGGTCAGTTGGATCGGACCGCCGGCCAAGACGTCGAGCGCGCCGCCGACCGAAGTCCGGTCGTTCATGCTGAAGACCTCGTTGGAGGCGCTGTCATAGATCGCGATCGACCAGAACGGCACCTTGCCCTTGGCGGTGAAATGCACCGGTGCATCCTCGACGTCGAACGAGCAGACGGCGGTGCGCACGAAGGGATCGCCATTGGCGAGGCCCGCCTCGTCATACTGCCTGCCAAGCAGCGTGAAATTGTTGAGGTCGCCCTCCGCCGCCACGCGGGTCGCTGCATCCTTGCCGGTGAAATGCGGCAGCGACAGGATGATGACGAGGTGCAGCAGCGCTGCGCCGAAAAGGCCGGTCAGGATGGCGAAGAAGATTCTAAGCATTGCCGCATCCGGTCTTGGTGAGCTTCGGCATGGCGAGATCGATCACCCCGGAACTGCCGGCGGTCGGTGTGTCGAACAGCGTCAGCACCAGCCGGAAGGTGCCGGCCTCCGGCAAGGCCAGCCAGTTGCCCGGCTGCGCCGCGGCCGAGATCTCGATCGAGAAGCTGCTGTCCGGCTGGCGCAGCACCGTCCAGGAATTGAGTGCCGCGGGATGCCCGGTTTTTACCGCCGCCGGATTGCCGCTATTGTCGGCGGTAAAGAGGGTCCAGAGCCGGGCAGGCGGCGTTTGTCCGCTGATGCGGTAGCGGCAGCCGGCATTCAGCCGCGCGCCATCGTCGTCGACGCTTGCCGTGAAGGTGAGCCCCTCGGCGCTGCCGTAAAGCAGCCTGCCGGCGCGCGCCCGGTGCGACTTGGCGTAAGGATCGGCATCGACCGTCTGCAGCGCCGGAAAGGCCTCCCAGGCGCCGAGCTTGATCCCCCCGAAACCCTGTGTCGCATCCAGCGCATACAGCGAAATCATGATCCCGCCGCCGAAGGCGACGATCAGCGTGACCAGGATGAAGAGGGGGAATCGAAACACGTCAAGACCTTGGAAACCATATCGGGTGAAAGGGTTACCACTGATTCTGGCAGGGTGGAATGCCGTGCGGCGACATGGGCGGTTGATTGATCCCCGGTTATATCCGCGAAGCGGTCGGTCATGCCAGGTGCGGCAATAAGGCTGCCGGGTTGGCCTGTCCAAGACCCCTCCCCAACCCTCCCACAAATCTGCGACGTTTCGAGTGGGAAAGAGGCGGGCGCTCCGGGTTAGTCCCTCCCCTTGTGGGGAGGGGTTGGGGAGGGGGACTTTCACACAGGCGGATAGGGCAGCCATCGGCGAACTCCGCCGCCAACTACTCCGCGCTCGCCACCTTCGCTGGCGCAAGCGGAGCGGCATTTTTCAGCTTTTTGCCGAGATCTTTCAGGACATTGGTCGATTGCACCGAGAGCATGCGCGGCCGGATGAGCTGCGGCAATCCGTCCTGCGGTTTGGCGACGACGGTCTTGGCCACGTCCTTTTCGGAGGGCAGGGGGTTTTCGACGCCGGGAATGGCGCGCAGCGTCACGCCCTGATGGGCATAGTCCATGGCGCGCTTGAAGGTCATCGCCGGCAGCGAGCCGCCGGTCATCTCGTTGGTCGAGGTGTAGTCGTCATTGCCGAACCAGACGGCGCAGGTGTAGTTGCCGGTGAAGCCGACGAACCAGGCGTCGCGATAGGCCTGGGTGGTGCCGGTCTTGCCGGCGGTCAAAACGCCGTTGTCGAGAGCCGCCTTGCGCGCCGTGCCGACATAGGGCACGCGCGACAGCATCTGGTTCATATAGGCGTCGGCCTGTTCCGACAGCACGCGTTTGGCCGCCGGCTCGTCTCGGTCGAAATCGTAGAGCACATCACCCTCGTAATCGAGGATCTGGCTGATGCCGTGGCGGCGCGACTGGTAGCCGCCGGCCGGGAAGGTGGCATAGGCCGTCGCCTGGTCGAGCACCGTCACCTCGGAGGTGCCGATCGGAATGGTGACGTCGTCGCGGATCGGCGTTTCGACGCCGAGATTCTTCGCCATCGCCCGGATCGGCTGGATGCCGAGCTTCTCCTTGGCGAGCCGGACCGGCACGGTGTTGATCGACTGGGCGATCGCAGTCTCGAGCGTGATGCGGCCGACATAGCGGTTGGCATAATTGTGCGGGCTCCAGTTGCCCCAGGAGATCGGCGCGTCGACGATCGTCGTCTGCGGCGTCATTCCGCTCTCCATCGCCAAGGCATAGGTATAGACCTTGAAGGAGGAGCCCGGCTGGCGCAGCGCCCGGGTGGCGCGGTTGAACTGGCTCTCGCCGTAATCCCGCCCGCCGACCATGGCGCGCACGGCGCCGCCGTTCTCGATCATCACCATGGCGCCTTGCTTGGCGTGATAGGCCTCGCCATATTCGCGCAGCGACGTCTCGACCGAATCCTCCGCTGCCTGCTGGATGCCCATGTCGATCGTTGTGCGCACGATCAGCGAATGCTGGTGGAAGCGTGGCGAAAGCCGCTGCACCTCGTCGAAGGCCCAGTCAAGGAAGAAGTCGGGCGATTCCACCTCGTTGCGGTCGACGACGGTCGCCGGATTGCGCCTTGCGGCAATCACCTGGCCCTCGGTCATCAGCCCGCTCTGCACCAGATTGGTCAGCACTTCGTTGGCGCGCGCACGGGCCGCGGGCAGGTTGACATGCGGCGCATATTTCGCCGGCGCCTTGAACAGGCCGGCGAGCATGGCGGATTCGGCGAGGTTCACATCGGTGATGTTCTTGCCGAAATAAAACTGTGCTGCCGCGGCTGCGCCAAAGGTGCCGCCGCCCATATAGGCGCGGTCGAGATAGGTCGAGAGGATTTCCTTCTTGGAAAGGTTGGCCTCCAGCCAAAGCGCCAGAAACGCCTCGGTGACCTTGCGGTCGATCGAGCGTTCGTTGGAAAGGAACAGGTTCTTGGCGAGCTGCTGGGTGAGCGTCGAGCCGCCCTGCACGACTTCGCCGGCCTGGGCGTTGGTGACCATGGCGCGGAACAGGCCGATGACGTCGATGCCGAAATGGTCGAAGAAGCGCCGGTCTTCGGTGGCGAGCACCGATTTGATCAGCGAATCCGGCAGCTCGTCGATCGGCACGGAATTCTGGTGGATGACGCCGCGATGACCGATGACGTTGCCGTAGCGGTCGGTGAAGGTGACGGCGAAATCGCCGCGGTTGCGCCAGTCCTCCTTGGTCGCCTCGAAGGCGGGCTGGGCAAGCAGCAGCATCAGCACGGAACCGGCCGCCCCGAGCGTCAGCCCTTCGCCGGCAAGTTCGAAGACCATGCGTTTCCAGCCGCGCACGCGAAAGCGGCGGAAGAAGATGGTGATGTCTTCCCAGATTTCAGCGGCGCGGAAGCCGGCGTTCCACACGGTCGAATCGATCCAGGAATCGATGCGCAGCAGAATGTGACGGCTCTTCGCCGGACGTTTGCCCGCCGTACCGTTCGCCGCTTTTCCCGGCTCGCTTTCCGAGCCGCTTTCTGGGTTGTCCGGGTCCTGCACGTCCTGTATTCCCGCTTGATCGCACTTCGGTCATATCCTGCCGCCGGAAGGCGACGAAAGCGCGAGGCCCGCATATGGCCGCAAAGCTCGCCGATACCGGGAGACAGTTCTCCGGTACCAGGAGCATACTGAAGAATTGATTGATTTTGCGGCTGATAACAAGAGAGATGCATGAGGGTCACGCGAATTTGCGGGCCGCTGTTGCAAGAAACGAACGATGAACGATCTGCCCTTCTGGAAGAGCAAGACGCTGGCCGAAATGACCGTCGCCGAGTGGGAAAGCCTCTGCGACGGCTGCGGACTCTGTTGTCTCAACAAGATCGAGGAATGGGATAGCGGCGATATCTATTTCACCTCGGTCCGCTGCAAGCTGCTCGACGGCGAAAGCTGTCGCTGCTCCAGCTACGGGAATCGCTGGGATTTCGTACCCGATTGTGTGCAACTGACCAAGGAGAACGTGCCCGATATCGCCTGGCTGCCGCCCACCTGCGGCTACCGGCTGGTCAATGAGGGCCGCGATCTCTACTGGTGGCACCCGCTCGTCTCCGGTGATCCCGAGACCGTTCATGCCGCCGGCATTTCCGCGCGCGGCCGCACGATCAACGAAAACGAGATCGATATCGACGATCTCGAGGATTACGTCGTCGACTGGCCGCTGACCGTCGGCGAGACGAAGGACGAGGAGGAAGCCTGAGGCGGCTGGCGCCCTCGGCTTTCGCCTGCGGGCGAATGACCCATTGGCCCCTTGTCTTCGGCGCAAAACGTAAAATTGGCGCCGGCCGCTGCTTGATTATTGAAAAGTGAGACCCCACTTGCGGCTCAACCCGCTGGTCCGGGCCCCTCTGGCGAGAGCTTCGGCACTCTTGCGATGTCGGACCTCTTCTCCGACAACCAGTGCCGACAGGGGACTCTCCGTGAATCTGTCTTTTTTGTTCGTCGAGTGGCTGGGAACGCCGCTCTGGATGTGGTCGAGCTTTTTCGTCCTCGTCATCGCCATTCTGTCGTTCGACCTCGGTATTCTTCATAAGCAGAACAAGGAAATCGGTGTCGGCGAAAGCGTCAGGCTTTCCGCCCTTTATATCGCGCTCGGTCTCGCCTTCGGTGGTTGGGTATGGTGGTACCTTGGCTCCGATGCCGGCCTTGCCTATCTGACCGGCTTCGTCGTCGAAAAGACGCTGGCCCTCGACAATGTCTTCGTCATCGCCCTGATCTTCTCCTTCTTCGCCGTGCCGCGCCTCTATCAGCACCGGGTGCTCTTCTGGGGCATTCTCGGCGTCATCGTGCTGCGCGCCATCATGATTGGCGTCGGCGCCACGCTGGTCGCCGAATTCGCCTGGCTTCTCTATATCTTTGCCGCGTTCCTGATCGTCACCGGCATCAAGATGCTGTTCGTCAAGGAGGCCGAGCCTGATGTCTCGAAGAACGTCCTCGTCCGCTTCATGCGCAGCCGTTTCAACGTCACCGAGGAGCATCACGGCGAACGGTTCTTCGTCAGAAAGGCAAACCCCAGGACGGGAGCGATGACCTGGTTCATCACGCCGCTCTTCATGGCGCTCGTGATGGTCGAAGTGGCCGACGTCATCTTCGCCGTGGATTCGGTCCCCGCGATCTTCGCGATCACCACCGATCCGTTCCTCGTCTATACCTCGAACATCTTCGCGATCCTCGGCCTTCGCGCCCTCTATTTCGCGCTGGCGGCGATGATCCATCGCTTTCGCTATCTGAAGCCCGCGCTTGCCATCGTGCTGATCTTCATCGGCTCGAAGATCTTCGTCGCCGATCTGCTGGGCCTGGAAAAATTCCCGGCTGCGCTCTCGCTGAGCATCACTTTCGCGATCATCGCCGCCGGCGTGGTCTGGAGCCTCCTCAAGACGCGGGATCCGCAGCAGCCCGCCTGAGCGGGCTCTGCGAGGAATATGTTAACAAAGGAAGGAAACAGATATGATTTCGGATTTCATCGGTTGGATTTTTGCCCTCCTCGTCGTCGGTCCGCTGCAGGCTGAAATACAGCAACAGGCTGAGCGCGCCCGGCTTCCCGTGGAGATCGTCCGCCAGTCCCAGGCCTGCCTGACATCCCAGGGACCGCGGCTCATCGAGCGCGCCGCCGGCGACTACGTCTGGGCGGCGGCCACGGTCGTCAGCATAGCGATCGGCCATACCGCGCCGGCAGAACTTCTCGACGGCAGCGACCCGCAATGCGCAGCCCTCGCCAGTGCCCTGAAGGGAGACGGCGAGGGTGCGTGACGGCAACCAGCTGACAATGGAGCGTGTGATTGATCAAGGCGGGAATGGGCAACCGCCGCGCGGTGTCGCCACAACGCGGCTTCGGGAGATGCTGGAAATTGCCCGGGTGAAAGGCGGCCTCTCCATCGGCGAGGCTCTGGAGACGATGGGCCAGACGAGCATCGCCTTCACCATCCTGTTCCTGGCAATCCCGGCGCTGACCCCGATCCCCGGGCCGTTCGGAATGGTTTTCGGCACCGCGCTGGCGCTGGTCTCCCTGCAGATCGTCGCCGGCGGCCGAAAGGTCTGGTTGCCCGCCATCGTCAGGGATCGCCGGGTGTCGCCCGCGGCGCTTGATCTTATCGTGGGTCACGCGGTTCCGGTGATTGCCCGGGTGGAAAAGCTCGTGCGCGCCGGCCGGCTGCAGGCCCTGACCGGTCCGACAGTGCAGGCACTTCTTGGCGTTCCTGTCTTCCTGCTTGCCGTGGTGATCGCGCTGCCGATCCCCTTCGGCAATATTCTGCCGGTGGTCTCGCTGGTCGTGCTGGCCGTCGCCCTGATGGAGCGGGATGGTCTCGTCACCTTGATCGGACTGCTGCTCACATCGGCGACGATCGTCGTCACTGCCGCCTTGCTCTATTTTATCAAGGCGATGATCATCACCGCCTCTTAAGCCGAATGGACGGGGACCGCGGCGAGGAACCGCCGCAGCTCCGTCTCCACATATTCATCCACTCGGCCTTCTCCGCCAAAACCCCACCAGGTGAGCGAGCCCTGCCATTGCGACAACATCAGCCGGGCGATGGTCTCAGGCGCGCTCGCCGATCCGAAACAGCGTGCGATCGCCGCCGTCAGCGCTTTGCCCCAGGCGGCCCCGCGGGCCCGCAGCACCGGATCGCGAAGATCTTCGCGAAGCACCAGCAATCCCTCGCCATAGGCTGCGGCATTGTCGCCGTAATCCTGCGACAGGCCGACGAGCAGCGCGATGGCGCCATCCGGCGTTTTCGCCACGCTGCCGGCAAGCCGTGCCGTTTCCGCATCCAGCCTGTCCCAGGCATAGAGCAGTGCGGCGCGCAGCATCGCCGCCTTCGTCGTAAAGCGCTGCACCAGCGTCGAGCCGGAAAGGCCGCTGGCTTTGGCCACCGCCGCAAAGGTTGCCGCATCCGGCCCCTCGGCCTGGACCAGCGCTAGCACCATGGCGAGAAGCTGTTCATCGGAGAGCGTGCGGCGGCGCGGCATGTAATTCCTCTTGCATCTGTCTTATTTGTAAACGATCATTCGTTTATATACAATAGGCGGTTTCGGTTCGAACATGGAGGATGGAGACATGACAGCGGACTTGCGGGAGAAAGTGGCTTTGGTGGCCGGTGCCACACGCGGCGCCGGCCGCGGCATCGCGGTGGAACTCGGCGCTGCCGGCGCCACCGTCTATGTGACGGGGCGCACGACACGCCTGCAGCAATCCGAATATGCCAGGCCGGAGACGATCGAGGAGACGGCCGAGCTGGTAACGGCTGCGGGCGGCAGGGGTATCGCCGTTCGGGTCGATCATCTCGTCGCGGACGAAGTCGAGGCGCTGGTTGCCCGCATCCGGGCGGAAGCCGGCCGGCTCGATATTGTCGTCAACGACATCTGGGGCGGCGAAAAACTGTTCGAATGGGACAAATCCGTCTGGGAGCATTCGCTGGAAAAAGGCCTGCGTATGCTGCGGCTCGGCATCGAGACGCATCTGATCACCGCCCATTATGCGCTGCCGCTGATGATCGAGCGGCCGGGTGGGCTGCTGGTGGAGGTGACCGACGGCACGGCCGACTACAATGCCACGCATTACCGGCTGTCGCCCTTTTACGACCTCGTCAAGACGAGCGTTACCCGCATGGCTTGGGCGCATGCCCAGGATCTGGCAAAACACGGCGCCATGGCGGTTTCGATCACGCCCGGCTGGCTGCGCTCCGAAATGATGCTGGATGCCTATGGTGTCAGCGAGGAAAATTGGCGCGAGGCGACCAAGGTGCAGCCGCATTTCGCCATTTCCGAAACCCCGCGCTTCGTCGGCCGGGCGGTGGCCGCCATTGGCGCCGACCCCGACCGCGCCCGCTGGAACGGTCAGTCGCTGTCGAGCGGCGGACTGGCCAAACTCTATGGCTTCGACGATATCGACGGGTCGCGGCCGGATTGCTGGCGTTACATGGTGGAAGTGCAGGAGCCGGGCAAGCCGGCCGATGTCGCCGGCTATCGCTGAGGCTGCCGTTTACCGCGCAGCTGCAAGCCGCGCCGCGTCGCGAAACGACACCAGCCGCTTGGTCTGTTCGTCCCACAGCACCAGCTTGACGCAGCGCAGGCTGTCCATGAGCGTGATGCGGCCTAGGTCGGCAAGCTCGGGATGGTCCCGCAGCACCTCCGGAAGCCGGTAGTAAGGCACCCGGCTCGACAGGTGATGCACGTGGTGAATGCCGATATTGCCGGTGATCCATCGCAGCACCGGCGGCAGGTCGTAATGCGAGGCGCCGTGCAGGGCGGCATGCTGGAACTGCCATTCCGGCTTCTTCGACCAATGCGTTTCCTCGAACTGGTGCTGGACGTAGAACAGCCAGACGCCGGCGGCACCCGCAAGCAGCACGATCGGCAGGTGCACCAGCAGGAAGGGGATGATCCCGACCGCCCAGATCGCCAGAGCGGCGGCGAGCGCGATGGCAAGGTTGGTTGCCATTGTGGAGACCCAGGGCAGGGCGCCGGAGCGCATCATGCCGAACGGCAGGCGCTGTTTGATGATGAACAGCCATGCCGGCCCGATCCCGAACATCACGGCCGGGTGCCGGTAGAGCCGGTAGCCGAGCCGGCCCCAGCGCGACAGCGCATTGTATTCGGCGATCGTGAGCGTCTCGATGTCGCCAACACCGCGTTCGTCTAGGTTTCCGGCCGAGGCGTGATGCTCGGCATGCGCCCGGCGCCAATAGTCGTAAGGCGTCAGCGTCAGGATGCCGATGATCCGCCCGACCCAGTCGTCGAGGCGGCGGCGGGCAAAAAACGAGCCGTGGCCGCAATCATGCTGGATCATGAACAGCCGCAGCAGGAAAGCGGCGGCGGGAATGACGAGGATCAGGCCGGGCCAGAAGCTGTAATGAACCGCGGCCCATGCGGCGGCCCAGAACAGCGCGAAAGGCACGACCGTGACGGCAAGCTCGAAAGCGCTGCGTCCGGCCCGTGGCTGGCGATATCCGGCAAGGATCTTCAACCAGTGCTTTTCAGCGAAGGCCTCCTTATGCGCATCGGCTCGCGCCGGGTTTTCATCGGGCTGGCCAGAAGCGGCGATCTGCATTTCCTCGCTCTCGTTGCGGCGCGCGGCTTCGATCACAGAATGGCGCCGTCAAAAGCAGCGATGCTCGAAAGGCTAAGGGCTGAGCGGAGGAGGAAGGGCGGATGATCCAACGGGTGCATTCTTTCAAGAGAGGTCATGGTCGCAGCACTTCCCGTTTTTCTGAAAGCATGTCAATGGGCGATAGTGCCGCGCCGAAGCGCGGCGCGTCCGGCGGCATGCACCAAGACGCTCCATCGCTGCGAGCCTGCCGACGGTCCATTCCGGAAAATCGATTCCGCTTTGAGCAATTGTGCAGTCCTGCCGGCAGCGGGGGCGCAAGCCGTCCCCGCCGCGCCGATGCGAGGCGCTACTTCTTCGGGGCGCTGCCGTGCGGCGCACTATTGGCGGCCGTCTTCATCTGGTTGGAGAATGTGCTGTCCGTCTTCGCCGCCTGCTTGTCCTTCTTCGGCTTGCGGACTTCGCGGTTGCTTCTCATTTGCCCTTTTGCCATGGATGAAATCTCCTCTCTCATTGCAATGGAAAGCTGCGGGCTGCGCCGCAATCGCCCCCGTTTGTCGGTCGCGATCGACGTTCGCGAGATGAACGAAGGCAACCCGGCAGCGGCGGACCACAGGGAATGGAATGAAAACGCAGGCTTGAACCCGATACCGGGGCTTTCTCCCGGGAAACAGCCGTACCGGTAACCCCGTCACCGCATATTTCGGTCAATCATCAATGCCTTCTCATGGCATGAAAATGAGACGCCATTAAGGCGCTGCCGCAAGAAAGCCATATTTCAGCAGCCCCCGGCCTGTCCGTTCGGCAGAGGCTTCGATGAAGGAAAAGCTTCATCGGCGGAGCTGGAACATGTCAATATTAGCCGGCGGCGCGTCTTTCGCGTGGTAGTCCCTGTATCGCATATCTGTTGCAGATGGGGGTGATCGGTTTCGGCGGCGCCTTCGGCTTGCCGAAATGGTATTCGAGAGCCTTTGAGAGCAGGGCCGGCGAGGTGACGCCCTCCTGGAACAGCCTGATCAGCAACACGGCCGCCACGTTGAAGACGCATTCGTCGTCGGTCGGAATTCGGGCATCATAGCCGGCCTCGTCGAGTACGCCCTGCAGCATGTCGAGATCGGCAGAGGTCAGGTGCGGCTTTTCGGAAGTGGAAGACATCGGCCCTCCTTTCGTCGGGGCGAGGGTATCGAAAACCCTCAGTCGGCAGCGCCCGTACAATGGCTGCCGAAGGCGAGACCATGCTCCTTTCACCGAGGCAAGGCAATGGGATTCTGCTGCTTATATGCGTTTTATCTTATGAAAAGCCCGCGCCGGTTCGCGGTGCGGGCCGCAAGCCTCATTCCGCTGCCTGATAGGCCGACGTCCGCGCCGCCGATGTCCGCGGGCCGGCGGCTGCAAGCAGGGTGATCGCGATCGCAAGCAGCGCCACGAAGGCGATGCCGGCGACATAAGGGTCCCATCCGAAATGCGGTGCAGCGCCGAATACCGCCGAGGCGGCTGCGAGCACGATGCCGCCGCCGATCTGGAAGGAGGCAAAGAGCAGTCCGGAGGCGAGCCCCGACTTGTCATCCTCGACGTCGGAAAGGGCTGCGACCTGCACGGAAGGGTAGGTCATGGCGTAGCCGAGACCGAGCGGGATCTGCGAGAACAGCACCAGCAGGATCGGATCGACATGTCCGAGTGCCGTCACCCAGAAGATATAGCTGAAGGCCTGCAGACCGACACCGGCCGCCATCAGCCCGGTGGCGCCGCGATTTTGCGCAAGGCTCGCGAACCGTGGTGCGAGGAACATCACGAAGACGCCGCCAAGCGCAAAGCAGAAGCCGGTGGTGAAGGCCGACCAGCCGATGACGTTCTGATAGTAGAGTGTCGCCAGGAACTGGAAGCCGACATAGGCGCCCTGGAACAGTGCGGCAATTGCATTGGCATGCCGGAGCTTCGCCCGGCGGAACATGCCGAGCGGCACCATCGGATCGGTATGGCGGGCTTCGACCGCGAGGAACAGCAGGATCAGCACAAGCGACGCGGCGAGCGAAGCCCAGGTCGCAAAAGCCTGCCAGCCGGCGGCCGCGGCATTGGTGATGCCGAAGACGAAGAGCAGCAGGCCGGGGGTGATCGTCAGCGCGCCGGCCCAGTCGAAGCTTGGCCGCGGTCCTGTTCGTTTCGGATCGGCCGGCAGCGCCAGCGGCGCAAGCAGCAGCGTCAGGATGGCGACCGGCGCGCCCATCACCAGCGTCGCCCGCCAGCTGAAGATCGTCGCAGCACCGCCGAGCACCATGCCGAGCACGAAGCCGGTGGCGCCGGTGGAGGCGAAGACGCCGAGCGCTTTCGCCCGCGCGGATCCTTCGCCGAAGACGGAGAGCAGCAGGGCGAGCGCTGCCGGCGCGGTGAAGGCGGCGGCGATACCCTTGATCAAGCGGGCGGCGATCAGCGTCGGGCCGCTGTCGACGAAGCCGCCGGCGATGCTGGCGGCGGCAAAGATCGCCAGTGACCAGAGGAAGACGCGGCGGTGGCCGAAGACGTCGGCGACCCGGCCGCCGAGCAGCAGAAAACCGCCATAGCCCAGCACATAGGCGCTGACGGCCCATTGTAGCGAAGTCGCCTCCATGCCGAGTTCGGCCTGGATGGCGGGC
Source organism: Rhizobium sp. N122 (assembly GCF_002211295.1). NCBI lineage: Bacteria > Pseudomonadati > Pseudomonadota > Alphaproteobacteria > Hyphomicrobiales > Rhizobiaceae > Rhizobium > Rhizobium sp. N122. The sequence continues at coordinate 13,783 of NZ_LOKU01000010.1, read as the reverse complement.
AGCGCGACGCCAATGGTAGAGACGTCCATGGCGTCGAGAAAGTTGGTGGCGCAGAGCAGCAGCAATGCCAACCCCGCTCCGCTTTTCGATTTGGAAAGTGTCATCGAAACGTTCCTTCTTTGCTGCCGCCTCGTCGAGGGAGGATGCGCGGACGGCAGGGAACGAGAAAATGTACAGCTTCCGAACCTATTGCAAATTGATAGTAGCCATGCCAGGTATTACTGGTGATGATGAATGATGCCACGCTGCGCAAAATCGACCTGAATCTGCTGCTGGCCTTTTCGGTACTGATGCAGGAGCGCAATGTCAGCCGCGCCGCCGAACGGCTGCTGCTCGGCCAGCCGGGCCTGTCGGCGGCTTTGCGAAGGCTGCGCGAGGCGCTGGATGACGAACTCTTCGTGCGCGTCGGCCGCGGCCTGCAGCCGACTCCGCGCGCCCTTTCCATTGCCCCGGCGATCGAGGATGCGCTGTCGGGCATCGAACGCGCGATCCGCCCGCAGGCCGACTTCGATCCGGCGAGCTGGCAGGGCGAGTTCCGCATCGGCATGTGCGACAATCTCGAATCCGCCTTCTTCGGCCCGCTTGCCGCCCGCCTGCTGCAGTTTTCGCCCGGCGCCCGGCTGATCGGCATCGCTTCGGAAAAGCGCGAGGCTGCCCGTCGGCTGGACGAGGGGGTCTTCGATTTTAGCGTTTCCGTGCATGACGAACCGGCCTCCTGGCACATCCGGGCGCCGCTGTTCAACCAAGCCTCGATCTGCATCTACGATGATGCTCAACTCAAGCTGAAGGCGCCATTGAGCCTTGAGGATTTCGCCGCTGTCGCCCATCTCACCGTCTCGTTCGAAGGCAATGCCGCGACCAGCATCGATGCCGCGCTGAGCCGCACCGGTCATGTCAGGCGCGTGGTGGCGACGGTGCCGCGCTTTTCCGCCCTGCCGACGGCGCTGCGGGCGATGCCCGCCATATCAATCGTGCCGGAATCGATCGGCCGCTGCATGGCGCAATTGCATGGGCTGACGATCGCAGCCCCGCCGCTTTCGCTGCCGGCCGATCCGGTGACCATGCTCTATCGCCGGGTCGACCAGGCCGATGGCCGGGCGCGCTGGTTCCGCCGGCTGTTCCTCGACGTCGCCGGCGAGGCGCTCGTAGCCTCCGGCTGCCGCGTCTCGATCTCGAGAGCGGCGGCCTGATCCTTATTATAGCTCGCCTTTGTGAAAATAGGCTTCGAGGCGGTAACCGTCCGGGTCGATGATGAAGGCGGCATAATAGAACTGCCCGTAATCCGGCCGGATGCCGGGTTCGCCATTATCCGTGCCGCCGGAGGCGACGGCCGCCGCATGAAAGGCGTCGACCCCCGCTTCATCGGGCGCGACGAAGCAGAAATGCAGCCCGGATCGCAGATCGGCAAGAACCGGCTGCTCGACCTGCATCACCCAGAGCCCGACCCGTTCCGGGCCGTAGCCGATCATGGTGTCGGAATTCGACAGGCGCTCATAACCGAGTGGAGCCAGCGCCGCATCGTAGAAACGGCGGGCTCTTTCCAGGTCTTTGACGCCGATGGAGACATGATCGAACATGGGCCGCAAAACTCCTTATATCGCTCGTTCCAGACGGATTTCTCATCCTCAACATGGCGCGACCCCACCATCTTTCAACCGCCGTCGCAAGTCAACGAACGGCGCTGGCCGTTGCGGCCTGGAGACTTCAGGCGATCCTGTTCGGCGGCAGAAGTCGGCCAGCCGTCCAATCCGGCGATAGGAGTGACTGGCCCCGCATCGGCGGGACCAGTCGCAATCTCAGCCGTCGATCGCAGCCCATTTCGGTGCGATACCCGTACCGCGGCCCAAGCCGTAACCAAGGCGGATATTGAGCATTCCCAAGGGTTCGAGCAGGCGAGCGGCATCGAGCGAGCCGGTTTTCTCGACAGCAAAGCCGGCGTCCTTCACCAGCGCTGCGGAGGTTTCGACAGCATCATCGTCGCCGGCCAGGAAGACCGGTATGGTGGAGGTGTGTTTTGGGGAGGCCGCGAACAGCTCGGCGAAGATGGTATTGAAGGCCTTGACGACTTTGGCGCCCCTGGCCCGGTGCTGGATTTCCTCGGCTGCCGACGTGTCGTGACCAAACAGCAGGCCGGAGAAATCGGGCTTCAGCGGATTGGTGATGTCGACGACGATCTTGCCCTGCAATGCCGCCGTTCCGGCAAATTCGAGCGCCGAAGCATAAGGCAGCGCGAGGACGAGAATATCGGCTTCGGCCACGGCGGAGGCGATCGATACGCTTGTCGCGCCGATCGCCTCGGCAAGCGACTTTGCCGCGGCCTCATTGCGCGACGCCAGGATCAGATCGCGCTTGCCTGCCAGCCGACGCGCCAAGCCGGCGCCCATGTTTCCAGTTCCGATAATCGCGGTTTTCATATGGTCGGTTCCTTCATCCAGTTGAATGACGTCGATATAGCCGGCCGCGATCCCATCATGAATGGCATTGAATGGAAGAATATAATTGCATAAAAGTATCGAATGACCGATCTCACCAATTTGAAGACCTTTGTCGCCGTTGCGACGGCCGGTAGCTTCGCCAAAGCCGCCGCCAGGCTCAACCTGTCGCCCGCCATGGTCGGCCGGCGCATTCAGGCTTTGGAAACCGACTATGGTGTCAAGCTGATCGAGCGCACCACGCGAACCCAGAGGCTGACCGAGATCGGCCTCCGGTTTCTGGAAAGAGCCAGCAGGGTCATCGATGAGCTGGAGCAGTTGAACGACCTCGCCGGCCCAGCCAACCACGAAATATCCGGCCACCTTCGCATCAGCGGACCGACGACGCTCGGCGTCAAGCGGCTGGCATCGTCCATTGCTCGATTTGCCAATCAGCATCCCGCTGTCAGTCTGGAGCTTAATCTGACCGACCGGAACGTCGATCTGATCGCTGAAGGCTATGATCTTGCCATTCGGGTGGCGCATCTGCGGCCATCTTCCTTGATCGCAAGAAGGATCGGCACCTATCGCTTCGTCTGCTGCGCCTCTCCCGGTTATCTCGACAAGAACGGCGTGCCGACACATCCCGAGCAGTTGCAACAGCACCGCTGCATCCTGAGCCTCAACCTCGTCCCGCGCGATCAATGGCATTTCGAAGATCAGGAGGGACGGGCGCTGGCGGCAAAGATCGACAGCAATATCGGTATCGACAATGGCGAAGCCATGCGCGTTGCCGCGGTTGAGGACGCCGGCATCGTCTACGCGCCGCTGGTCCTGGTAGAGGAGGACATCGCCGCCGGGCGGCTGACCGAGGTACTCGCCGATTGGGAAAAGTACAGCCTGCCGATTCACGCGGTGCACCCGTCGCGGCAATTCGTGCCGCGACGGGTGAAGGCCGCGATCGGCTGGATTGCCGGAGATCTCCGCCGCTAGAATCGTGCAAGCAGCCGCGGCGCGACCCTACTGCAATTGCGGCTTCTTGAGAAAACTGTTGCGGTCGGCGGACTTGATGCGCAGCCAGGCTTCCCGGCCATTCCTGAGGATCCGCATCGGAATTTCGGCGCCGGCCGGGCCGCTGCTCCACACCTTCCGATAGAAATCGGCCAGGCCATCGACCTCTTCGTCGCGGATCTCCGAGATGATATCGCCCTGCCGCAGGCCCGCCTGGGCGGCCGGGCCGCCTTCGGCGACGCTCATCACCACCACGCCGCCATTGCTCTCGGCGGAGAATGCGCCGAGCCAGGGCCGCGGCGGCTTGTTGACCTGGCCGCGGTTCAGCAGATCGTCGAGGATCGGCGTCAAAAGGTCGATCGGCACGACCATATTGATATCGGCGACCTCGTCGCCCTGGCTCATTTGCAGGCGAAGCGAACCGATGCCGAGAAGCTTGCCGTCCGAACCGATCAGCGCCGCACCGCCCCAGGAGGGGTGGGCCGGCGCCGTGAAGATCGCCTCGTCGAGCAGATATTCCCAGTAGCCGGCGAATTCCTGCCGGGCGACGATGTTCGCCTCGACGAATTCGCCGACGCCATCGGCAAGCACGACGGCATCGCCGGGCTTGGCGCTTGCCGCGTCGCCGAGATCCACTGCCGGCGCATTCAGAACCCCAAGCGCCTGCACCAGGCCGAAACCGGTTTCCTGATCATAGGCAAGCGCATGCGCGGGGACGACGCGCCCGTCACGGGTGGTCAGCCAGACCTCTTCGGCCTCGGTAATGAGATAACCGATGGTCAGCACCAGCCCATTGTCGCGAATGACCACGCCGCTGCCCTCCCGGACGGTGCCCAGCGTCTCCGCTGTGAAGGCATCGTCCGGAATGGAAGAACGAACGGCCACGACTGACCGCAAAATCGGATCGATATTCATGCTTTCATCCCGACAGGCGCCGGCGCGAGAGACTCAAAATCCGGCGCACCCTGTCCTGAATAGGTAAGAAGATGAGTGGGCGGCGGCAAGGCTATGGCCGATGGAATTTCCAACCTCCTGGAAGCCAAGGCGCCATGCATGCAATAGGCAATCAAATCGCTCGGACGAAGCCGCACCATGCCATCCGCTGCCAGCACCAGAATCCTAGGCACGATATTTCTGGTGACAGCGCCAATGTGCAACAATATACGGTCAATCCCATCAGGCTCAGGCTGACACGGATTTGCGACATGAAAGACTGGCATCCCGATCTCGGCCGCAGCAGCAGCCCCCGTTACATGGCCATCGCCGATGTCATCGAAATGGATCTGCGCAGCGGCCATCTGGTGGCCGGCGACCGGCTGCCGCCGCAGCGCGAACTCGCCAAGCGGCTGAACGTCGATTTCACCACGGTGGCGAGAGGCTATGTCGAAGCGCAGAAGCGCGGGCTTGTCGATTCGCATGTCGGCCGCGGCACCTTCGTCACCGGAGGCGCGGACAGGGAGCGCCAGGGTTTTGCGGCTGGCGCCGCAGCCGATCCGCGCCGCGCATCTGTCGTCGATTTCTCGATGAACATGCCGCCGGAGCCGGATGATCCGGAACTGATCGCCCGCATGCGCGAGGGCATGGCGGCGGTGGCCGCAAACCTCATTCCACTTCTGCGCTATCAGGGCTTCGGCGGTTCCGGTATCGACAAGGAGGCCGCCGCCGCCTGGCTCGGCCGTCGCGGGCTCAAGCCCTCGCAGGAGCGGATATTCGTCACGCCGGGTGCCCATCCGGCCCTGCTGGCGATCTTCGGCCTGCTGGCAAAACCGGGCGAAACCGTGCTTTCGGAAATCATCACCTATCCCGGCATGCGCTCGATCGCCGCGCAGCTGCGGCTCAATCTGGCCGGCCTGGCGATGGATGAGGACGGTGTGCTGCCGGGCGCCTTCGCCGAAGCCTGCGAGCGGCTGAAGCCGAAGGCGCTCTATCTTAATCCGACACTGCAGAACCCGATGACGCTGACTGTCCCGGCCAGGCGCCGCGAGGAAATCGCGGCGGTCGCCCACAAATATCACGTGCCGATCGTCGAAGACGATGCTTACGGCTTCATCCCGCAGCAGGGCCCGGCGCCGTTCGCCGCCATGGCGCCCGATCTGACCTGGCACATCGGCGGCCTGGCGAAATGCATCGGCGCCGGTCTGCGCCTTGCCTATGTGGTGGCGCCGGATAGCAAGGCCGTCTGGCCCTTCGTCAGCGCCGTGCGCGCCAACAATGTCATGGCCTCGCCGCTGACCCTGGCGCTCGTCACCCGCTGGATCGAGGACGGCACCGCCGATGCGATCCTGCGTTTCATCCGCGACGAGACCGCCGCACGCCAGCAGATGGTGGCCGCCATCCTGCCGGCCGGCGGCTTCCGCGCCGACCCGATCAGTTTCAATATCTGGCTGCCGCTTTCCAACGGATGGACCCGCTCCACCTTCGGCAGCCATATGCGCTCCGCCGGCATCGGCGTCGTGGCAAGCGATGCCTTCACGGTCGAGGGCGCCGCGCCCGAAGCCGTGCGGGTCTGCCTCGGCGGCCCGATCGGCCGCGAGAAACTGCAGGGCGCCCTGGAATTCATGGCCCATGCGCTTGAGGGGCCGCCGGAAATGGCGGCTTCGTTCTTCTGACCCGGCAACGCCGCGCCGTGCCTTCAGGCAAGTTATAAGTCCTTCTTCATCATGTCCGTGCAATCCGCGGTCGGCTCGACCTGCGGAAATCTGCGGCATTCTGACGAGTTGACTGGCAATGTCCCGACAATGTATTTATATTGAATGCATACATTGTTGAGCATTGATTGGTTTGATGCTCGCGCAGAATAAGGTGTGATCATCATGGAGACCGAATATCCCCCGCTTCCGCCGCTGCAGACCGGCATCAAGGGGCGCTGCCCGCGCTGCGGCCAGGGCCATATGTTCAAGGGTTTCCTGACCTTGCAGCCGCAATGCGAGGCTTGCGGTCTCGATTATTCCTTCGCCGATCCGGCCGACGGTCCGGCTTTTTTCGTCATTTGCTTTGCCTGCATCCCGAGCGTGCTGCTCGGCGTCTGGCTGGAGGTGGCTTTCTCGGCGTCGATCTGGGCGCAGCTCCTGATCACCGGCCCCTTCATGCTCGCGACCTGCATTCCGCCGCTCAGGCCGCTGAAGGGCTGGCTGATCGCCAGCCAGTATTTCTACAAGGCGGAAGAGGGCAAGCTTGCCTAAAGCATTTCGCGCAAAAGTGTGCAGCGCTTTTGCCGCAACGACATGCGAAAAACAAAGGGCTAAAACGCAAGGAGCGAATCTGAAAGATTGCGACGCGCTTTAGGGCTTGTTGAGCGTCGCGCGCAGGCGCGGCGTGGCGAAATCGATGAGCGCCCGCAATTTCAACGGCACCATGCCCTGCGCGGGATAGACGAGATGCACCGGTGCCGGCGGCGGTTCGAAATCAACAAGCAGCGGCGTGAGCAGCCCGGCCGTCTCGGCACGGGCGGCCTGGTAGGACAGAACCCGGGTGATCCCGAGCCCGGCGACCGCCGCATCGACCGCCGCCTCGGCGGTGTTGACGGCAAGCCGTGAACGGATGGGCACGGTGAGATCGCGTTTTCCCTCTGTGAATGTCCAGTTCAGCGTCGAGGCCATGCTCTCGAAGGTGATGCAGTCATGTGTGGAAAGATCGGCTGGGTGCGGAGGCGTGACGTGCCGCCTCAGATAATCCGGGCTGGCATAGGCGGTCCGGCGGATCGCGCCGAGCCTGACGGCGATCAGGTTGCTGTCCGGCAGATTGCCGATCCTGAGCGCCACATCGATATGATCCTCTACGAGGTTCGACAGCCGGTCGCCAAGCATCAGCCGCAGATTGATATCTGGATAGGCTTTGAGGAAATCCACCACGACAGGCAGCACATGCAGCCGCCCGAAGACGATCGGCGCGGTCATCGTCAACGCGCCCTTCGGCGCGCTATATTCACCGGCCGCCGCCCGTTCCGCCTCTTCCACCCGATCGAGAATTTCCCGCGCCGCCTCCACATAGGAACGGCCGGCCTCGGTCAGCGTGACCTTGCGGTTGCTTCGCCGCAGCAAGCGGGCGTTCAGATGCGCTTCCAGTTCGGAAATCTTGCGGCTGACGGTTGCCAGCGGCGTCCGCAGATGCCGGGAGGCGGCCGACAGGCTGCCCTGTTCGACAACGGCGAGAAGCACGGTCATGGCGTCGAGGCGGTCCATTCTTTCCTTCCGAAAATCGGGAATATGCCTTCCAGATTAGCATTCTACTACAATCAAGTGGAAGGCAATACATTAGCCGCAGATGGCAAGTGGCCATCGTCAATCGCGGCCCGTCGTTCGGGAAGACCAAAGGAAACTGCCAATGAAACTCTACCATCACCCGCTTTCCGGCCATGCCCACCGGGTTCACCTGTTTCTGTCGCTGCTTGGCGTGCCCTATGAACTGGTCGAGGTCGACATGGCGGCGGGCGCCCATAAGGCACCGGAGTTTCTGAAGCTCAATCCATTCGGTCAGGTGCCGGTGCTCGACGACGACGGCACGGTCGTCACTGATTCCTCTGCCATCCTCGTCTATCTCGCGCGCAAATACGGCCGCACCGATTGGCTGCCGGAAGGAGCCTTGGCCGCAGCGCGAATCCAGAAATGGCTGTCGGTTGCTGCGGGTGAGATCGCCTATGGGCCGTGCGCTGCGCGATTGGTGACTGTCTTCGGCGCCGATTTCCGCGCGGACGAGGTGATCGCCCGGGCGCACCGCATTCTCGCGCTGATCGAGGCGGAGCTCTCCGACCGCCGCTTCCTGCTCGGCGACAATCCCGTGATCGCCGACATCGCGCTCTACAGCTACATCGCCAATGCGCCGGAGGGCAATGTCGACATCGCGGCCTATCCAAGCGTCCGCGCCTGGCTTGCGCGCATCGAGGCGCTGCCGGGCTTCGTCGGCTTTCGCAAGACGAAGATCGGCCTTGCCGCATGAGACGCCGCCGGGACGGATCACCGTCCCGGTTTCCCAAATGGTGGCCTTAAGGAGGTCGTGATGCCGGAGCAGACAAGACAGGACGCGACGTCACCCTGGCATCAGGGGGAGCTCGCCATGCAGCGCAGCGTCGGCGTCGTCGAACGCATGGATGGGCCCGGACGCAATTTCGTCCGCAAGGCGATGCCGGAGCAGCACCGCGCTTTCTTTCCGATGCTGCCTTTCATAGTGCTCGGCGCCGTCGATGCCAAAGGCGATGTCTGGGCAACGTTGCGGGCCGCACGACCGGGATTTCTGTCCTCGCCCGATCCGGAAATCCTCGATGTCGACCTGCCGCGCGACCGGGTCGACCCGACCGAGGCCGGCCTGGAGCATGGCGACGCGATCGCCATGCTCGGCATCCAGCTCGAGACCCGGCGGCGCAACCGGCTGAACGGCGTCATCCGCAGAACGGATGCCGAAGCTTTCCGCGTGCGCGTCGGCCAGAGCTTCGGCAACTGCCCGCAATATATCCAGCCGCGCTCTTGCATCTTCGCCCGCGATCCCGACAGATCGACAACGGCGCCGCCGCTGCATTCCGCTCAACTCGACGATCGCATGCGTGGGATGATCGAGGGCGCCGATGCCTTCTTCGTCGCCTCCTATGTCGACCGCGACCATGGCGAGCGGCAGGTGGACGTGTCGCACCGCGGCGGTTATCCCGGCTTCGTGCATCTCAGCGCTGACGGCGTCCTCACCATTCCCGATTTTTCCGGCAATCGGTTCTTCAACACACTCGGCAATTTCCTGGTCAACCCGAGGGCCGGGCTGGTCTTCATCGATTTCGAAACCGGCGACATGCTGCAGATGGCAGGGAAGGCCGAGGTGGTACTGGATTCGCCCGACATTACAGGTTTTCCAAACGCGGAGAGGCTGTGGCGTTTCACGCCCGAAAAGATCGTGCTTCGCCCGGATGCCCTGCCGTTGCGATGGAGCAAGGAGAGCGCCGATCTGCTGCGCCGTTCCCGCGGGTGAGGGGGCCTGGCTGCCTCTCGACCTCTGACGTAAAACACTGCTGCTGCCTTGCAAACAAATGTACTGATAGGTACAATGATGACTGTTCAGTACAGGAGCGCGCCAATGCCCAGCCTCGTCCCGCCTTTCACCCTTGAGACCGCCACCCGGAAAGTCCGCCTTGCCGAGGACGGCTGGAACAGCCGCGATCCCGAGCGCGTCTCGCTCGTCTATACGCCGGACAGTCGCTGGCGGAATCGCGCTGAATTCGTCAACGGCCGTGCCGAGATCGTCGCCTTCCTCACCCGCAAATGGGCCAAGGAGCTGGATTACCGGCTGATCAAGGAGATCTGGGCCTACACCGATGATCGCATCGCCGTACGCTTTGCCTATGAATGGCACGATGACAGCGGCAACTGGTTCCGCTCCTATGGCAACGAGAACTGGGAGTTCGATGCTGCCGGCCTGATGCAGCGCCGCTTCGCCTGTATCAACGACCTGCCGATCCGCGAATCGGAGCGTAAATACCATTGGCCGCTCGGCCGGCGGCCGGACGATCATCCCGGTCTGACCGAGCTTGGCCTCTGACACAAGCGAGCCCAAGGAACTCCGCCGGTGAAGACCGTCCACGAACGCGCCGACATCGTGCCGCTATTGGCGGAAATTTTCCGCGAACTCGGCTATGAGGGCACGTCGCTCAGTCGCATCACCGAACGCACCGGCCTCGGCAAGGGCAGCCTTTACCACTTCTTTCCCGGCGGAAAGGAGGAGATGGCAAGCGCCGTGCTTGCCGATATCGACGCCTGGTTCGAGCAGGCGATCTATCGGCCGCTGAGACAGGGCGACGCGCACCAGGCGATCGCAGCGATGTGGGACAATGTGAATGATTATTTCAGATCCGGCCGCCGCATCTGCCTTGTCGGCGCCTTTGCCCTTGACGACACAAGGGAACGGTTTTCGGCGGCGATCGGCGACTATTTCATCCGCTGGATCGCCGCCTTGCATTCGGCGCTGAGCGGGGCAGGCTGTTCCGAGGCAGAGGCGAAAGCGCTGGCCGAGGAAGGTGTCGCCGGCATACAAGGCGCGCTGGTGCTGGCGCGGGCGCTGGCAGACGAAACGATCTTCACGCGCTCGCTGCAAACGCTGGCGAAGCGCTTTGAGGCAGCGACGCGATGAGGACTGGCCTTACATCCGCGCCGCTTTGCCTGTATCTCTCAGCGCTGTTGTTGGGGCTGCGGGGCCGGGCGCGGATTTTCCCGTTCAAGGCGAATCTGGCGCCACTCGTTTTCCATCTGGTCGACGAGGTGCTGGGGAATGGTGGTTTGCGTCGTGGCGGGCGTCTGCATCGGAAGTCTCCTCAAGGCTTCAGGGCAGCTAAATGCATTGCACAAGACAAAAGCTGTGTAAATCAGTGGCTTAAACACTTTAAACGATTAAATGAATTTTAATCGATTAAGACTGTTTTAACCATGACATTTCTGGGAAGCGCGGAATGGTTGTCCACATGGACCGAAGTTTCTTTTTCGATGCGGTGAGGGGCGATCTCTTCAAGGGAGAGATGACGCATCCTCAGGTAGTGGGGATCACGGCGATTCTCGATGCCTGGGATGAGCGGTTTTCGCAGGCCGACCGACGGTGGCTCGCCTATATCCTGGCGACCGCCTATCACGAGACCGCCTATACGATGCAGCCGGTTCGCGAGACGTTGGCGCAAAGCGATGCCCGTGCCGTCGAGATCCTGGAAACGGCCTTTGCCGCTGGCCGGCTTTCCTGGGTAAAGACGCCCTATTGGCGGCCCGATGAAGATGGCCGCTGCTGGCTCGGGCGCGGCCTGGTGCAGCTCACCCACAAGCGGAACTACGAGGCGATGAGCGTGCTGACGGGCATCGACCTCGTTGCCGATCCTGACCGGGCGATGGAGATGGATGCGGCGGTGACGATCCTGATCGACGGCATGCTGCAGGGCAGCTTCACCGGCCACAAGCTTGCCGATCACCTGAACGCGGCGAGCGAGGACTGGGTGAATGCGCGGCGCATCGTCAACGGCACCGACCGGGCGGAAAAGCTCGCGGCTTACGCAATGGCCTTCCATGCGGCGATGCGTCCCAATGCTGCGCATGGCGTGATCGCGCGGTTGAAGGCCTGGGGCTCGCGTGTTATCGCGCGGCTGACCCTCTGAAATCTGACAGGAGCTTCGCGTGATCCGCCATATCGTCTTCTTCACCGTGCAGGAGGAGCATCTGCAGGAGGTGAGGGCCGGGCTGTCGATCCTGACCGCCATTCCGCATGCGCGGCTCCTGGAAATCGGCACCAATGTGAAGACCGATCAACTGGGCACCGAGATCGATCTCGTGGTCTATGGCGAATTCGACGACGAGGCAGCACTTGCCGCCTACAAGGCCCATCCGGATTATCAGCTGTCGATCGAGCGGGTGCGGCCGATCCGGGAAAAACGCATTGCCGCCGATTACGACAGCCGCACGGCGGTGACGCGGCCGCTTTGATTTTCAAAAACATTCGGCTGTCACATTCCGTTGAAATTTCAAACGGATGACTGATTTTCCGGAGCGGGAGCGCGCCGCAGCTCAATCAACTTCCGAGCCGCCCGACTCAACTTTCGAAAAAGCGGCGGCAAGCGATTCAAAAGATTCGGCAAAAGTGGCCGCACCGGTCGCGATGCGTGGACGAAAGCCGCTCTCGTCCTGATGCCGATGATAATCAAGACATATTAAGAAGGGCTGACCTGACTGCCGATTTCTTGAGCGGCGGGCGGAGTCGGCTGGGATGCGTGGGCGCGCACCATCGCCATCAACATCAGCACGAAGGTTAGCGACAAGGCTGCGAGAATGGCGCAGGCGATGAGTGCCGGCCCGGTGCCGGCGCGGTCGAGGATCGCGGTGAAGATGACCGGGGCGATGGCGTTGGCGAGGTTTTGCGGCAGCGATAGCCGGGCCGATTGCAGGCCGTATTCGCCCGGTGAAAACACTGCCAGCGGCAGAAGCGCGCGGGCGACGGTCATGACGCCGGCGCCGAAGCCGTAAAGCAGAACGAAGGTGACGAGCAGCGGCGGCGACGAACCGGCGGCCAGCAAAATCAGGAAACTGATCATCATCAGGCCGATGCCCGTGGCCGCGCTGAGCATGGGGTTACCGCGCCTACCGAGCAGCATATCGAGGAAACGCGCCGAGATGCCGAGGATGCCGCGTGCCGAACCGAGCTGCAGTGCGAAGGCCGGCGAGGCGCCGGACTGGCGGAAGATTTCGAGCAGCGATGGCGAGATGCCGAAGGTGATGAAGGTCGAGATCGTCGTCGCAGCCGCAATCAGCAGGAAGGCTTTGCGCCGCGCCGCTTTGGACAGCGGCAGCGGGGCGAGGTCCAAGGCGCCGCCTTCGACATGTGTTACGATCGGTTTCGGCAGAGCGAAAAGATGCAGCGGCAGGCAGATGAAGAATTGCAGGCCGGCTGAGATGAGAAAGGTGAGGCGCCATCCCACCGTTTCGTTCAGCAGGCTGAGAATCGGCCAGAAGATGGTGCTCGATAGGCCGGTGAACAGCATGAGAATGGCGATGACCCGTTTGCCGTTCGCGCCTTCGCGCTCGACGATGGCGGTATAGGCCGGTGCCGAAAGACCGAACGCGCCGCCGATGCCGATGACGACCCAGGCGGTGGCATAGAGCAGGACGCCGTTTGCCGCGGCAAGCAGAGAGAGGCCAAGCGCAAAGGTGAGCGATGAGGCCGAAAGCACCCGCGCGGCGCCGTAGCGGGCGAGCCAACGGCCGGTCGCGGGACCAAGCATGGCGCTGATCATCATCATGATCGTCAGGCCGGCAAACACCACCTCGTTCGCCAAGCCGAGAGCGGGCGCCACGATGCGGCCCATGACCCCGAGCATGTCGAAAGTCGTGCCCCAGCCGATCAGTTGGGTGACGGCAAGCACGCTGACCGTCTGCGCCGAGCGGAAGCGGTGGAAATTTGGCATGGGTGCTGAAATGGCCTGAATGCGGGACCCAAGGACATAACAGTTTCAATCGGCCGGTAAAAGCTGCGATTGCAATTCCCGGCAGCATCCACCAGCAGCCGTGGCATGGATGCTCGGGTCAAGCCTGATGCTGGGGTCAATCCCGATGCTCGGGTCAAGCCCGAGCAGGACAGAGGGTGGGGAGCCCAGGGAGAAAATACCGTAAGTCGCAGCGGTTTTGTCGAAATTGCCGTCCCTTGTTTTGCGCAAATCCGCTTCCGCGATCTTGATGGAATTCCTCCAGACGTCCCGCCTCTTGCCGGTCGTTGCCCCCCACTCTCCGTCCTACTCGGGCTTGACCCCATATGCGCTAACTTAGCTGTCTATGTGCGATGGATCGTCGCCTTCGCGGCGGCTCGCGCAGTCGATAGAGCAACCGGATTCTGGCGATCGCCCTGATGGGAGCGTGCAAGAC
>NZ_LOKU01000009.1:0-165285 GCF_002211295.1 Rhizobium sp. N122 | reverse complement strand
GGTTCATAGCACCGGTCGCGGTCAATCCTATGCCACCCTCACCGTCAGCATAGGCAACGGACAGAAGCATGCCGCGAAGAAGAGGTGACAGCGCGGCGACATCGACGTCACCCTGCAGCTTGATTTCTGGAAGCATCGTGCGGCTTTGATCCCCAACCTGCGCCATGGAAGTGCAAGCGAGTATCGAGCGGCAAAAGAACAATTGCTAGTGAGAAAGCTAAAGCCGAAGGGTGCCCCTCACCCGCCCCCGCTCCGCCCTTTCAACCTGGCCCAGCCGGTCGGATCGGGGGCTGATCATCAGAGCCAGCGTCGCGTTTCTAACTGGCTGACAATGTCGCCCCTCTAGTCAGCTTTGGCATGATGTTGTAGCCGGTACACTCTATTTCCAGGTGCGACACGCCAAGAAAAACAATGGCTTGTGATTCTGGGATGTCTCGACGCAATCTGCAGCCGATGGTGATCGATTCCCCCTCGCCTGCACCAGCTTGCTGAACGCAAGGTGCCTACGACATCCGGACCGCGGATCGGCTTTTCTCGCAAGCCGGCCGGTTTAGCGTTGCCTTAAAGAAACTGTGCAAGGATGCAGGCGTATCCATCCACGCCGGAAACCTGATGACGTTTCGAAGAAATCCAAAGATAGTACGTGGCCTTGGCGCCTCGGCAGCCAGCCATGCAAGCGCATTTGCTCCGGCTCTATTTGCGGCAATTATTGCAGTCATCGTCGTCTGGGTCGCAACCAACTGGCGGCTGGAGCGATCGCTGGCGGAGGAGCGCTCGATTGTTGCCGGCGAGCTTTCGACAATATCATCTCGGCTTCAGACGAACCTCAATAGCAATGTGAAGCTGCTGCAAGGGCTGGCGGCTGGCATCGCGGTCGATCCGGCAATGGGCCAAAACGGATTTTCCAAACTTGCCGCGCAGATCCTGCAGCCCGATTCACAATTGCGCAGCTTCGCTGCGGCGCCGGACATGGTGGTCAGGTGGGTGTATCCGGAAAAAGGAAACGAAAAGGCCATCGGGCTCGATTACCGGAAGAATGAGAAGCAACGGGCTGCCGCGATGCTGGCGCGCAACACCCACAATATCGTTCTGACAGGCCCGGTGGAGCTCGTCCAAGGCGGAACTGCTTTCGTCGTCAGGTGCCCGATTTATATCAATGATGGAAAAAGCCAGATCTTTTGGGGGCTGCTCTCCGGAATTGTCGATATTCCGAGGCTCTATAGCGATAGCGGGCTTGGATCGACCGAGCTTGAGATTGCCATCAGCACGGTGCCCGAGCCCAACTCACCCAAACAGGTTTTTCTCGGAAATCTGGAGACGTTTTCGAAGCAACCGGTCGTGACATCCGTCGATATGACTTATGGCCGGTGGACGTTCGGCGCAGTGCCCAAGCGCGGATGGGGCCAGAACAGCGGGATCGGCATTTTTGAACTCTATGCGAGCCTGTTGGCTTTATGTGTCGTTGCGCCGATCATTTGGGTCGGCTTCCTGACCAAATCACGCCAACGAACAATCGAGAAGCTTCGGCTTCACAAGAAGAAGCTCGTTCGAGCGCGGCAAAGGCTGGAATATCTGTCGTTGCACGACGCCCTGACGGGGCTTGCGAACCGCCGGTTTGTCGACCAGATGATCGCGCAGCCAGAGAGACCCGGTGGAGAAGACTGTCTGATCCTCATTCATATCGACCTCGACCGATTTAAAGAGATCAACGATACGAAGGGGCATGCCGGCGGTGACATGGTCCTGCAAATAACGGCTTCGCGCCTCGCCGATTTGACCGGCCCGAACGACGTCGCGGCTCGGATCGGTGGAGACGAGTTCATCTTCGCCAGGTGGAGCACCAATCCCGAGCCTGAAGCAACCGAATTGGCCAAACAGATTGTCGACGCGCTCCAGCAGCCCCTCCTTATCGATGGGGCGGAGTATGTGGTCGGAGCAAGCGTCGGTGTCGCCTGGGAGAGCAAACGTGCTCGCGGGCGGGATCTCGGTCAGTTGCTTCTGAACGCCGATTTGGCTCTGTACGAGGCGAAGAAGGCGGGCCGCGGCCGCGCGGCGATTTTCACCGAAGAGCTTCGCAGCGCCGCAATCCATTCAAAAGAACTGGCGGATGAATTCAATCAGGCGCTCGACCGCGATGAGCTCGTTGCATTCTTCCAACCGCAGTTCAATGCAGACACGCTTGACATAGCAGGCGTCGAGGCGCTTGCCCGTTGGGAGCACCCGCAAAAAGGTCTGCTCGGCCCGAACAATTTTCTCGACGCCGCGGAAAGGCTGGGGCGGAGCGGCGACATGGACAGGCTGATCCTGCAGAAGGCTCTGTTCGAGCTGACACGATGGGACAGCCTGGGAATGCAGATCCCGCGCGTCTCAGTCAATATATCGGCGCGCCGACTGGCGCAGGCAAATCTGCTGGGCGAGCTGTCCGAGCTTCCCGTATCGAGAGGTCGCCTGTGTTTCGAGCTGCTTGAGACGATTTCCTTCGACGAGCTTCAACCTGCGCTCAATGACGTTATTCCGATGATCAAAGAGCTTGGCATTGAAATCGAGATCGACGATTTCGGCACCGAACATGCCAGTATCATCAGCCTGCTTCGATTTGAACCGCGACGGCTCAAGATCGATCGAGAGATCATCAAACCGATCATCGCGTCTGCATCTCAACGCCGTCTGGTCTCCTCCATCATCGAAATCGGCCGGTCGCAGAACATCGACATCGTTGCCGAGGGCGTCGAGACAATGGAGCATGCGAAGATCCTGAAAGATCTCGGTTGCCATTTGCTGCAAGGTTACGCCCTGGCCCGACCCATGACCTCGGATCAGTTGATCGAATTTTGCCGGATGAAGGGCAAGGGAGCGGCAAAGGCGAGCCGATAGCCTGCTCAAGCCGCCTCGGTCACGAGCTTCGTATTGAAGTAACTCTCCATTGCTTCAGAGCCGCCTTCCGAGCCGTAGCCGGAATCCTTGATGCCTCCGAAGGGCAGTTCCGGCAGCGCCAGCCCATGATGATTGATCGACAGCATGCCACTTTCGATATCGCGAGCAAGGCCTGCGCTGGTCTTTGCCGAAGTTGTGTAGGCATAGGCCGCCAGGCCGTATGGCAGGCGGTTGGCCTCCGCAATGGCAGAGTCGTAGTCCGAAAATGCACTCACGATCGCCAAGGGGCCAAATGGTTCTTCGCTGAGCACGCGGGCATGCTGTGGAACGTCGGTGAGAACCGTCGGCTGGAAGAAGTTGCCGAGATTGCCGATCCGTTTGCCGCCGGTCGCAATCTTCGCACCGTGCATCACCGCGTCGGCTGTCAGCGCCTCCATGGCTCCTACCCGCCTCGCGTTGGCAAGCGGTCCCATGGTCACGCCGTCGCTCAATCCATCGCCGACCTTGATCGCCTCGGCCGCCCTTACCAGGCCATCGAGGAATTGTTCGAAGACACGTTCCTGGATGAGGAACCGGGTCGGCGCCACGCAGACCTGCCCGGCGTTTCGAAATTTCGCAGCCGCCAACAGTCTGACCGCGAGATCGATATCGGCATCATCGAACACGATTGCCGGCGCATGGCCTCCGAGTTCCATCGTCACCCGCTTCATGTTGGCGCCGGCAAGGGAGGCCAGCTGCTTTCCGACGGCGGTCGATCCGGTGAAGGAGATTTTCCGGATAATCGGGTGCGGGATAAGGTGATTTGAAATATCGGCCGGAATTCCGAAAACCAAATTGAGGACACCCGCCGGCAGGCCCGCATCGGCAAAGGCGCGAACCAGTTCAGCGCAACTCGCCGGCGTCTCCTCCGGCCCCTTCAGTATGATCGAGCAGCCAGCTGCAAGGGCCGCCGAAACTTTGCGGACGGCCTGGTTCAATGGAAAATTCCAGGGACTGAAGGCCGCCACCGGGCCGACAGGCTCCTTGATCACCATCTGCCTGACATTGGCCGCTCGTGGCGGGATGAGCCGGCCGTAGGCACGGCGGGCTTCCTCGGCAAACCAGTCTATGATGTCGGCAGCCGCGGCTGCCTCTGCCCTGGACTCGGCGAGCGGTTTGCCTTGTTCCAATGTCATTATTACAGAGATCGCCGCAGAGCGCTGCCGCAGGATCTCCGCCGCCGCGTGCATCAGCCTTGCCCGCTCGAACGCACTTATGCGCCGCCACTGCTCAAACCCGGCGGCGGCGGCCGAAAGCGCTTCATCGAGATCAGCAGCGCCGGCATTGGAAACACGGCCGATGACTTCGCCCGAGGCCGGATTGACGACGGTCAGATCGTCGTTTGAACCCTGCCTCCAGCGGCCATTGATATAAAGTTGGGTATTCGGATATGCCGACATTCAGCTCTCCACTGCCTCTAGTAACCGAGCGCGCAACCATCTTTTCGATGATCGGAGGCGCCCAGCAGCGTGTTGTGTTGATCGTCTATCCAGATCGCCTGGGCGCCGCCGATCGCCCAATTCGGTGCGACGACCTTGAAGCCGCGGGCTTCGAGATCACGCCCGATCGAGGCTCGCAGAAGCGCTTCGGTTTCGATTGATGTCGTGCCGGGAAGTGGAAAGAGCCGAGGCAGGTCAATCGCACTTTGTATGTCCAGATTGAAATCGAACAGCTTGGAGAGGAAGTGGGCGTGGCCCATCGCCTGATAGTGCCCACCCATCACACCGAACGACAAGACGCTTTTGCCATTGCGGGTGACCAGGCCCGGGATGATCGTGTGCATGGGCCTCTTGCGCGGCCCCATCGCGTTCGGATGCCCCTGCTTCATACTGAAGCTCTGCCCGCGATTGTGGAACAACACGCCGGAATTCGGCGCCATCAATCCGCTTCCGTAAGAATGGAAGATCGAGTTGATGAAACTGGCGACATTTCGGTCCTTGTCGACAACCGAAATGTAGACAGTGTCGGCATGCTCGACGCCGTCGATAACAGCCCCGGCATCGGCGATGGTTTTCAGGTCGATCCTGGCGGCAAGGCTGTCGGCGAGTTCATCGGATAACAGGAAGTCGACCGGAACGTCTGAGGCGGCCATGTCTGCGACCCATCGATCACGAGCCGCATAAGCCAGCCGCGTGGCCTCGACTTCGATGTGCAGATTGTCCACACCAAGCGGATCGCCTTTGCGTTCGAAACGCTCCAGGATCTTCAGGATCATCAGAGCGACGATGCCCTGCCCGTTCGGCGGGCATTCATGCACCGTCCATCCGCGGTATGTCGCGCTGACCGGCTTCACATATTCGCCGGCAGCTGAGGCAAAATCGTCAAGGGTATGGAGGCCGCCAAGGGAATTCAGCCGGGTCACCATGTCGGCTGCCACCGGACCGCGATAGAAGCCGTCCCGGCCCGACGTTGCAATCGTTTCCAGCGTCTGCGCCAGTTCCGGCTGACGTTGAACCGATCCGACCGTCGGAGCCTGATCATCGATCAGGAACAGGCGACGGGTCGATGGATCGCGCAGCAGCAGGTCGCGTTGGTTCGAAATGTCGGCGGCAACCCGTGGCGTGATCGCATAGCCGTCGCGAGCCAATGCAATAGCCGGCGCAAGAATTTCCGACAGCGGCATCCTGCCGTGATCGGCAACGAGGCGGGTCCAGGCGTCCACCGCCCCAGGAACGGTCACCGCATGCGGCGATGCCCGCTCGATCGAACCGATGCCGTTTTCCTGAAACCAGGCAAAATGCGCCGCCGCCGGCGTCCGCCCCGAGCCGTTATAGGCAAGGACATCATCATTTCCATTCAACGCCAGTAGAGCAAAACAATCGCCGCCTAGGCCTGTGGATCCGGCCTCCACGACACATTGGACGGCACAGGCGCCGACGGCGGCGTCGATGGCCCTGCCGCCGGCTTTCAGGATCTCGATCGCTGTCAAAGTCGCCATCGGGTGCGATGTCGCGGCCATGCCATTGCGACCGACGGCCATCGATCTTCCCGGCAATTCGAAATTTCGCATATCGTCGCTTCCTTCGCTCAATAGAGGCCGGTTGCCCTCGCCCATGTATAAGTATCATCCAATGCGCGCGTGGAGCGATCGAACAATTCGTGGATCTCCGCCTCGGTGATGATAAGCGGCGGGCAAAGCGAGTAGTTGTCGCCAAGGGCGCGCGTGATGACGCCATGGACCTGGGCTCGCTTGCCTGCGTGAATGGCAATGCCGTCCGTCGGCTTGAACGGCTCTTTTGTTTCCTTGTTGCGAACCAGTTCAAGGGTGCCGATAAGGCCACGACCGCGGGCGTTGCCGACGAGCGGATGGTCGCCAAGCTCGTTCAACCGCCGCTGGAATACCGGAGCGATGTTGCGGACGTGGCCGACGATGTCACGTTCCTCGTAGATTTTCAGGGTTTCCAGGGCGACGGCCGTCGCGACCGGATGGCCGCTATAGGTGAAACCATGTCCGAATGTTCCGATCTTCTCGCTCTCGGCAACGACCGCGGAATGGATCTTTTCATTGATCATCAGGGCGGAGATCGGCTGGTAGGCTGCCGAAAGCTGCTTTGCCATGACGATCATATCCGGCTGAAGCCCGAAGCTTTCCGAACCGAACATCGTGCCGAGCCTGCCAAAGCCGCAGATGACTTCGTCGGCGATTAGCAGCACGTCGTATTTCTTGAGGATTGCCTGGATCTTCTCGTAATAGGTTGGCGGCGGAACGATGCAGCCGCCGGATGCCATCAAGGGCTCGGCGAAGAATGCGCCGATGGTTTCCGGTCCCTCGGCAAGAATCATCTGTTCAAGCGAATTGGCACAGCGCGTCGCGAATTCTTCCTCCGTTTCGCCCGGGCGGCCATAGCGATAGAACTCCGGGCAGTCCGTATGCAGCACCCGATCAATCGGCAGATCGAAATCACGGTGATTGTTCGGCAGTCCGGTCAGGCTTGCCGAAGCGATGGTCACGCCGTGGTAAGCCCGCATGCGCGAGATGATCTTCTTCTTTTCCGGCATGCCGATAGCATTGTGATAGTACCAGACAAGCTTCATGGCCGTGTCGTTGGCCTCGGAACCCGAATTGGCGAAGAACACTTTCGACATCGGAACCGGTGAAAGCCGAATGAGCCGTTCGGCAAGTTCGACCGCCGTCTCATGCGTTTTGCCGCCGAAGCTGTGATAGAAGGGCAGCTCTTTCATCTGGCGGGTCGCCGCGTCTACCAGACGTTGTTCGCTGAAGCCCAGCGACGCGCAGAACAGCCCACCAAGACCTTCGATGTATTTGTTGCCTTCGCTGTCGACGATGTGGATCCCCTCGCCCCTGGTGATCACCAGCGGGCCGTCCTTCAGATGCTGCGAAGCGTTGGTATAGGGATGCAGAACAAACGCAGCGTCCCGGGATTCGACGGAGTTGAGAAGGATGGTCACAGAGGTTCTCCAAATTGGGGTCTATTTCAGTGGCGGCTCCTGGCAAAGCTCTGCCGGTCAGCCGGCGCGACCTACTCGGTGCACCGGCTGCCAATTACTGCCGAGGGAGCTTTGCCGCTCAATCAATCAAGGGATGTCTTGATCCATTTCTGCGCCAACTTGTTGATCGTGCCGTCGGCTTCGGCGGCTTCGATCGCGGCGTCGAACATCGACTTCAACACCGTATCGTCCTTGCGGATGCCTGCCGCGATCCCCTGTCCAAAGACCCCGCCTTTGAAGGTCGGGCCGGCGATCTTGTAGTCCTTGAAGTCGTCCTTGCCGAGCGTTGCAGTCAATGAGGTTTTCTGGGCAACGACGGCGTCGATGCGACCGGCCTGAAGGTCCAGATCATGCTGCTCGACCGTCTTGTATTCTCTTGGATCGACAACGCCCTTGAAATAGGTATCGAGAAAGGCTGCGTTCGCCGTCGATACCTGGGCGCCCACGGCCTTGCCTTTGAGGGCGTCCCGAAGCGGCTGCAATTCCTGCTCGACCTTCGCCTTATCAGCGGCGAGGTCGACCGTCGTCCCCGTCCCCGGCAGATCGGCGAGAGGACCGGTTTTCTCGACCATGAATGCGGCCGCGGTCGGGGCATAGGGCTTGCTGAAGGAGATGACCGCAAGGCGCTTTTCGGTCACGATCATCGAGGCCATGATGGCATCGAACTTCTTGGCATTGAGTGATGGAATGAGCCCGTCCCAGTCCTGGGCGACGATAGTGCATTTCACCTTCATGCGGGCGCAAAGGTCATTGGCGAGATCGATCTCGAACCCGGCCAGCTTGCCGTCAGGACCGGTAAAATTCCAAGGCTCGTATGCGCCCTCGGTCGCAATGGTGATTTCGGTTGGTTTCGTCTGCGCGGCGGCAGCGCCGGCCGAGATGACGCCGAGCAAAGCGGACGTCAGCAAAAGCTTTGATACTTGCATGTTTTTATTCCCCTTTTTGGTGCGCCCTGCCCTTTTCCCAAGCAAGGCGGTTGCAGACTCCGCGACGTCCGTTTGTTAGGGCGCGCGAACCTTGATTGCCTCGGCCGCAAGGCAGAGGAGTTCGAACAAAACCTGAGCGGCGATTTGCGCCGTATTCGACGTCGGGTCGTATTGCGGAGCGATCTCGACAACGTCGCCGCCGACAATGTTCAAGCCGATAAGACCGCGCAGAATGCCAAGCGCCTGCGCCGAGGTCAGGCCGCCGACTTCGGGGGTTCCGGTGCCTGGCGCGAATGCGGGATCGAGAGAATCGACGTCGAAGCTGACATAGGTCGGCCCCGCCCCGACGATCTCTCTCGCCTTGGCGATGACGGCGCTGATGCCGAGATCACCGACCTCCTCCGCATGAATGACGGTCATGCCGGATGCATACGAGAATTCCCATAGATATTCGGAATTGCCGCGAATTCCGATCTGGATCGTCCGCCTGGGATCAAGCACACCATCGAGAACCGCCTGGCGAAAGGGTCCGCCATGGTGGAATTTACATCCCTCGAACGAACCGCCCGTGTCGCAATGCGCGTCGATGTGGATCATCCCCACAGGACGATCCCTGCCGACGGCCCTGAGAATCGGAAGGCCGACCGAGTGGTCGCCGCCGACGGCCAGGGGCACGACCCCCGCCTTTATCAACCCGCCGACAAATTCCTCGATATCGTCGTGAGATGCCGCAAGATCGAAGCGGCTTTTGAACGGGACATCGCCGACATCGGCAACACGGGCATGGGCAGTCGGGACGGTCCGCAAGACATGATCGTAAGGGCCAACCCGGTCGACGTTGCGTACGGCTCTTGGCCCGAACCGCGCACCGGATCGGTTTGTCACCCCGAGATCCATCGGAATGCCGAAAAGCGCGATATCTATATCAGCAAAACTGGGTGCGGCGTCCGGTCGATACGGCGCCTTCAGCAATGTCGGGACGCCGCAGTAAGGCGCTTGGCGACGATCGCCCCCGCCGAAGACCAGGTCGGCCACCTTGCGAAACTCCGGATCGAACATCTCACCGCCCGAAGCGTTCGAAAAGCGCTCCCGCAGTTCGTCCAGACTGAGAATCTCCGGCATCGGACCTCCAGATGTTGCGACCAGATCGCGGGCGGCTTTTAAACGCCGGCGAAAAGACGATTGCTTGTTGTAGTCAACATTGTATACATAATCGTATTCCGCTTGATCGAGCAAGAGGGAAAAAGTTATGGTGTCGTTCACCGAGGGGTGAGTGGACCAGAGACGGAAGGGGAATCGATTGGCATCGACCAAGACAGAACAGCGAGGATCGTTGCGTGAGAGCACCTATTCGCAATTGAAGGACCTGATCCTCACCGGCCAGCTTCGCCCCTCCGAGCGCCTTTCGGAGGTGACGCTGGCCAAGCGCTTCGGCGTCAGCCGAACGCCGTTGCGTGAAGCGCTGATGAAGCTGGAAGAAGAAGGGCTTATCGTCGGGCAGCGGAATTTCGGCTACACGGTGACCGATCTCGACGTCACCAAGTTCTGCAATCTGCTGGTCGTTCGCGAAGCGCTCGACGTTTGCGCGGCGCAACTCGCCTGCGAGGTTGCGAGCGAGGAAGACCTCGATCGGCTCCGGGACGTCATTGCCCAGATGGTGGAACTCAAGGATACGACCAACAAGACGCCGTCTGACGCGGCCCGCAACCTCGATCTTGGACTATACATCCATCGCGTCATCGTGGAATCGACCCGAAACGAGGCCCTCGTCAGGGTGACGGATCAAGTTTATCAGCAGCTTCGCCTCGCCCTTTGGCTTGAAGTTCTCTGGGTGGATCTGGAGCACACGGACCTCGACGAACACAGGGCGATCGCGGACGCCATCTGCGCGCGAGACCGGGAGGCGGCGGCGGCGGCAGCGCGAGCGCATGTGCAAAGCTCGCTCAAAAACATGTCGAAGCTCCAGCGCATCTGGGCGCATCGGCGCGCAGCCGACTAACGCAACCCCGATCTTTCACCAAGAGGCCCCGCATGGCACCTATCGACAGTTACCTGGCTCTCGTCGGCTTCGGGCAGACGGGTTGGGGTTGGCTCCTTCTCACTGCAGCGGCCATGACAATCGGCGTATCCGTCTGCGGTTTTCTGGCCGGAACGGTGATCGGTACGATGATCACCTTCATGCAGCTGTCCCGCCACATGGCCATTCGCTGGGTTGCGGATTGTTACACCACCGTTCTGCGCGGCGTTCCGGACCTTCTGGTTATCTATCTTTTCTATTTCGGCGGCAGCGCATTCCTGGGATCCGTCGGCGGGCTGTTCGGCTATCAAGGGTTCATCGGAATGCCGGCATTTCTAACCGGAACCCTGGCGCTCGGCGTGGTTTCGGCGGCCTATCAGGCGGAGGTATTTCGCGGAGCCTACAGATCGGTTGCACGCGGCGAAATCGAAGCCGCCAGCGCCGTCGGCATGCGGCCATGGGCCAAGTTCAGGCGCATCGTCGCCCCACTCGTCCTGCGCTACGCCATTCCGGGTCTCGGAAACACCTGGCAGCTGGTGTTGAAGGAATCGGCATTGGTCTCCGTCACGGGTCTCGTCGAACTCCTGCGCCAATCGCAAATCGCTGCCGGATCGACCCGCCGCCCCTTCGAGTTCTACCTGATGGCGGTTGTTCTCTATCTTGTCATCACCTGGTTCTCGTCAATCCTGTTCAAACGAATGGAAGCTCGAACCACCCAGGGCATAAGGGGGGCGTTGTAATGGATACGGGCTTCCTGTGGGATACGTTTCTCACGCTTCTGAGCGGTTTGCCGCTAACCCTTGAGCTTGCCGTTACGTCCATCTTGGCAGGAAGCATTCTGGCGCTTGCGATTGCGCTCCTGGCCGTCACAGGCGGCGCAGCCGGTCGAACCATCACCAGCGCTTACGTCTTCGTGTTCAGAGGATCGCCCCTGCTCGTCCAGATGTTCCTCATCTACTACGGCCTCGGTCAATTCCGGCATGAACTGCAGGACCTCGGCGTCTGGGGTTTCTTTCGCGAACCCTACTGGTGCGCGGTGCTGGCGCTCACTTTGAACACCGCCGCCTATTGCAGCGAGATTTTCCGTGGCGGCCTGCGGGCCGTCTCCATTGAGGAAATCGAGGCGGCGCGCGCCTGTGGCATGTCGGGCATTCTCTTGTTCAGACGGATCATTCTGCCGATTGCCATCAGGCATGCGCTGCCTGCTTATGGCAACGAGATCATCCTGATGATCAAAGCAACGGCGCTCGCGTCTGTCATCACGCTCATGGAAGTCACCGGCCTGGCTGGAAAATTGATCGCCGACAGCTTCCGCGCTTTCGAGATCTTCATCGTCGCAGGCGCGCTTTACCTTACGATCATTTTCGTCGTCACACGAATGCTCATGATGGTCGATTTCTGGCTTTCGCCTCATACGCGTATGCGGCTGCAATCTTAAACGGGAGTGCGCATGTCTGACAGGGGAACAGTTTTGGCCAGCGACAACAAAGACAAAAGCGCTGCCGTTTCGGTCAAGGATCTTCGCAAATGCTTTGGCCCATTGGAAGTCTTGAAGGGAGTCTCCCTCGAAGCTCATGAAGGAGAGGTGATTTCCATTCTCGGTTCATCCGGGTCCGGAAAATCGACGATGCTCAGATGTCTCAATATGCTCGAAGTCCCCGACAGCGGAGAAATTCGCATCGGCGGCGAGATGTATGCTCTGAAGAAAGCCAGGCATAGAACGGAACCGGCTGACCGCAGGCAAGTCGATCGGATGCGCGAACACATCGGCATGGTATTCCAGAGTTTCAACCTTTGGTCGCACATGACCATCCTGGAGAACGTGATCGAAGCACCGGTGCATGTGCAGAAACGCAACCGCGCGGAATGTATCGCGGAGGCGGAAGCTCTGCTCGAACGGGTCGGTATCGCCGACAAGCGAAACTTTTATCCCGCGCATCTTTCCGGCGGGCAGCAGCAACGAGCTGCGATCGCTCGCGCACTTGCGCAGCGTCCGAGGGTGATGCTGTTTGACGAACCGACTTCGGCGCTTGATCCCGAACTCGTCGGCGAAGTGCTCAAGGTCATGCGTTCCCTTGCTGAGGAAGGCCGGACCATGCTTGTTGTAACCCATGAAATGGCCTTCGCGCGAGACGTGTCCAGCAAAGTGGTGTTTCTTCACAAGGGTGTCGTCGAAGAAACAGGCGCGCCTGCCGAGCTTTTCACGCATCCGAAATCGGAACGGTTCCGGCAGTTCCTGGCAGGGTCGAGGTGACGTCGTTTGACCTCCGACGCGGATCTCAGGTGACCAGATTCTGACGGAGATCGTCGTTCAGCCTGCCTGTTTGATGCTTGCGGGCACGGGGCAACAGGTTCATGCTGGCCCTCAGTTTTGAGGCCCGCCGGTGCGGCCGAGATAGCCGCAGCATATCGGGCTTTCGTGGGACGCGTGCGATGGAGTGCGCAGGCTGCGGTTTCGATATTCAGAGCGGTTTTGCTTTCTGTCCGCGATGCGGCGCAAGGCAACCCCTCTCCTGTGCCGCCTGCGGTTATGCGTGTCAGCCCGATTTTGCCTTCTGCCCCAAATGCGGCGCATCGATCTCAGGTAACGCTCTGCCTGCGCCGAAGCCGATTATCGAGCTGGTGCCGGCAAAATCCGACAGCGATGCCGACCGGCGGCCGGTGACGGTGCTGTTTGCCGATCTCTGCGGCTTCACCACGCTGAGCGAGCAGATCGACCCCGAAATCATGCGGGTGCTGCAGAACGAATTGTTCGAAGAGATGACCCAGGCGGTCGAGGCTTATGGCGGCTTCGTCGACAAGTTTGTCGGCGATGCGCTGCTGGCGCTGTTCGGTGCGCCGGTCGCCCATGAGGACGATCCGGTCCGGGCGCTCAGTGCCGCGCTCGATATGATCCGTCGGGCGACCGAAGTCGGCGATCGCTGGCAGCCGCGCGCCGGCGTGCCGCTGCGTCTGCATATCGGCATCAACAGCGGCCCTGTCGTCACCGGCGGTTTCGGCGCGGTCAGCACAAAATCCTATTCGGTCACCGGCGACACGGTGAACACCGCCCAGCGGCTGCAATCGATGGCCGGCGAAAACGATATCCTCGTCGGGCCACTGACCTATCGCCTCACCCGCCATGCCTTTGCCTTCGACAGTCTCGGCGCGCAGACGCTGCGCGGCAAAAGCGGAAACGTCCTCGTCCATCGGCTGGCAGGGTTGCTGGAAGCGCCGCATACGGCGCGCGGTCTCGAAAGTTTCGGCCTTCAGGCGCCGATGATCGGACGGGATGCCGAGTTGTCGCGGCTGCTGACCTGCCTCGATCTCGCCTGCGGCGGTGCGGCGCAGCTCGTCCGCCTGATCGGCGAAGCCGGGATCGGCAAATCGCGGCTCGTCAATGAATTTGTCGGAACCGCTTGCGATGCGGCCCGTTTCCCGGGCCTTGCCATCCGCAAAGCCACCTGCTCTCCGCTCGGCGAACAATCCTATGGCACGCTCGCCGCGGTGGTGCGCAGCGCTTACGGCATCGGCGAACGGGATGATTTAGACCGGACGCGGCAACTGCTGACAACCGGATTCCGCGCTCTCGATCTCACACAAGAGGATGTCGACGGGCTTTTGCCGCTGTTTCTGCATGTGCTCGGCCTTGGCGATCCCGATGGGGCGTTACGGCACATCGAGCCGGAACAGTTGCGGCGGCAGATCTTCTATGCGGTGCGCACCGTCTTCGAGCGGCGGCTGGCGCAAGGCCCTCTGCTGCTCGTCATCGAGGATCTGCACTGGGCGGACGCCGCCTCGCTGGAAGTGCTCCGTTTCATGATGGATCGGCTGGAGCGGAGCCGGCTGATGCTGCTGGTGATCTACCGGCCGACATCGCAGACCGACCCGCTGAACTCCGATCGCGTCAACGTCACCGTGCAACGTCTTGACCCGCTCTTTGCGGCCGATGGGCAGAAGCTGCTCGCTGCCTTTTTTGGTGAAGGTCATGGCAAGCTGCCGGTCGCGATGCGCAAACGCATCCTCGACCGGGCCGGCGGCAATCCGCTTTTCATCGAAGAAATCCTTCGCGGATTGATCGACATGGGCACGCTGCACCATGACGGTCACCGCTGGCATGTCGCGGCCGACGACACCGATGTCGATATCCCGGTCAATCTGCAGGCGCTGCTGCTTGCCCGCGTCGATCGCCTGCCGCAGGAGATCAGACGCTTGACGCAGGAAGCGGCGGTCGTCGGCCCGAAGTTCGATACCGCCCTGCTCCGCACCGTCACCTCCGACCCGGCCGCAGTCGACGCGGCGCTGGATTATCTCTGCGATGCCAATATCATCGAGGAATTGCGCGGGCCGGATGTGGCCGGGTCGCCGGGCTATCGCTTCAGCCAGACGCTGATGCACGATGTCATCTATCATAATCTGCTGCTGCAGCGGCGCATGGAGCTTCACGGCAGGATCGGCAGGGTTCTGGAACGCCAATATGGTGCCGCACCCGACCGGGCCGAGCATCTGGCGCAACTCGGCCATCATTTCAGCCTGACCGCCGAAAAGGCCAAGGGCGCCGGCTATCTGATGGCGGCGGGCGATCTGGCCCGCAAGACCTACGCCAATGACGATGCCATGCGCCTCTACCATCAGGCTCTTGCCGGCTTCGCCAATGAGCCGGAGGTGACGCCGGAGCAATTGGCGCTGATGGAGCGTCTTGGCGATCTCTGCGGTCCCGCCGGCCGGCGCGATGCTGCCTTGAGCCATTATCAGCGGGCGCTTGCGGTCCACCGCACCAAGGACGATAGGATCGCCGCGGCAAGGATCCTGCGAAAGACCGGCCGTCTGCATCTCGACGCGGGGCGCCGCGACCAGGCGGAGACCCATTGCGCCGCGGCCGAAGCGATGATCGCGACGATCGATGCGCCGGTCGAACATGCGCATCTCCTGCAGGAGCGCGGCCATCTGGCTTTCCGCATGGGCGATCAGGCGGCCGCCGCCGAGTGGGCGACGCAGGCGCTGCAACGGCTGCAGACGCTGCCGGTCGACGGAACGACCGAGGCCGGACGCGAAGCCGCGCGCGCGATGGCGGAGGCCCTGAATACCAAGGGAGCGGCACTGGCGCGGCTCGGGCGCCGACGCGATGCCGTGCAGGAAGTCGAGCGCAGTCTTTCGGTCGCCGAGAAGGCCGATCTGCAAAGTGCGGCGTGCCGCGCCTATTCAAATCTCGGCGTTCTCTACACCATCGTCGATCCGGCCAACGCCATCAAGATCTGCCGGCGCGGGCTGGAGGTCGCTACCCGGATCGGCGATCTCGGCTTCCAGGCGCGCCTCCTCGCCAATCTCGCAGTGTCCTGCTGTACCTTTACCGATCGCTGCGCGGCCGAGGGTGTGCCGGCGGCGGAGAAGGCCGTCGAAATCGACCGGGCGCTCGATCAGCGCGACCATCTCTCCGTGCCCTTGATCGTGCTGGGGCAGATTCACCAATGCCATGGAAAGCCGAAGCTAGCTCGTAAGTATTACGAGGAAGCCCTTGAGGTTGCGAAGGAAATTGACGAACCGCAACTGCTCTTTCCGTGCTATGATGGCTTGGCGACACTGAGCCTCGAGCATGACGACATGGACGAGGCGGAACGGTATTTCACGCTGGCGCAGGATGTGTGCATCCGCCACAACCTCGATCCAGGCACACTCGTCGTCTTGCCGTTCCTCGACTGACCCTCTCATATGCAGCCGCTGGAGATCGGTTAATCCAATCAAGTCAAATAGATAAAAGGAGGAACTAAACATGCAGGAGAACCACTCGGAAAGACCATTGAAGCCCGGCGATCGCGCGCCGAACGTGGTGCTGGATGCGATCACACGCCAGGGCAAGATCGCTATCGACGATTTCCGCGGCCAGAAGCCGGTGTTTGTAGGGTTGTTCCGCGGGCTGCATTGTCCCTTCTGCCGGCGGCAGATCGCCGCCATGTCCGAGCTTACCGACGCATTGCAGGAGAAAGGCATCGAAAGCCTGACGGTCGTGAATACCCCGATCGAGCGCGCCCGCCTCTATTTCCGCTACCACCCGCTTCCCAATCTGCTGGCAGCCTCCGACCCGGAACGGATGTCCCACAGAGCCTTCGGCCTGCCGAGCGTTCAATTCACGGAAGCCGAGAACGACTGGCCGCGCAAGGTCAGCATGAACACGGTGATGTCGATGCGCATCGATATGCCGGGTGAGCTTCCCGAGCCCATGGACCCGATGGCGGCGTCGGAATACCTCGACGAGGTGGACGGCTACGAATTGACCGAGGATGACAATAAGATGATCGCCACCGGCAGAGGCCAGCTTGTCGGCGAATTCCTGCTCGATCGGGATGGCGTCGTGCGCTGGTGCTTCACGGAAGTCGAAGGGACCGGCCGCCATATGTTCGGCGTTCCTGCCCCGCGGGAAGTGATGTCGGCAGCGTCGAATATGGCTGTTTGACGTGAGCGATCCTGCGTTCAGGGATCATTCCTCGGGAATGATCCCGGACGCGAGGCCAGCCAATCGTAAAAGGCCGCTACCTCTTGGCGGCGCAGCGCCTTTGGCGCGGCGACGATGTAGTACGCCCACTTCACCGGCCAGCGGACATCCCGCAACAGATGGACCAGCCTGCCACTGTCGAGTTCCTGCGCTACGAGCGCCTTGCGCACGAGGGCGACGCCCCTCGCTCGGGCGGGTGGCCGAACGCTTCGGCTCGAAGCCGACCACGTCATTCTGCGTCCTGGCCTTCCTTGCCGGCTGCCTGCTGCTGCCGCTGGTCTTCAACGCATGGCTGATCTGACCGCTGATTTTCGTCTGGGGCGGGGTTTCGTTCGGGATCTACACCATGTCGCTGATCCAGCTGGGCGAGCGTTTCACCGGCCCTGCCCTGATCGCCAGGAACGCGGCCTTCGCCTTCGCATGGGGCATTGGCGGTTGACGGGCTCACCCTCGGCGGGAGTGGCGATGCAGCTGATCGGACATCAAGGGCTGCCGTTGTCCCTTGGCCTGCTCAGCTGTGTCCTGGCGGCGTTTCTGATGGCCGGGAGACGGACGGGCTGATGGTCGCGCAAAAGCCGCTATCTTACCGCCGCCGGCAGCACTTCGAATTTCCAGAAGTTTTCCGGGCTGAAATAGGTCTTAGCGAATGCGCGGATATCGCCGGCGGTGACCTTGTCGTAACCGGTTAGATTGTCGCGTATCCGGTCTAGACGACGCGAATCCGTCTGAGCGCCGCGCAAATATTCGATCCAGTATTCGTTGCTCTGCCGCTGATGCTTCAGCGTCTCGACGATCGGTCCCCGGGCGCGTGCGAACTCGTCCGGCGAGACATCCTGCGACCGCAGATCATTGGCGATGTCGTCGACCAGTGCGTAGAAGCGCCCGATCTTTGCCGGCTCGGTCTCGACGTAGAAAAATGCATAGCCATAGCCGGGGATTTCCCGTGAGAGGTTGGCGTCACCCTCCAGGACATAGCTTGCGCCTTCTGTAATGCGAAACTGGTCGATCAGCCGGTTCTGGAAGATCTGAGTGGCGATATTGGCGGTGAAGGACCGCGGCAGATCGGAGAGCAAATCGCCGATCGGAGCGCCAAGGGCGGCGGCCGCGTTATCCGCCCTGCCGCTATGGGTGAGCAAAACGGGCGTCTTGCTGGCAGCGGGAAAACGCACGTCGCCCCAATCTTTGCTCGGCGCCGCCTCCGGGCGCGGCGGCAAAGCGCCGAAGGTTTCCGCTGTCATCCGGATGGCGTCGTCCACCATGACGTCTCCGACGATGGTGATATCGATCGGGCCGTTGGACACCATGGGCCGGAACAGCGCCTCGAAATCTTCCGGCCTGGCAGCGGACAATTGAGCGCGATCGGGGAAGGTCCAGCGCGGATCGCCGGAATGCACGAGACCTGCGAAATCACGGCTGACAATGCCGCCGGGGGTCGCTTGATACTGATCGAGGCCACTCAAATAGGCCTGCTGCACCCGCTTGAATGCCTCGGGCCGGTAGGCGGGATCGGAGGTATATGCAGTCATCAGCTGCAATTGCGTCGCAAGATCTTCAGTCCGCGTGCGACCGTCAAAGTTGAAAGAACCGTCGCCGACCGAGAAGTCGATGCCGACGATGTTGGCCGTCAGCGCTTTCTGGATATCCTGGTAATCCATGGCCTTCACGCCGGACAGCGCGACGGCCGGCGATGCCCAGATCGGGGCGGGACGGTCGTGCGGCAGATCCAGACGGCCGCGGCCGATATCTTCGCGCACCAGCACTTCATTGGCGCGCAGCTTGGTGGGCTTGACGGTAAGGCGCACGCCGTTGGCAAAACGCACCATGGTCAGGCCGAGATCGTCGACGCTGCGGCGTTCGACCACGGCGCCCGGCTCGCCGAAATGGGTGTAGGGCCAGGCGATGTCGGCCGCACTGGATGGCGCCGAGACGGCAACGGCCTTTGAAGCATCATAGGCTTGCCGAACTGCGTCGGCTCCGCCCTGCGGTGATTGGGCCGTCTGCAGCACGACCTGCGGACCGTTGCCGGAGAAGGCATGCCGCAGCGCCTGATTCACCTCGGCCGCCGTAACGCCGTTCGTGATCGTCTCGAACAGCGAAAGGTCATCGGCGGGCGACGTGAAGACCTGATTGTCATCGACGCTGCTGGCCAGCATGGAAGCGATGTCGGTGGTCGTGCGCGTCGCGGCTCCGGCCGCAGCAGCCTGGAGGAACGAGCGATATTCGAGGACTTCACGATCGAGTTCAGCCTGCGCAACGCCGAACTCCTGGATACGCCGCTGTTCCTGGTCGATGGTCGTGAGCGCCGCCTGCCATTTATCCGGCTCGCAATTCGCCACGATCAGGACGATATGCGCCGAATCAAGAAGATCCTGGGAGCCGGCGATCGCGCTGATAAAAGGGGCATCCGCCTTGCTGGCAATGCTGCTCACCCGGCGTTTGAGCACCAACAGGCCCAGATCTTCGATAAGCTGCGTGCGGCGCTTGGCAAAAGTATCAGGCGCGGCGTCATAAGGACGCGTCCAGGCGATCTGTACGCTGGTCATGCCGCCGGGAACAGCGAGGACGTCGGCGCTTTCGCCTTT
Source organism: Rhizobium sp. N122 (assembly GCF_002211295.1). Classification (NCBI taxonomy): domain Bacteria; kingdom Pseudomonadati; phylum Pseudomonadota; class Alphaproteobacteria; order Hyphomicrobiales; family Rhizobiaceae; genus Rhizobium; species Rhizobium sp. N122. The sequence goes on along the minus strand of NZ_LOKU01000009.1, from coordinate 145,929 downwards.
CGTCTCCAGCGTGCCCGGATCCGGTTTTGACGGTGTCGGACCTACGGCCGTCCAGTCGCCGAAGTGCTGCCGGACTTGGGCTTCCATGGCAGCCGGGTCGATATCGCCCACCACCATCAACGTTGCCCGATCGGGCCGGTAATTGGCCCGGTAATAATCGCGGACGAGGTCCACAGGCGCATTGCTGATGATGTCGGTTTTGCCGATCGGGACGCGGATGGTCGCGCGGCGGCCGGCGAGCAAGGAATTCATGATTCCGAGCCCCGCGCGATATTGCGGCGTATCGCGCAGCCGCTCCTCCGACAGGATGACGCCGCGTTCGCGATCGAACGCTCCGGCATCAAGGGTCAGCTCGCTCGCCGTCTCCCGCATCAGCATCAGGCCGGTCGAAACCGTGTCGGCATCGACCTCGGGAAGATCGAGCGCGTAGACAGTCTCATCATAAGAGGTATGGGCGTTGGTATCAGGCCCAAAGGCCAGGCCCTTGCGCTGCAGGATGCGGATCATCTCGCCTTCGGGGACATGCGTCGAACCCTTGAAGGCCATGTGCTCGAGAAAATGCGCCAGGCCCTGCTGATTGTCGTTTTCCTCGAGGGAGCCGGAGCCGATGCGAAAGCGGATCGCGGCCTGCCCGGGCGGCGTGGCATTGCGCATGATCGCAAACCGCATGCCGTTGGCAAGCATGCCGAAATGGACGTTGGTGTCGGCCTGAATGTCTCTTTGTGTTTGTGGCCAGGACGTGGACAGGGTGTCCGCATAAGCCGACGACGCGCAGCTTGCGACCAGAGCGAGCGTCGCGAGAAACCGCCAGGCGGCGGAGCATTCCATTTTGTGAGACATTCTTGTCCAGGAGATGAGCATGAAAGAGGCTGAGAGGCGTTGATCAGACTATTCCACAGGTTGCATTTTTCTTCAACTTCTATGTGTGCGTGGACGGAAAGCGAAAACGCTGGCGAGCCGCTACACCGCTGTCAGACCAATGTCATCGAAGTCTCCTAAGGGATTGCGCCTCATCTGTCACCAGGAGGCGTTTTCGATGGCGACATTGCAGCAGGTCGCATTCCGGGCCGGATGCTCGCTGGCGACGGCAAGCCGGGTTCTCAACCGCAACGGCCCGGCAAGCGACCTGATGGTGCGCAAGGTGCGCCGTGCCGCCGCGGAACTCGGCTATCGCCCGGCCGGCCCGTCCGCCGGGCGGCTTGGGCGCAGGCCGGTGATCGGCGTGCTGATTCCGAGCATCACCAATCCCGTCTTCGCCTCGTCGCTGTCGAGCATTCAGAACCGCATGCTGGTGGCTGGCCATGGCGTGTTGATCGCCCAGTCGAACTACGATCCGGCGCGGGAGGCCGATGCCGTCGCAGCACTCCTGAACGACCGGCCGACCGGGCTGATTCTCACTGTCTGCGATCCGTCGACCAGCGAGGCGCTGCTGGCCAGGCTGCCACCGACCGTGCTGCTCAACAACCTGCCGACGGCGCAGTTTCCGGCTGCCGTCACCGCCGACAATCGCGGCGCGGGCCGCGATATCGCCACCTTCCTGATCGGCATGGGCCATCGCCGCATTCTTTTTCTCTCCGGCAATTTCGCCGCTTCCGATCGCGCCCGCCTTCGCTACCGGGGCTATCTCGACGCCATGGCCGAGAACGGGCTGACACCGCTAGACGCCATGCAGATCCCCTTCGTCGGCGGCTACGACCAGCTCGATCTCGGCACCGCGATGACCTCGCTTGCGCCGACGGCGATCATCGCCTCCAACGATCTTCTGGCGCTCGGTGTCATCGGCGCGCTGAAGCGCGAGGGGCTGTCGGTGCCGGGGGATGTTTCCGTCTCCGGCTTCGACGGCATCGCCATCGGCCGTCTGATCGATCCGCCGCTGACAACCATCGAAATGCCGGATGCCAGCATGGGGGCGACGGCCGCCTCGCTGCTGCTCGACATGGCGGAGAATGCCGCCCCTGCCCGCCATCTCGACGTCGCCTACTCGCTTCGCCGCGGCGGCACGGTACGCGCCATCTAAACCACCCGGAAATAAAAGGCCGCCGCGCGCTCGGCGTGGCGGCCCTTCTTCTAACGCGGAAAGCGATCAGCTGCGCGGCAGCATGCCATCGACATCAGCGGCTGCGTCGTCGAGCGCTTCCTTCGGTTCGGCCGACTGGTCGACGATGCGCGAGAGGTTGTCGACGATCGTCTGGGTGACCTTGACGCCGTTCGAGCCGGGGAAGGCATACCAGGGGATCATCACCGGCATCTGGCTGAGGCCAGCCTGGAACAGCGGGTTCTGCTTGTAGAAGTCGCCGAGATATTCCGGCGACTTGGCGGCAAGCTCGTTGTTCGGAACATAGCCGGTGCCGGGCACGACGACCGAGGCGCCGTAAGGGCCGGCGGCGAATTTGGCGAACTTCCAGGCGGCGTCCTGCTTGGCGGCGTCATGGGTGAGGATGACGACGGCGTTGCCGCCGGTGGGAAGACGGCCGTTCACCGGATCGATTAGCGGAATCTTGGCGGTGCGCAGATCGAACTTGTCGCCGACATTCTTGATCGTGTTGCGCAGTGCGCCTGTGGTCTGGAACTCGAAACCGACCTTGCCGGCTGCGAAGGCCTGCTCCCCGGCAGGCTTGGTGAAGACCGGCATGCCGCCTTCGGTGACGAGGCGATGCAGGACCTCGACGGCCTTCTGGCCTTCCGGACCGTTGAAGGCGACCTTGCTTTCATCGTCGCTCAACATCTTGCCGCCGGCGCCGAAGAGCAGAGCCGAAAACATCCAGTCGTCGCCCTGCCAGCGGAAATCGATGCCGTCGACGCCGTTGCCGAGCGCCTTGATCTTGCCGCCGAGGGCGATGACCTCGTCCCAGGTCTTCGGCGGATTGTCGGGATCGCCGCCAGCTGCCTTCACGAGATCGGCGTTGTAATACATGATCGGATTGGAGGTGGCGAAAGCGAGGCCCACCTGCTTGCCCTTGACCTGTGCGAGCTTCAGGATGGTGTCGGAGAAGCCCTGCTCGGTCATGTTGCCGTCCTTCTGGACGAGCGGGCCGAGGTCGACGGCGACATCGCGTTCGTCGAGCATGCGCAGGCGGTTCAGGCCGATGAAGGTGATATCGGGCATTTCGCTGGTGCCGACCTGGCGAAGGATCGTCTGGATGCCTTCTTCATAGGTCGCCGAGGGGCTGGCGAACTGAATCTTGATATCGGGGTTCTCAGCCATGAACTTCTTCGAGATCGTGTCCATCACGTCCTTGAAGAAACCCGGCATCGGGTAATGAACCGTCAGCGTCGTCTCGGCATGCGCGGGAAGCGCGATTGCCATCGATACGGCCGCTGCGGCGAGCAGCTGGGTGATAAGTTTCATCGCTCATTCTCCTGAGTTGAAACCGGTCAGCCTTTGAGACCGGTCATGGTGATGCCCTCGACGAACCGCTTCTGCGCAAGCAGGAAGGCGGCGACGAGAGGAAGGGTAATGATCAGGGTCGCCGCCATCAGTGCGCCGTAGTCGTCGCCGGCCTCGGCGGCGCGGAAATACATCAGCCCAAGCGGCGGCGTGGCATAGTCCTGCTTGCTGATGACGATCAGCGGCCAGTAGAGATCGTTCCAATGGGCGACGACCGAGAAGATGGCGAAGGCGGTGACCGCCGGCCAGGCATTCGGCACGATGACGCGGGCGACGATGCCGAGCTCCGACATGCCGTCGAGACGGGCGGCATGGATGAGATCATCCGGCATGGCGCGGAAGAACTGCAGGAACATGAAGATCGCGAAAACCGAAATGGTGAAGGGCGCGACAAGAGCAGCATAGCTGTTGAGCAGCGAAGCGCGGTCGAAGGCGACATAGAGCGGCAGCGCGGTCGCGTGGATCGGCACGAGAAGGCCGAGCATAACCAGCACCATCATGGCCCGCGCCGCGCCGAAACGCAGTTTCGCCATGGCATAGGCGCAGGGGATGGCCACCAGCACCTGAAAGAGGAAGATCAGCCCGCAGACGACGACACCGTTCCACAACAACCGCGCCATCGGCACGCGGCTCAAGGCCTTGGCGAAATTCTCGACATAGGCGAGATGCGCCGGGATGAGCGACAGCGACGAGGTGAAGATGTCGCTCTGCGTCTTGCCGGCCGCCGAGATCATGAAGACGTAGGGCGCGAGAAAAACGATCGCCCCGAGGGAAAGCAGGCTGAGGCGGATGACCCTGCCGAGGGAAAAAGCGCTCGTCATCATGTGTAATGCACCCGGCGGTCGAGAATGCGGTACTGCAGGAACATCAGCACGACGAGGATTAGCAGGAAGACCACCGTCATCGCCGAGGCATAACCGACGCGCAGATAGACGAAGCCTTCCTGGTAGATCGTGAAGAGCAGCACCTCAGACGCCTTGTTTGGGCCGCCCTCGGTCAGCGTCTTCACCGTCTCGAAGACCTTGACCGCATTGGTGATGCTGATGGTGATGACGAAGAGCGTCGTCGGCCCGAGCATCGGCCAGGTCACCAGCAGGAAGCGGTCGAAGGCAGATCGGGCGCCGTCCACTTCGGCGGCCGCGTAAAGCTCACGCGGGATTGCCGTCAGCCCGGCCAGGAACAGCACCATGTTGAAGCCGGCCGATTGCCAGACGCCAATGATCGACAGGCTGTATAGAACCGTGCCGGAGCTGCCCAACCAGTTCGGACCGGGCAGACCGACGAGCGCCAGCAGCGCATTGATCGGGCCGATCGTCGGGTGGAACATATATTGCCAGACGGTCGCCATGGCGACGATGAGCGAGGCGACCGGCAGGAAATAGGCAGTGCGGAAGACGCTGCGGGCGGCGGTCTCGCTTTCGATCAGCATGGCGATGCCGAGGCCGAGCAGGATCGAGACGGGCGCGACGATCGCCGTATAGACCGTGGTATTCCACAGCGACTTGCGAAAGGTGCGGTCGGTAATCAGGTGAGCATAATTCTCGAAGCCGACGAAACGGAACTTGCCGTAGCCGAGTTCGAAATCGGTAAAGCCGAGCACGACGACAGCGGCGACCGGCAAAAGCACGAAAAGAAACAGCAGGATCATTGCCGGCAGCACCAGCATCCAGGCGATGCGGGCCTCGCTGCGCCGATGCGCAGCGGCGGAATCATGCGGCACGGCCATGGAGACGATGCTAGCCATGCGCCCTCTCCCGTGCGGCATCGCTAATAGCGAGCCCGGCATTGCCAGTGGCGAGCCCGGCATCAGCGGCTGCGACGCTGCCGGCCAGCCGGCTGCCATCCTCGGCAAAGATCAGCGTGCGGCCGGGCGACATCCGAAGCCCCACGGCATCGCCGGTCGCAAGCCCCGAGGCGTCGGACGGTTGAACCTTGGCGACGACCGTCTCGCCGACCGCATCGAGCCGGCAATGGATGATGACCTCGGATCCCAGGAACTCGACGCGTTGGATATGGGCGGCAAGGCCGTCATGCCGGTTCCTGGACAGGAAGACGAATTCGGGACGGATGGCGAAGGTGACCGGCATCTTCCTGTCCGGTGCATTTTCAAGTGTCAGGCGTAAACCGCCGAAAGCAACGACGCCGCCTTCGGCAGCAGCCGGCAGCAGATTGATGCGCGGCTGGCCGATGAAGCGGGCAACCTCGATATGGGCGGGGTCGTCGTAGATGACCTCGGGGCTGGCGATCTGCAGCAACCGGCCGCCCATCATCACGGCGACGCGGTCGGCCATCGACAGCGCCTCCGCCTGGTCATGGGTGACGTAGAGTGTCGGCACGCCGGCGCGCCGATGCAGGTCGACAATCTCGCCGCGGGCATGGACACGCAGGTTGGCGTCGAGATTGGAGAGCGGCTCGTCCATCAGGAAGACGTTCGGCTGGCGCACCATGGCGCGGGCGAGCGCCACGCGCTGACGCTGGCCGCCCGACATCTGGCCGGGCTTGCGGTCGAGCAGGTGGTCAATCTTCAGCGATTTCGCCATTTTCCTGACATCGCGGGCGATCGCAGCACGGGTGGCGCGCTGGCCCGGCATCAGGGATCCCAGGAAGGGCAACCGCTGCGTCCTAGACAGCCGGCGCATCGCCAGCGGCACGGCGATATTCTGAGACCCCGTCAGATGCGGATAAAGCGCGTAGGACTGAAAGACCATGGCGATGTTGCGATCGGCGGCCGCCACGCCGGACATGTCTCGGCCGCCGATCAGAATCTCGCCGCGGTCGGCGTGATCGAGGCCAGCAAGGACACGCAAGAGCGTGCTCTTGCCGCAGCCGGAGGGGCCGACCAGCGCGATGAATTCGCCGGCCTCGACATCGAGGCTGACGCCATTGAGGATCTGGTTGCCGCCGAAAGCTTTGGTGATGCCGCGAAGCGAGAGGGCGCTCATTCGGCAGCTTCCCGCTGCTTCACCGCTTGCGGATAGACCTCGTGTACGACCTCGTCGAGCACATAGGCGGTCATGCCGGGTACGGCGACGATCGTGCTGTCGACCGACGCGTCGAATTCATGGACGACGGCGCCGATCAGGCGCTCGCCCGGCATCTCCCGCTCCATCTTGTCGATGATGAAGGCGGCCGACGGCCCCCAGGTCAACGCAGTATTGTCGAAACGACCCTGCCAGGCCCAGTGAAGGTGGCCGCTGGCAAACAGCGCCACGTCATGGGCGGCGATCAGATCATAGAGCCGCCGGCGCTGAGCCGGGCGAATGCTCCAGTAGCCGGTATCGCCTTCATCCGGCGCATCGACGAACAGCGGCTTGTGCGCGAAGAGAGCCACGCGTCGCCCTGCCCTGTCCTCGAGCGCCTTGGCGAGCCATTCGAACTGGGCCTCTTCCTCCTCATCCTCATGGCCGAGAAGCAGCGAATTCAAGCCGATGAGGCGCCAGCCGGCCGCATCCTCCAGCCAGCGATCGTCACCGGCAAGGCTGCGCCAGCGGGCCAGCCGCTCACGATTGACGGGCTGGTCGGATCCCTTGAGATGGCCGACATCGTGATTGCCGGGGACGATCAGCATCGGGATCGACGCCTGGCGCATCAGATCCATCGAGAAGGTGATGTCCTCGTCCTTGTCGGCGCCATCGACGGTGAGATCGCCGGTGTGGATGATCAGATCGGCGCCGGTTGCTTCGATCCAGCTCAGAAGCGGCGCCCAGTTGCCGTTGAAATGCGGCTTGTTGGGGCTGAAATGGGTGTCGGTGATCTGAATGATTTTCATGGGCGCGCGTCTCCGAGACCTGGGACGCGCGTCGTGCGCAGTCCCTTCTCGGGCCCTCAATAGAAGGCTCGCATGTCAATCAGACACCTGATGTCTTCAGCTGCTTTTCAGTTTTGACATCAATTTGTCATGCAAGAAGAAGGCTGCCGCGGGCACGGGCAGCCTTTTTGAATTCTGAACCAGTGCGATCAGTGCCTTGGCGCGTTGGCGGGAATGGACGATACCGTGGCCGAGACGGGATCGCTCGCCGGAAACGAGTCCTCCAGGCCTTCGTTCAACTCCTCCTCCAGCACTTCGCTATCGTGAGTCGAGCGCGCGCTCGGCTGGGCGATCAGGCCCTTGCTGCCTTCGTCGAAATTGCCGTTGCTCAAGGCATCGTAACGGTTGATGCTGCCATCCGTCTCCCCGCCGGCAAAGCTGGTGAGCTGGACCATCATCACCTTGGCGTGGTCGACGGCCGTGGAATGGTCGAGTTCGCCGTGAGAGTTGTCGATCCTGACGGAGATCGATTCTCCTCCCTCGCCCAAAAACTCGACAGTGAAGACGTCACCGGCCTGTGTCACTCGCGTATCGATCAACTGCATGGAAACCTCCTGTGGTCATCGATATCAACGGCAATCACGCTCCGTGAGTTCCACGGGCAAGGCCATTCAGCGCTCACATGTGCGGCTCAGACGTTGGCACGCACTGCGCTTCTCCGTGGCGCTTATGGTTAATTTATTAATAATTCAGAGTTTACAAAGGGAACGAAGCGGCCTTTCCGACTGTTGATGGTGCGCCGCGGAGGAACCCCGATGATCCTGAAAATCCTTGCTCGCAAGATCGACCCCGATTGCCATGATACCGGCACCTATCCCGATGGGATCTTTGCCGAAAACCGGATCGATCTTTCCATCCGCGACGGCCGTCGCCGCTCGCCGCATGAGCGCGACTACGGTGCCGACAGGAAACTGGACAAGCTGCCGCTCGGCCTTGCCTGACCGCTCCTGCCTACCATTAAAGCCTGCGGAAGACCGGCATGCCTGGCGCAGGCAATACGGCGTTCAGCGCTCCTGCCGTGGCTTTAATCTTCTCGCCGCGATTGCCGATGTTCCAGCCGCCATATCGGGCGGCGCATCATATCCGCCTTCGTCCCGGGAAGGCCGCGTTGCGACGGTCGCCGTCTCACCCGGGCATGATCTGCCGGTTGAATAGGAGAATACAAGCAAAGATTGATAGTCGCATCACATAAGGATCGAACCGAAACGAGCCACATTCAGGTCAATATATGATGGTTAACCGACAGCCCTAGACCGGCCGCCATCATGTATTAAACCGAATTGGCGCTCGGAGATGGGGATGTATTCCTACGGCCAATTCCCTCGTGAACCGGGAGAAAAACTTATGGCTCAAACCGTTAGAATAAACGATATCAGCGTCGACAGGATCCAGGATTTTTCCTCTGCGGCTGAAGACAAGCTGCTGCTCGACCATTCGATTTTCGCCGCGCTCAGCCTATCCGAATTTTCCGATGAGAATTTCGTTCTCGGCACGAAAGCGCTCGAGGCGAATGACAAGCTGATTTACGATCAGGCGAGCGGCATGTCGTCTTTTGACGCGGATGGGAGTGCGGCGGGCACGGCCATCCCGGTCGCGGATCTCGATAATTCCGCCGCACTTCACTTCAACGATTTCCTGCTGATCTGACTTGGAGAGGCCCCGCTGCACTTCGGCGGCGGGCGGGCGCACCACGCGCTTTTCCAGGCTCCTCTTGCCGGCATCACATTGCCGGCCACATTCTCCGTTGACGCCACTCGCAACAGCGGAGAAGCCCTTGCCCTGGATTGCCTATATCGCCCATTTCATCGCAGCCGCCTTTCTGACCAACGGCATCCCGCATTTCGTCAACGGCGTCAGCGGCCGGCGCTTCCGCACGCCATTCGCAATGCCCAGTTCGCCGACGGCGAATGTCGTCTGGGGCTGGGCGAATTTCCTTATTGCCTTCCTGCTGTTTGCCAATATCGGGCCGCTCTATATCGGCACGCCGGGCGATACGATCTTCGTGGCGGCCGGCATGCTCGTCACCGGCACCCTGCTCGCCCGGATTTTCGGCGGCGATGCGAATTAGCGCAAATCTGTGGGGAAGCTCAGCTTGACGGTCGTTCCGTGGCCGGGAGAGGAATAGATGGATGCCTCTCCACCGCTCTGACGGACGAAGCCGTAAACCATGGCCAGACCAAGCCCTGCTCCACCATGTCCGCCTCGTGTGGTGAAATAGGGTTCGAAAGCCTTGTCTACGACCTCTGGTGTCATGCCGATGCCGCTGTCGGTCACCGAGATCAGCAAGGTGTTTCCCTTTGCCGTTGCACCGATAATGATGACGCCTCCCGTCGGCATCGCTGCCGACGCGTTGAGACAGAGGTTCAGAACGGATTGCTCCAAAAGGGCCGCGTCGAGCGATACGACCGGCAGGCCGGCATCCAGTTCCAGCTTGATGTGGCACTTTGCGCCGACAGCGATCTCCAGGATATCGGCCATTCCGCGAAGGAGGCTGGCGACATCCACGGCGCTTGGATAGAACGGCTGCTGGCTGCCGATCGACAGCATGCTGCCGGCCAGCGACCGTCCTCGCTCGGCAGCCTTGCGAATTCGCGCAATGTTGCGTTTCTGCCGATCGTTGAAGCCGGTTTCACGCTCGAGAAGGCCGAGGCTGCCGGTGATGATCCCGATCATGTTGCCGACTTCGTGGCTCACCTGATGCGTCATGCGCATAATGCCGTCCAGTCGCTGAACCTTTGCCGCTTCCGCCTCCTGTCGATCCATCAACGTGACGTCGCGTGCCAGAAGAACGATGCCGCCCTCCGGCTGTCGTGACATGGAGATCTCGATCACCCGCTGGTCGCTGGTGCGATGGCGGACGACTGCACGTTCCAGCAGGGCGCCGCGCTCCGGATCGGAGGGCAGCAAAGCGGGATCGATCTCCGGCACCGGCTCGACAAACCGGCGCAGCGGCAATTTGCGCGCGGAACCCGAATGGCCGAACAGTTCGATGATCCGCCTGTTCATGGTGATCGGTCGCCCCATCCTGTCGAAAAGCGCAATCCCCTCGTTCATATTGCGAAAGGTTGAACGGATGGTGCGAGCGGCGGCTTCTGCCGTGCGTCTCAATCGAGACACGCGATCCACGCTGTCCTTGAAGGCGCGGAAGGCGTCCAGCAGACGCACAAGCTCGGTTTCATTTCCACGGTAGGCTGGCGGACCCACTTCGTTTTCGCCCTTGGCGAGCGCATTCATGCCGTTCGACAGCGCCACGATGCCCCGTGACACACGCATGACCGACCGGATGGAGAAAATTGCCATCACGAGCACGAGCAGGAAAGCCAAGGCCACGGTTACCAGCAGTCGGCTCAAGGCATCGGAGGTCGAAAGCAGATCGTCGTTCAGCTGGCGTGCAACTGCATCGCTTTGCGTCTCCGTTGCATGGGAGAGGTCGCGTGAGACAGCATGCAGCTTTGCGACCGCCGCCCGGATCGCGAACATGTTCAAGAGGTATCGTGTCTGAGCTTCGAATACACGCTCATACGGCTGGAGCTCGGCAGGCGAAATCCTCAAATCGGCCGCGGTTTTCCCCTGCGCGGCCGTCGTATCCGCCACGTATCGTCTGCGAAGTTCACCGAGCTGGAAAAGACTGTCGGAGGTGGAAGCCGCTTGCACGATTCCATTCACTTGACGGCGCAGCTCGTGATCGACGATGCCTTTGCCGGTCGCCACCTCCCCCAGCGCCGCGGCCGCTTTAGCCTTGTGATTCTGTGCAGCGTCGGCGTCCCTGGCAAGCACAAGCGTCTGTGTCCTGATAAGATCGAGAAGCTCAACCATCCTCGGGCTCGCAAAGCCGCGGGCAGCCTGGTCTGCTCCGTGAGGCGCGGCCGTCTTCAGCAGGCTGTCGACCTGCAGCACGACAGCGCGGCTCTCGCTCGCCACCCGGTATGGCGAGGTCGAGTTCATCAGGAAGGGCGCGCTCGACACCAGATCGGAGACTTGCCGGGAAACGAGCGAGGCCTTGGCGAGGCTCGTGAAGGCCTGCAGGCCGTAAGCTGCCATCTCGTCACGGGCGCGCTGCAGCCCGTAGATCGCGATCGCCGACAGGCTGAACACCAGAAAGCAGATAAACGCAATCGCGAACGGCAGGCGAAAGGCAATGGAAGACAGAAAGGAGCGGCTGATCACGCGGACGGCTCGCCGTCGCCGGTGTGCAGGACATAGCCCTTTCCGCGTCGTGTCTTGATATGGCGTGGGAGGTCGGGATTGCGTTCGATTTTCCGCCGGAGCCGCAGAACCAGGACGTCGACGTTGCGGTCGATGTAGCGATCGCTTTCCGAGCCAAGCCGATCGAGGATCTGCGCCCGGCTCACCGGCTGGTTGGGGGTCTGCGCAAGGATTTCAAGCAGGGCGAATTCGGCCGTCGTCAGCGTTTTGCTGCGGTCGGCGAGGCAGACGGCTTGCCGGCCCATCAGGTCGATGGCCCAATCGCCAAGCAGCAGAGAGGGACGTTCGTGCTCCCGCTCACTCTCCTTTTCCTGTTTCAGCGACGGCACGGTTCGCCGCAAGACAGCTTTGATGCGGGCCGTCAGTTCGATCGGTTCGAACGGCTTGACGACATAGTCATCCGCAGCAGTTTCCAGGCCGAGAACACGATCGGCGGCACTGCCGGCTGCCGTCACCATGACGATACCGATATTGGCCTCCGACCGCAGTTTTTGGGCGAAAGCCCGGCCGGATGTCCGCGGCAGGTTGTGATCGACCAGCACCAGATGCATCTGCTCTCGTGCCAGGATATCGGTCGCCTCCTCGGCTGATCCCGCGCAGGTCGGAATCCACCCCTCGGCCTCGACGAGATCGGAGATAAGTTCCGCCATATCCGGATCGTCCTCGACGATCAGAATTCGAACCTTCTGATTCAGCACCGCTTGATCCTCCCGGCGCCATCATAGGCATGCTGCCGCCAATGTTCAAAGACACTCTGATGATGAGGTTTGTCACATTTGTAATGAATGTAACGTCGCTCCGCCCGGCGATGAAAAATCGGTAACCATTCTTCGATTGCGGCGACGCGAAGATCTGACATGCTGGCTGTGGAGATTGGAACGGGAGGTTCCAAGGGAGGCTTGCGTGAGGATATTGACCGCTTTTGCTGCGGGCATGGCTTTCTGGCTGTGCGGCGCAAGCCAAGGCATGAGCGAGGCGCGATTGAACGTCCTGTGCGGCGTCGACGAAGCCTGGTGCATGGCCATGGAAAAAGCGTTCGAAACCCGCGCGGGTATCGATATCTCGATGGTTCGCAAGAGCACCGGTGACATACTCGATCAGATCCGTGCCGAAAAATCCCATCCGACAGTGGATGTCTGGTGGGGTGGAACCGGTGATGCCCATCTGCAGGCTGCGTCAGAGGACTTGCTCGATCGATATCAGCCCGACCATGAACACGATATGCTGCCTTGGGCGCAGAACTTTTTTGCTATGTCCGGCTCCCGGTCGGCCGCCATATATGCGGGGGCTTTGGGTTTCGCCTACAATTCCGATCTGCTCGCAGCCCTGAAGCTTCCGGCCCCCACCTGCTGGCAGGACCTGACGAAAGAGGCCTATCGCGGCCATATCCAGTCCGGCAATCCGAATTCCTCCGGAACCGCTTTCACAATGCTGGCCACACTCGTGCAGCTCCTCGGCGAAGAGGAGGCGTTCCGTTACATGGCCGCGCTCAACCGCAATATCGTCGAGTATACCCGGTCCGGCTCGGCGCCGGTAAAGGCTGCCGCCCGCGGTGAAATCCTGATCGGCATTTCGTTCATGCATGACGCGGTAACCCTGAAGGAAGCGGGCGCGCCGCTGGTCATCGTCGCTCCCTGCGAAGGAACGGGCTACGAAATCGGCGCGGTCAGCATCGTCAAGGGTAGCCGCAATGCCAGGGCCGCCCAGGCATTCGTCGATTTCGCCCTCAGTCCCGAAGGCCAGGCGACAGGCGCTGCGGCCGGCCAGAACCAGGTTCCGTCGAACGCCAAAGCGGCTCTGCCGCCGGCTGCGCCCGACATCACCATGATCAAGATGGTGGATTATGACTTTGCAACATTCGGCCTGTCCGACGAGCGAAGTCGGCTGTTGAGCCGTTTCGACACCGAGATCTCACCGACCCAATAGGCCGGGATCCGACTTCCATCCGACATTTGACACACGGTGCGATCGACGCGCCGCGACGGGCAGCGCTTGTGCCGCTGACCCAACACCCACTCAGACGCAAGCAACAGGAGGATACCCATGCGACTGACAGTTCTTTCCACGCTTCTCTTTGCCGGAACGGCGCTGGCTGCCGGTTCGGTCCAGGCCGCCGGCGAGCTTAACCTCATCTGCTCGGCCGATGTCGTCATCTGCGAGCAGATGCAGGGCGACTTCGAAAAGGCTCACGACATCAAGGTCAATATGGTGCGTCTGTCGTCGGGCGAGACCTATGCCAAGATACGCGCCGAGGCTCGCAACCCGAAGACCGACATCTGGTGGGCCGGCACGGGGGATCCGCATGTCCAGGCAGCATCGGAAAACCTGACGCTGGAATACAAGTCGCCGATGCTCGACCAGTTGCAGGACTGGGCAAAGAAGCAGGCGGAGAGCACCGGCTTCAAGACGGTCGGCGTCTACGCCGGTGCGCTCGGCTGGGGTTACAACACCGAGATCTTCAAGACCAAGGGTTACAAGGAGCCCCGCTGCTGGGCTGATCTCCTGGCGCCGGAATTGAAGGGCGAAATCCAGATCGCCAATCCGAACTCCTCGGGCACTGCCTATACGGCTCTCGCTTCTCTGGTACAGATCATGGGCGAAGACCAGGCTATCGACTATCTGAAAAAACTGAACGCCAACGTCTCGCAATACACCAAGTCCGGATCGGCTCCGGTCAAGGCGGCGGCGCGGGGCGAAACGGCGCTTGGCATCGTCTTCATGCATGACGCCGTTGCCCAGACTGCCGAAGGCTTTCCGGTCAAGTCCGTCGCGCCATGCGAGGGCACCGGCTATGAAATCGGCTCCATGTCGATCATCAAAGGCGCCCGCAATCTCGACAACGCTAAGGTCTGGTACGACTGGGCGCTGCGGCCCGAAGTGCAATCGCGCATGAAGGATGCCAAGTCGTTCCAGCTGCCGTCGAACAAATCGGCGGAGGTGCCGAAGGAAGCGCCGAAGTTCGAGGACATCAAGCTGATCGACTACGACTTCAAGACCTATGGCGATCCGGCAAAGCGCAAGGCCCTGCTGGAGCGCTGGGACCGGGAAGTCGGCGCCATTGCCAACTGAAGATCGACGAGTGGCGCGGCATCCCGGACGGATCCGGGGTGCCTCTCCATTCTCCCATTTCATCAACCTGAAATAAGCGAGGTATGCCATGAGACGTGGCAATCGCCGATTGGACATCGTCCTTGGCCTGGGGGCGGCTGCCCTGATCCTGGTCCCGTGGTATCGCATCGAGGGCGGCTTCTTCGGATTCAACTGGCTGTCTGCCTTCCCGTTCTCCGCCGATACGGCGCCCGGCCTGCTGCAAATCCTGCAGCATGGAAGAACCTGGCTTGCCGGCGTGCTCCTGCTGTTTTTGCTCGGCTGTTTGGCGCGCCTGGTGCGCGATCCGATGCGGCGCGGAACCTTGCTCGCCTCGCTCGGCGCCGTCGGCCTCGTCTTCCTCTCTCTGCAGGGATTGGCGATCGGCTTTTCCGGCTGGACCTGGGCAATCAGTGAAAACCTGTTCGGCATATTATCCGAGGGACAGCCGTCGATGGGTGCCGGCGCGGTCCTCTTGGCGCTCGTCTTCGTTCTCCTCTTTGCGTTCGGACTGGCCGAACGCGGGGTGATGAAGGGAGATGCCTTCATCGTCGGCTCGATTTGCATTCTCGCGTTTCTGGTCACCGTCTTCGTTTTCTACCCGATCGGCAGCATGTTCATCGCTTCGGTGCAGGACTTCGACGGCTCCTTCAATCCGGATGGCCTTATACGCAACATTCAGGACCCCGGCATTTGGAGCCTGGGCTGCATAGCGGGTGAAGAACGTTGCGGCGTTGCCTGGCGCACGCTTCTTCTCGCCGTCATGACCGCTTCCGGCTCGACCCTGCTCGGCCTCGGCTTTGCGCTGGTCGCGACGCGCACGCGCTTTCCCTTCAAAAAGGGATTGCGCCTGCTGACGGTGCTGCCGATCATCACACCGCCCTTCGTCATCGGCCTGGCGCTGACGCTGCTGTTCGGCCGCGCCGGCGTTATCACCGAGGCCTTGTCCAGCCTGTTGGGTATCGAGCCAGGCCGCTGGCTCTATGGGCTCACCGGCATCTGGATCGCCCAGGTGCTCTCATTTACGCCGATCGCCTTCCTCGTCCTTATCGGCGTCGTCGAAGGCGTCAGCCCCTCGATGGAAGAGGCATCGCAGACCCTGCGTGCCGGTCGCTGGCGCACGTTCTGGCGCGTCTCCCTGCCGCTGATGAAGCCGGGTCTCGCCAACGCCTTCCTGATCGGATTCATCGAGAGCATGGCCGATTTCGGCAATCCGCTCGTGCTCGGCGGCACGCATGGCGTGCTTTCGACGGAAATCTTCTTTGCGGTCGTCGGATCGCAGAACGATCCGTCGCGCGCGGCCGTTCTTGCCATCGTGCTCCTGTGCTTCACGCTCTCGGCATTCCTCGCTCAGCGTCTCTGGCTATCGGGCCAGAGCTTTGCCACGGTCACCGGCAAGGGCGACAGCGGCGCTCATATCGCATTACCGCGCGGCCTTTCCATTGCCGTACATGCGGTGGTCGTTCCGTGGATGATTTTCACCGTCATCGTTTATGGAATGATCCTGATCGGCGGCTTCGTGAAAACCTGGGGCCTCGACAACTCGCTGACGCTCGACCATTACGCTCGCGCCTTCTCGATCGGTTTCGACAACGGCGCAATTGCGTGGACCGGCGTGGCGTGGAACTCCTTCTGGACGACGATGGAAATCGCGCTCGTCTCCGCACCCCTGACCGCTGCGGTTGGCCTGCTCACGGCCTATATCATCGTACGGCAGAAATTCGTCGGGCGGAACGTCTTCGAATTCGCGCTGATGATGAGCTTCGCCATCCCCGGAACGGTCATCGGCGTCAGCTACATCATGGCTTTCAACCTGCCGCCGATCGAGATGACCGGCTCGGCGCTGATCCTCATCCTCTGCTTCGTCTTCCGCAACATGCCGGTCGGCGTACGCGGCGGGATCGCGGCGATGAGCCAGCTCGACAAGAGCCTGGACGAGGCGTCGCTGACTTTGCGTGCGGACAGTTTCCGCACGATCCGCAAGGTGATCCTGCCGCTGCTGCGGCCAGCCATCACCGCTGCCCTGGTCTATTCCTTCGTGCGCGCCATAACCTCGATCAGCGCCGTCATCTTCCTCGTCAGCGCGGAATACAACATGGCCACGTCCTATATCGTCGGCCTCGTCGAGAATGGCGAGTACGGCGTAGCGATCGCCTATTCATCCATGCTGATCGTGGTGATGAGCATTGTCATCGCCGGCTTCCAGCTCGTCGTCGGCGAGCGCCGCCTACGCCGCGAAAATCGCGTCGCCGGCACCAGCTCAGCTCCCTCTGTTCCTCTCGGTCAGGAGAAAACCGCATGATCACCGTCAAACCCGGGTCCGTCACCTTCCAGAATGTCCGCAAGTCTTTCGGTGCATTCACGGCCATTCCGGACCTTTCCATCTCCATCGAGCCGGGCACGCTGGTGACCTTGCTCGGCCCATCCGGCTGCGGCAAAACCACCACGCTGCGCATGCTGGCCGGGCTCGAGCATCCGACATCCGGACGTATTCTGATCGGCGGCGCCGACGTTACCATGCTGCCCGCCAATGAGCGCGACGTGTCGATGGTGTTTCAGTCCTATGCCCTGTTTCCGCATATGACGTCGCTCGACAATGTCGCTTACGGTCTGCAGTCGTCGGGCCTCGGCAAGAAGGAAGCGCGGGAAAAGGCCGAGGAAGGATTGAAGCTCGTCGGCCTTGCGGGCATGGGCCATCGCCTGCCGGCCGAGCTTTCCGGCGGCCAGCAGCAACGCGTCGCGGTTGCCCGCGCGCTTGTGCTCGAGCCGCAGGTGCTGCTGCTCGACGAACCGCTCTCCAACCTCGATGCACGCCTGCGCCGCCGGGTGCGCACGGAGATCCGCGAACTGCAGCAACGGCTCGGCTTCACCGCCGTTTATGTCACCCATGACCAGGATGAGGCTCTGGCGGTGTCCGACCGCATCATCGTCATGAAGGATGGCGAGATCGCCCAGTCCGGGACGCCGCGTGAACTCTATGAAGCGCCGGCATCGTCCTTCATCGCCGATTTCATGGGCGAGGCCAATGTCATCCCTTGCGAGGTGATCGGCGTCGAAGGGACGGAGGCGCTTATCCGCGTGGCCGGCGTGGACCATCGTTTGCCAAGCCGCAGCGCAAAGCCCGGCATGGCAAAACTCGCCGTCAGGCCCGGATCGATCACCATAGCGGCAGCCGGCCAGCGGGGCTTGGCGGGACGCGTGCTCCACAGTGCCTATCTCGGCGGACATGTCGAATATGAAATCGAAACCGATGTCGGAACGCTCTTCATCATCGATCATGCCGTCGAAAGAAACCTGCCGCCTGCGAGCGATGTCACACTCGGGTTCGAGAACCGTGGCATTGCGCTGATCAATGCCTGAAACATCTGGGCCTGAAACATTTGGGCCTGAAACATTTGGAATGCGAATAAAGGATAGCAATATGACGATGCATGACACTGATCTGGAGCGGCGCTTCACCCTGGCCAAATCCCTTGCTGCGGAGGCTGGTGCTTTGGCGTTCGACTATTTCAATAAGCGCGAGACTCTTGTGATCGAGACCAAGCGCGATCTTCAGGACGTCGTGTCGATCGCGGATCGCAACGTCGAGACCTTCCTGCGTGAGCGGGTTGCGGCAGCAATTCCCGAGGACGGTTTCCTCGGCGAGGAGTTCGGCCATCAAGCCGGAAGTTCCGGCTATACCTGGGTTGTCGATCCAATCGACGGCACAGCGCCCTTCGTCAATGGCATGCCAACCTGGTGCGTTTCGGTCGCTGTCCTCTACCAGGGCGTCCCGGTTGTCGGCGTGATCCAAGCGCCTTGCGCGAACGAGCTTTATGCCGCAGCCCTTGGCCTTGGCGCGAGCTTGAATGGCGAGACGCTTTTGCTCGATCCCTCCCGCACGATACAGAACGCCATGACCGGTATTGGCTGCAATACGCACGTCGCTCCGGAGGTTGTCGGCTCCATCATAACGGCGTTGCTCGCCAGCGGCGGCACGTTCATTCGCAACGGCTCCGGAGCGCTGATGCTTGCCTATGTGGCTGCAGGGCGTCTCGTCGGCTATTATGAACCTAACATGCGGGCTTGGGACTGCATGGCGGGTTATTGCCTTGTGAAAGAAGCTGGAGGCCAGTACCTGCCCTTCCCGACCGAGGGCGAAGATTTGTTCAAGGGGCATCCCGTCCTGGCCAGCAATGTTTCCGCATATCCGGAATTGTTGGCGATTCACAATCTGCGCGACGGCAATAGAACCGCACTATAGAGCAGGCTACGTGGCGGCGAGCGCACGGCTGACAACGGCGGATGGTTGCGCCTACAACTGATTGTCATAATCTGCCATGAACCCGCTCAGGCAGGTGAAGAATCAGCAAATTCAACAATCCCCAATTGCCATGAAGACTCCGAAAAAACGCAGCAAGCCTCGACCAGACAAGTCTCAGCCATTGCTGCGGCAGCTCGCCGCCGTTCCTGCCAAGCTGTTTTCGGGGGCATTCCGCCAACAATACGGCGCGATTTGCTTCCGCCACGCCAATGACGGACCGGGAATCGAAATCCTGGTGATCACATCGCGCGAGAGTGCGCGCTGGGTCATTCCGAAAGGGTGGCCGATGAAAGGGAAGAAGCCGTTTGAAGCGGCAGCGATCGAAGCCTGGGAGGAAGCAGGCGTGCGCGGGACGGTGAGGAAAAAACCGGTCGGCCGCTACACCTATCTGAAAGAACTCGACAATGGTGACGTAGCCCCCTGCATCGTCGACTTGTTTCAGGTTGAGGTCATCGAGATCAGCGAAGATTTCAAGGAGCAAGGCCAGCGTATTCTCGAGTGGGTCAGCCCTGATGAAGCGGCAAGACGCGTTCGCGAGATCGAACTCAAGTCGCTGCTCGTCGAGTTTGAGGCCCGCGGGCGCGCTAAGCGCAATCCGCGCTGAAGGCTGTCCCTCCTCAAGTAACTTGCATCATGATAGTCACTGCTGTAGTGACAGATCCATGCAGCGGACGAGCTTCAGTCAATTCAAATGCCCGGCGGCGCGCGCGCTCGACAGCGTCGGCGACTGGTGGAGCATCATGATCCTGCGCGACGCCTTTCAGGGGCTGTCGCGCTTCGACGAATTTCAGAAGAGCCTCGGCGTGGCGCCGAACATCCTGACACGGCGGCTCAAACAGCTGACAGATCAGGGGCTGTTCGAACGGCGGCTCTACCAGCAACGCCCTGCCCGCTACGAATATCGGCTGACGGACAAGGGCCGCGATTTCTTTCCGGTGCTGATGACGCTGTTTTCCTGGGGAAGCCGGCACATGCCGGCGGAAGATCTCGCCTTTCTGCTCGGCGACGCCGCTTCGGGCAGAGAGCGCCAAATGGTACTGGTCGACGCACGGACCGGCCAAGAAGTGACACCCGAAAACACCAGCCTGCTTCCAGGCCCCGCAGCCGATGACGAGGTGCGTGCGCGGATCGCCCGCATGCGCGCCTGGTATCTCGGCATCGACGCATAGAGAGGAAAATATCATGGACCGCATTGTTGTCACCGGCATGGGACTTGTCTCGCCACTCGGCATCGGCGTCGAGCCCGCCTGGAAACGCCTCCTCGGTGGCGCTTCAGGTCTGAGGGTGCTGGCGGAGGATGTCGTCGGCGAACTCTCAGCCAAGGTCGGCGGCATCGTTCCCGGCATTGCTTCGGATGTTGAGGCGGGCTTCGACCCCGACCGCTACATCCCGCCCAAGGACCAGAAGAAGATGGACCGCTTCATCCAGTTCGCCATGGCGGCGACGGAGGAAGCGGTGAAGCAGGCCGGCTGGATGCCCACAGACGAGGGCGCGCGCGAACGCACGGCAACGATCATCGCCTCGGGCGTCGGCGGCTTTCCTGCCATCGCCGAGGCGGTGCGGATCGGTGAGGCGCGCGGCGTGCGGCGGCTGTCTCCCTTCACCGTGCCCTCCTTCCTCGTCAACCTCGCCGCCGGCCAGGTCAGCATCCGCTACGGCTTCAAGGGCCCGCTCGGCGCGCCGGTGACAGCATGCGCGGCCAGCGTCCAGGCGATCGGCGATGCGGCGCGGCTGATCCGTTCCGGCGAAGCGGATGTGGCGATCTGCGGCGGCGCCGAGGCCTGCATCGACAAGGTGAGCCTTGGCGGCTTTGCCGCTGCGCGTGCCCTTTCCACCGGCTTCAACGAGACGCCGGAGTTAGCCTCGCGGCCCTTCGACACGGAGCGCGACGGCTTCGTCATGGGCGAAGGCGCCGGCATCCTGGTGATCGAAACGCTGGAGCACGCGCTTGCCCGTGGCGCGACGCCGCTTGCCGAACTCGTCGGCTACGGCACGGCAGCGGACGCCTACCACATGACCTCAGGCCCCGAAGACGGCGACGGCGCGCGCCGGGCGATCGAGACAGCGCTCCGGCAGGCCAAGATCCCGGCGTCCGAGGTCAAGCATCTGAACGCGCATGCGACCTCGACACCGGTCGGTGACAAAGGCGAGATCGCGGCGATCGCCACGGTCTTCGGCCGCAATGGCGGCATCGCCGTCAGCGCGACGAAATCGGCGACCGGCCACCTGCTGGGTGCTGCCGGCGGGCTGGAGGCGATCTTCACCATCCTGGCGCTGCGCGACCAGATCGCGCCGCCGACCCGAAACCTCGATGAAGCCGATCCTGATGCCGACGGCATCGATATCGTCGGCAAGGTGGCGCGGCCACTGGCAATGGACTATGCCATCACCAACGGTTTCGGCTTCGGCGGCGTGAATGCCAGCGCCCTCTTCCGCCGCTGGTCGTAAAGGCCGCTTTTCTTGCGCTGGAAATGGCCTACACTTCCGCTCCATCGGGATCTTTTCCCCCGATAGAGCCGGAGATCCCCATGCGCGCCTTCTTCGCAGTTGTCATTCTGTGTGCCGCGTCCCTCCTCTCCCCTGTCTCGGCCCGGGCCGAAGATCCGATCGACGCCACACGGGCGATGATCGAGGAACAGATCAAAGCCTTCCTCAAGGACGATGCCGAGACCGCTTATTCCTTCGCCGCCCCCGGCATCAGGGCGATGTATCCCGACAAGAACCTGTTCTTCGCCATGGTGAAGAAGAGCTACGAGCCGGTCTATCACCCCGGCAACTACGCCTTCGGCCGCAGCCGCTCGATCGACAATGGCGCGCTGATCTACCACGAGGTGCTGATCTCTGGCCGCGACGGCAAGGACTGGACGGCGATCTACCAGATGACGCGACAGCCGGACGGCAGCTACCGGATCAACGGCGTGCAGATCATGCCGGATGCGGACAGCAAGGGTATTTGATCAAACGGGTGTGAGGTCGCCTCTCGCCCATTCCTCCATCGTTTCCGCCATGAAATCGGCGAAGCGGCCTTCGGCGATGGCCTTGCGGATGCCCTGCATCAGTTCCTGGTAATAGGCGAGATTGTGCCAGGAGAGCAGCATGCCGCCGAGCGCCTCGTTGGCGCGGACGAGATGGTGCAGATAGGCGCGGGAATAATCGCGCGAGGCCGGGCAGTTCGACTGATCGTCGAGTGGGCGCATATCCTCGGCATGACGGGCATTGCGAATGTTGACCTTGCCGCGGCGGGTAAAGGCCAGGCCGTGGCGGCCGGAGCGGGTCGGCATGACGCAGTCGAACATGTCGATGCCGCGGGCGACCGATTTCAGCATATCGTCCGGCGTGCCGACGCCCATGAGATAACGCGGCTTTTCCAGAGGAAGCACCGGCAGCGTCGTGTCCAGCATCTGCAGCATGACGTCCTGCGGTTCGCCGACGGCAAGACCACCGATCGCATAACCCTTGAGGTCGAGCTGGCTCAGCGCCTCAGCCGACCGGATACGCAGCGCCGGGATGTCGCCGCCCTGGACGATGCCGAACATCGCCTTTCCGGGCTGCTCGCCGAAGGCGACCCGGCAGCGCTCGGCCCAGCGCAGCGACATTTCCATGGCGCGCTCGATCTCCTTCGGCTCGGCCGGCAGGGCCACGCATTCGTCGAGCTGCATCTGGATATCGGAGCCGAGCAGCCCCTGGATTTCGATGGAGCGCTCCGGCGACATATGGTGCAGGCTGCCGTCGACATGCGACTTGAAGGTGACGCCCTGCTCGTCGAGCTTGCGCAGGCCGGAGAGCGACATGACCTGAAAACCGCCGGAATCCGTCAGGATCGGGTGTTCCCAGCGGATCAGCTTGTGCAGGCCGCCGAGGCGGGCGACGCGCTCGGCACTGGGGCGCAGCATCAGATGATAAGTATTGCCGAGGATGATGTCGGCGCCGGTCTCGCGCACCTGGTCGAGATACATCGCCTTGACGGTGCCGACGGTGCCGACGGGCATGAAGGCCGGCGTGCGGATGGTGCCGCGCGGCATGGAAATTTCGCCGAGGCGGGCGCCGGCATCAGTCTTCTTCAACGTAAATTGGAAGTTTTCTGTCATTTGTCTTTCCGGAAAAGAAGGCTCGCGTCTCCGTAGGAGTAGAAGCGGTAGCCTGTCGAAATGGCGTGTTCATAGGCCGCATGCATGGTCTCGAAGCCGGCAAAAGCCGAGACCAGCATGAACAGCGTCGAGCGCGGCAGGTGGAAATTGGTCATCAGCATGTCGACCGCGTTGAAGCGATAGCCGGGTGTGATGAAGATACCGGTGGCGCCGGCCCAGGGCTTGATCTCTCCGCTTTCCGCCGCTGCACTTTCGATCAGCCGCAGCGAGGTCGTGCCGACGCAGACGATACGCCCGCCCCTTGCCTTGACGGCATTCAGCCGGGCGGCGATCTCGGCGCTGACATAACCGCTTTCGAGATGCATCTTGTGATCGTCGGTATCGTCGGCCTTCACAGGCAGGAAGGTGCCGGCGCCGACATGCAGCGTGACGAAATGGCGTTCGATGCCGGCCTTATCCAGCGCCGCAAACAGATCAGGCGTGAAGTGCAGGCCGGCAGTGGGGGCGGCGACGGCGCCCTCCTCGCGGGCATAGATCGTCTGGTAATCGGCGCGGTCGCGCTCGTCCTCGGGCCGCTTGGCGGCGATATAAGGCGGCAGCGGAATATGGCCGACGGCGGCGATTGCCTCGTCGAGCGCCGGGCCTGTGAGGTCGAAGGCGAGCGTCACTTCGCCGGCCTCGCCCTTTTCCTCGACGGTGGCATCGAGCGAGCCAAGGAAGCAGCTTTCGCCGCTGTGACCGAAGGCGATGCGGTCGCCCTCCTTGATGCGCTTGCCGGGTTTGGCAAAGGCCTTCCAGCGGCTGGGGCCGATGCGCATATGCAGCGTTGCCGACACCTGCTGGCCGCCCGCCCCCTCGCGATGGCGGATGCCTTCGAGTTGGGCTGGAATGACCTTGGTATCGTTGAAGACCAGCGCATCGCCCGGCCGCAGAAAGGACGGCAGATCGCCGACTCGATGATCGGAGAGCACGCTTTCAGCATGGGGGTTGACGACGAGCAGGCGCGCGCTGTCGCGCGGCTCGGCGGGCCGCAACGCGATGCGTTCATCCGGCAGATCGAAATCGAAAAGGTCTACGCGCATAACGGCACTTTCAGGCAAAGCGAAACCCGCCCCCACGCGGTTGACGCGCAAGAGCGGGTTTCAGCAGAAATCACAATCAGACGTCGGCGGCAACCCGCATCGAGACGATCGAGTCCGGATCGGAAACCGGCTCGCCGCGCTTGATCTTGTCGACGTTGTCCATGCCTTCGATGACCTGGCCCCAGACGGAATACTGCTTGTTCAGCCAAGGCGCGTCGGTGAAGCAGATGAAGAACTGCGAATTGGCCGAGTTCGGGTTCTGCGAACGGGCCATCGAGCAGGTGCCGCGCGTATGGGTGGTCGCGGAGAATTCAGCCTTCAGATCCGGCTTGGAGGAGCCGCCCATGCCGGCGCGGCCGGGATTGAAGGTTTCCGAGCCCTTCTTGCCGAATTCGACATCGCCCGTCTGCGCCATGAAATCCTGAATGACGCGGTGGAAGACGACGCCGTCATAGGCCTTTTCACGGGCGAGCTCCTTGATGCGGGCG
Organism: Rhizobium sp. N122; assembly: GCF_002211295.1. Taxonomy (NCBI): domain Bacteria; kingdom Pseudomonadati; phylum Pseudomonadota; class Alphaproteobacteria; order Hyphomicrobiales; family Rhizobiaceae; genus Rhizobium; species Rhizobium sp. N122. Next base: position 121,479 of record NZ_LOKU01000009.1, on the reverse strand, counting down.
ACATGCTCCGGGGCGACCTGCGGCAGAAGCTGAATGACAACCTTGCCCTTGGTGGTTTCCAGAATGATGGTGTTTTCGGGATCCTTGATCTCGGCCATTGTCTTCTCCTCTTGTTTCTCTCGTAACTTACTTCTTGCCCAGGGTGACCTTGATCATCCGGTCGGGACTTTTGACTTCGCCGTTCTGGCCTTCGCCGCGCTTGATCTTGTCGACATTCTCCATGCCGGAAACGACCTTGCCGACCACGGTGTACTGACCGTTGAGGAAGGAGCCGTCATCGAACATGATGAAAAACTGCGAATTGGCGGAATTCGGATCCTGCGAACGGGCCATGCCGACCGTGCCGCGCACGAACGGGGTCTTGGAAAACTCCGCCGGAATATCCGGCATATCGGAGGAGCCGGTGCCGGCGAGGCTCGCATCGAAACCCTTCTCCATATTGCCGTATTTGACGTCGCCGGTCTGGGCCATGAAGCCGTCGATGACGCGGTGGAAGGCGACGTTGTCATATTCGCCCTTCTTGGCCAGCGCCTCGATCTGGGCGACATGCTTCGGCGCCACCTCAGGCATCAGCTGGATGACGACGGGGCCGTTCTTCAACTGGATGGTGAGATAATGATCGGCCGACTGGGCGAAGGCGTCCCCCGCGAAGGAGGCGAGATACAACACGCCGGCAAATGCGAGATAAAAGAGTTTCATATGGGCTCCGTTGCGGCGGGTTTCGCCTGGTCTTTGCGCTTGCCAGACTTCGTATTTATCAGTCTGGGCGCTTGGATGTGAGGGCTTGCAAGACGGCGGCCGGCACGAAGGCGCTGACATCGCCGCCCATGGCGGCGATCTGGCGGACCAATGTGGCCGTAATGGGCCGCGAGGCCGTTCCCGCCGGCAAAAAGATGGTCTGGATATCGGGCGCCATCGTCCTGTTCATGCCGGCCATCTGCATTTCGTAATCAAGATCGGTGCCGTCGCGGAGACCGCGGATCAGAAGCGTGGCGCCATGGGCGCGGGCGGCATCGACGACCAGATTGTCGAAAGCGACGACATCGATGTCGCCGGTCTTGCCGGGCAGCGCTTCAGCCAGCGAAAGGCGGATCAGCTCGGCTCTCTCCTCGAAGGAAAAGAGCGGCGCTTTGCCGGGGTGGATACCGATCGCGACGATCACCTTTTCGGCGACGTTCAGCGCCTGGACCAGAACATCCACATGCCCATTGGTGATCGGGTCGAAAGACCCGGGATAAAAAGCTGTCGTCATCTGGCCCGACCGTTGGTTTGACGCCTTTTGTCACGGATGCCGGCTTGCCGCAAGTGATTTGGCCAATCGTCCCGGACGGTTGAACCGCGGATGAACGGCCCGTTCAAGGCGGTTTCAGACAGTATCTGCTTAACTCAGATCATCAACGCAGCCGATGCCATTCCGGCATCCGGCGCCTCCCGAAAGACCAATTCCATGCTGATCGTGCTCGTTGCACTTGCCGTCGTTTCCTCGCTCGCCGCCGAGATGGCCTATGGCTATTTCGCCGATCGCTACGAGGTGAGCTGGGTGCGGCCGGAGCTTGCTGAGCATGCCGCGATCGTGCGCGCCCAGGGCCGGCTGCGCGCAAAAAACTACGTTCGAATCTGAACGCCAGATGAACGAGACATTCAAGGAGGCTTCAGATCGGCATTGGTAAACACCGCCTCAACATCCGGCGGAACCATTTAAAAACGGATGCGTTCATTCAACCGATACATAGATGCGATTATCGCGGCAGGAAGGACTAAAGATGCCCGGCAAGATTACGATGATTAACGTGCTCTGGATGGTAATGGTCACGGGCATGCTGACCGCAACTGTCGCTCTCTATGATCAGAAGGTTGATACGTCCAAGGTTTATGGCCCCTATGCTTCGGCCCGGACGGCCGTACTGGGCCAGTACTGAGGGGCGAGAACGCAACTCCCCAGGAAAGGAATGCCTATGTTCACGATCTTGACAGTGCTCACCGCCCTTATCAGCGTCATGTTCATAGTGTCTGTAGCCTCGACGATATCGGCGCTTCGGCGCGAAGGTGAAGAGGTAAAGGCGCTGAACGAAAAACATAGCGCATTCTGACATTCCTCTTTTTCCAACTCCTTCCCCACCTTGAGCGGCACCCCTTCCGCTGCCAAGGCCATTCAAAGCCGGATGCACCCAGCGTCCGGCTTTTTCTTTGGGCCGGTAAGGACGGGCGCGGCTTGAAAAGAAAAGGGCGGCCCGAAGCCGCCCTTTCACTTGATTATTCCTCAGCCGACCCGGCCGGGTCACCATCGGTAGCCGGCGCCTCGCCGGCAGCCGCGTCCTCGGTGGTGGCGGCGCCTTCGGCGACCTCGACAGTCTCCTCCGCCTCATCCTCCGGTTCGCTGATGCGCTCGACCGAGACGACCTTCTCGTCCTTGGCCGTTGAGAAGATGGTGACGCCCTTGGTGGCGCGGCTGGCGATGCGGATGCCGCCGACCGGCACGCGGATCAGCTGGCCGCCATCGGAAACCAGCATGATCTGGTCGCCATCGTCGACCGGGAAGGCCGCGACCAGTTCGCCGATCTCGCCTGTCTTCGACGTGTCGGTGGCGCGGATGCCCTTGCCGCCGCGGCCGGAGATGCGGAAATCATAGGACGACGAACGCTTGCCGAAGCCCTTTTCGGAGACGGTGAGCACGAATTGCTCGAGCTGCTTCAGCTCCTCATAACGCTCGTCGGAGAGCTGTCCCTCTTCGGTGACCTCCTCGCCGACCAGCGCGATCTCCTCGGCCTCACCTGTCGTCAGGCGGCGGTCGTTGGCGGCGCGCTTCAGATAGGCGGCGCGCTCCCACGGCTCGGCGTTGACGTGGCGGACGATGGTCATCGAGATGATGCGGTCGCCGCCGGCAAGGCTGATGCCCCGCACGCCGATCGAATTGCGGCCGGCGAAAACGCGGACGTCGTCGACTGAGAAGCGGATGCACTGGCCGAGCGCCGTCGTCAGCAGCACGTCGTCACTTTCCGTGCATGTCTCGACGGAGAGGATTTCATCGCCCTCCTCCTCGAGTTTCATGGCGATCTTGCCGTTGCGGTTGACCTGGACGAAGTCCGACAGCTTGTTGCGGCGAACCGTGCCGCGCGTCGTCGAGAACATGACGTCGAGATTGTCCCAGCTCTCCTCGTCCTCGGGCAAGGGCAGGATGGTGGTGATGCGTTCGCCGGGGGCGAGCGGCAGCATGTTGATCAGTGCCTTGCCGCGCGAGGTCGGCGTGCCGATCGGCAGTCGCCAGACCTTTTCCTTGTAGACGATGCCGCGCGAGGAGAAGAACAGGACCGGGGTATGAGTGTTGACGACGAATAGCCGGCTAACAAAATCCTCGTCACGGGTGGTCATGCCGGAGCGACCCTTGCCGCCGCGGCGCTGGGCGCGATAGGTGGTCAGCGGCACGCGCTTGATATAGCCGAGATGCGAGACGGTGACGACCATGTCCTCGCGGGCAATCAGATCCTCGTCGTCCATTTCGAGGCCGCCATCGACGATCTCGGTGCGGCGCGGCGTGCCGAATTCATCACGCACGGCTGACAGTTCGTCCTTGACGATGGTCTGGATGCGGACGCGCGAGGAGAGAATATCGAGGTAATCCTTGATTTCCTCGCCGATTTTATTGAGTTCGTCGCCGATTTCGTCGCGACCAAGGGCCGTCAGACGGGCAAGGCGCAGTTCGAGGATGGCCCGGGCCTGCTCTTCGGACAGGTTGTAGGTCAGGTCCTCGTTGATGCGATGGCGCGGATCGTCGATCAGACGGATCAGGCTTTCGACATCTTCGGCCGGCCAGCGGCGGGTCATCAGTTCTTCGCGGGCCGACTGCGGATCGGGCGCCTGGCGGATGACGCGGATGACTTCATCGATATTGGCGACGGCGATGGCGAGGCCGACCAACACATGGGCGCGGTCACGCGCCTTGCGCAGCAGGAATTTCGTTCTCCGGCTAACGACTTCCTCGCGGAAGGAGACGAAAGCCCGCAGCATGTCGAGCAGGGTCAGCTGCTCGGGCTTGCCGCCGTTCAGCGCCACCATGTTGCAGCCGAAAGAGGTCTGCAGCGGCGTATAGCGATAAAGCTGGTTGAGGATGACCTCGGCATTGGCGTCGCGCTTCAATTCGACGACGACGCGATAGCCCTGGCGGTCGGATTCGTCGCGCAGATCGGAAATGCCTTCGATGCGCTTGTCGCGCACCAGTTCGGCCATCTTCTCGATCATCGTCGCCTTGTTCACCTGGTAGGGAATCTCGGTGATGATGATCTGCTCGCGGTCGCCGCGCATCGGCTCGATGGCCGCTACGCCGCGCATGATGACCGAACCGCGGCCGGTTTCATAAGCCGAGCGAATGCCGGCGCGGCCGAGGATCTTCGCACCGGTCGGGAAGTCCGGGCCGGGAATGATCTGCATCAGTTCCGGCAGCTCGATCGCCGGATCGTCGATCAGCGCAATGCAGCCGTCGATGACTTCGGAGAGATTGTGCGGCGGGATATTGGTCGCCATGCCGACGGCGATGCCGCCGGCGCCGTTGACCAGCAGGTTCGGGAACTTGGCGGGAACCACGACCGGCTCGGAAAGCGTGCCGTCGTAGTTGTCGCGGAAATCGACGGTTTCCTTGTCGAGATCGTCGAGCAGCGAATGGGCAGCCTTTTCGAGGCGGCATTCGGTGTAACGTTCGGCCGCCGGCGGATCGCCGTCGACCGAGCCGAAATTGCCCTGGCCGTCGATCAGCGGCAGACGCAGCGACCAAGGCTGGGCCATGCGGGCCAGCGCATCATAGATCGCCGAATTGCCGTGCGGATGGTATTTACCCATCACGTCACCGGTGACGCGGGCGCATTTGACGTATTTCTTGTTCCAGTCGATGCCGAGCTCGGACATGCCGTAGAGGATGCGCCGGTGCACGGGCTTCAGGCCGTCGCGCACGTCGGGAAGCGCGCGGCTGACGATGACGCTCATCGCGTAATCGAGATACGACCGCTGCATTTCCTCCATGATGGAGATGGGCTCGATGCCTGGCGGGAGCTTCCCGCCGCCGGGGGGTGTTTGCTCAGTCAAAACAGATCACGATCTCTTCTAGAATCACTTGAAGATTTATAGCGGAAAGCCCGTTCCCGCGCCAATTTCACGCGGCGTTTTGAACAGGCTTTTGCGGCTTAAAGAGGGTAAAACATGTAAGTTGCGCGGCCGAACCGGACAAATCCGCCGCGGGCCGCCGCGGGATATTTGCCAAATCGGAATAGCCGCTTCACAATCATAAAACCACACATAATAACCACTATATGGGGTTCCCGAGAGACGATGGCAAGCGCCGACCTATTGATCAACGCCTTCACGACGCTGCTCGTCACCATCGATCCGCCGGGGCTCGCGCCGATCTTCCTGGGGCTGACGACGGGCATGAGCCGCGCGCAACGGACGCAGGTGGCGCTGCGCGGCTCGACCATCGCCTTCATCATCCTCGCCGTCTTCGCGCTGTTCGGGGCCGGCGTGCTCGGCGTGCTCGGCATCTCGATCGGCGCCTTCCGCATCGCCGGCGGGCTGCTGCTCTTCTGGATCGCCTTCGAGATGGTGTTCGAGCGGCGCCAGGAACGCAAGGAGAAGGCGAGCGAGGCTGCCGTCACCAAGGATCATATCGAAAATATCGCCGTCTTTCCGCTCGCCTTGCCGCTGATCGCCGGTCCCGGTGCGATCTCGGCGACGATCCTGCTTGCCGGCACGCTGCCGACCTCCGTGGAAAAAGCCCAGCTGATCTCCGTCATCGCCGCCAATCTGCTGCTGACCTTCCTGATGCTGCTGATTGCCGAACGGCTCGACCGTTTCCTCGGCGTCACCGGCCGGGCGATCCTGACACGGCTGCTCGGCGTCATCCTCGCCGCCCTAGCAGTGCAATTCGTCGTCGACGGCGCGAAAGCGGCGCTCAATCTCATCAGCGCGACGCCGCACTGAAAAGTGCGGCATCTGCCGCGCGATAAGAAATGCGCGGGATCAAAGAAAAAGAGCATGACGCCATCAAAGGCATCATGCTCTCGGATATTCATCATACAGGAAAAACGGTCGATCAGAACGGGATGTCGTCGTCGAGGTCGCGCGAGAAGTTGCCGCCGCCACCGCCGCGGCTTGGCGATGATGACGGAGCCGGGGCGCCGTAGTCATCGCCATAATCATTGTTGCTGCTGCCTCGGCCGCCGCCGGAGCTTGCACCGCCGCCTTCACCGCGGCCGTCGAGCATGGTCAGGGTCGAACCGAAGCCCTGCAGCACCACTTCCGTCGAGTAGCGGTCTTGGCCCTGCTGGTCCTGCCATTTGCGGGTCTGCAGCTGGCCTTCGATATAGAGCTTGGCGCCCTTCTTCACATATTGCTCGACAACCTTGCAGAGGCCCTCGTTGAAGACGACGACCGTGTGCCATTCGGTCTTTTCACGGCGCTCGCCGGAATTGCGGTCGCGCCAGGTCTCCGAGGTCGCGATACGGAGGTTGGCGATCGGCCGGCCATCCTGCGTGCGGCGGATTTCCGGGTCCGCACCGACGTTTCCAATCAGAATTACCTTGTTTACGCTACCAGCCATGCTTCTCACCCTGCCTGCCGCCCTGCCCGGCGGCGTTAATCGATCAGCGCACCTTAAACCATCGCGGACCGCCGATGCGCGTAAACGGTCGTTCATCCACATGTTTATCCCATCAGAAAGCCGCATGCATTCATCAGGAATTTTGTTCTTTATTTGTTCTAGTTTATCCGTATGATCCTGTCAACAGAATCGAAAACCTTGACCCTAGTTGACATTCAGCCTCGACTCGCCGGTCGGCATCACTAAATAAGGGCTGTTATCCCAAAGGACCAAAGCTGAGACGATGAGCGAACTGAAGACGATCTCCATCCGCGGCGCGCGCGAGCATAATCTCAAGGGCATCGATCTCGATCTGCCGCGCAACAAGCTGATCGTCATGACCGGGCTTTCGGGCTCCGGCAAGTCCTCGCTTGCCTTCGACACGATCTATGCCGAGGGCCAGCGCCGTTATGTCGAGAGCCTGTCGGCCTATGCCCGGCAGTTCCTTGAAATGATGCAGAAGCCCGACGTCGACCAGATCGACGGGCTGTCGCCGGCGATCTCGATCGAACAGAAGACCACCTCGCGCAACCCGCGCTCGACGGTCGGCACCGTCACCGAGATCTACGACTATATGCGCCTGCTCTTTGCCCGCGTCGGCGTTCCCTATTCGCCGGCGACCGGCTTGCCGATCGAGAGCCAGACCGTCAGCCAGATGGTCGACCGCATCCTCGATTTCGGCGAGGGCACCCGTCTTTATATTCTCGCGCCGCTCGTGCGCGGGCGCAAGGGCGAATACAAGAAGGAACTGGCGGAGCTGATGAAGAAGGGCTTCCAGCGCGTCAAGGTCGATGGCCAGTTCTACGAGATCGCCGAAGCGCCGGTGCTCGACAAGAAATACAAGCACGATATCGACGTGGTGGTCGACCGCATCGTCGTGCGCTCGGATGTCTCGGCCCGCCTGGCCGACAGTCTGGAAACCTGCCTGAAGCTCGCCGACGGGCTGGCTGTCGCCGAATTCGCCGACAAGCCGCTGCCGCCGGAGGAGACTTCGGCCGGCGGCTCGGCCAACAAGTCGCTGAACGAGACGCATGAGCGCGTGCTGTTTTCGGAGAAATTCGCCTGCCCGGTCTCCGGCTTCACCATTCCCGAGATCGAGCCCCGGCTGTTCTCCTTCAACAATCCCTTCGGCGCCTGCCCGACCTGCGACGGCCTCGGCGCCCAGCAGAAAATCGATCCGGATCTGATCGTGCCGGAGCCGGAACGGACGCTGCGCGACGGTGCGATCGCCCCCTGGGCCAAGTCGACCTCGCCCTATTACAATCAGACGCTCGAGGCACTCGGCAAACATTACGGCTTCAAGCTCGGCACCCGCTGGAACGATCTCTCCGACGAGGCCAAAGACGTCATCCTCAACGGCACCGAGGACAAGATCGAATTCCACTACGCCGACGGCGCCCGCGCCTATACGACGCAGAAGAATTTCGAGGGCATCATCACCAATCTCGAGCGCCGCTGGAAGGAGACCGATTCCGCCTGGGCGCGCGAGGATATCGAGCGCTTCATGTCGGCAGCCCCCTGCCCGTCCTGCAACGGCTTTCGCCTGAAGCCGGAGGCCTTGGCGGTGAAGATAAACACGCTGCATATCGGCGAAGTCACCGGCATGTCGATCCGCATCGCCCGCGATTGGTTCGAGACGCTGCCGGCCAGCTTCAACGCCAAGCAAAACGAAATCGCCGTGCGCATCCTCAAGGAAATCCGCGACCGGCTGCGCTTCCTCAACGATGTCGGCCTGGAATATCTCAGCCTGTCGCGCAATTCCGGCACGCTGTCTGGCGGCGAAAGCCAGCGCATCCGGCTGGCCTCACAGATCGGCTCGGGGCTGACGGGCGTGCTCTACGTGCTCGACGAGCCGTCGATCGGCCTGCATCAGCGCGACAATGCCCGGCTGCTCGACACGCTGAAGCACCTGCGCGACATCGGCAACACCGTCATCGTCGTCGAACATGACGAGGATGCGATCCTGACGGCCGACGACGTGGTCGACATCGGCCCGGCCGCCGGCATTCACGGGGGCCAGGTCATCGCCCACGGCACGCCGCAGGATATTATGGACAATCCGCAGTCGCTGACCGGAAAATATCTGTCCGGCGAACTCGGCGTTCCCGTTCCCCACGAGCGCCGCAAGCAGAAGAAGGGCCGCGAGATCAAGGTGGTCGGGGCGCGCGGCAACAATCTGAAGAACGTCACGGCGGCAATCCCGCTCGGTGTGTTCACGGCGGTGACCGGCGTTTCCGGCGGCGGCAAATCCACCTTCCTGATCGAGACGCTGTATAAATCGGCGGCGCGCCGCGTCATGGGCGCGCGCGAAATCCCGGCCGATCACGACCGCATCGACGGCTTCGAGCATATCGACAAGGTGATCGACATCGACCAGTCGCCGATCGGCCGCACGCCGCGCTCGAACCCGGCGACCTATACCGGCGCCTTCACGCCGATCCGCGACTGGTTCGCCGGCCTGCCGGAAGCCAAAGCGCGCGGCTACCAGCCGGGCCGCTTCTCCTTCAACGTCAAGGGCGGACGCTGCGAAGCCTGCCAGGGCGACGGCGTCATCAAGATCGAGATGCACTTCCTGCCGGATGTCTACGTCATCTGCGACGTCTGCCACGGCAAACGCTATAACAGAGAGACGCTCGACGTCACCTTCAAGCAGAAGTCGATCGCCGACGTGCTCGATATGACCGTGGAGGAAGGCGTCGATTTCTTCGCGGCAGTACCCGCCGTGCGCGACAAGCTGCAGGCGCTGAAAGATGTCGGCCTCGGTTATATCAAGGTCGGCCAGCAGGCCAACACGCTATCCGGCGGCGAGGCGCAGCGCGTCAAACTCGCCAAGGAACTGTCGAAGCGCTCGACGGGACGTACGCTCTACATTCTCGACGAACCGACGACCGGCCTGCATTTCCACGACGTCGCCAAGCTGCTCGAAATGCTGCACGAACTGGTCAACCAGGGCAATTCGGTTGTGGTGATCGAGCACAATCTCGAAGTCATCAAGACGGCCGACTGGGTGCTCGATTTCGGCCCTGAGGGCGGCGATGGCGGCGGTGAAATCGTGGCTTTTGGCACGCCGGAGGCGATCGTCAAGGAGAAGCGCTCCTATACCGGACAGTTCCTCAAGGAATTGCTGGAACGGCGGCCGGCCAAGAGGGCGGCTGCGGCGGAATGACGATGCGGCCAGCCTCGCCCGAGGATCTGGAAACGGTCACGACTGAATGGCTGCCAACTGGGAGGACGACATGACGAAATCCGGCACTATCCGCACCGGCATCGGCGGCTGGACCTTCGAGCCCTGGCGCGGGCATTTCTTTCCTGATGACCTGAAGCAAAAGGACGAGCTGAATTATGCCAGCCGCCAGCTGAAGGTCATCGAGGTCAACGGCACCTATTATAGCACCCAGAAACCGGCGGTCTTCGCCAAATGGGCAACCGATGTGCCCGACGGTTTCATCTTTTCGCTGAAGGCCACGCGGTTCGTCACCAACCGGCGGGTGCTTGCCGAAGCCGGGGAATCGATGGAGCGGTTCCTGTCATCTGGAATCAGCGAGCTCGGCGATCATCTCGGGCCGCTGCTCTGGCAGTTCGCGCCGACGAAGAAGTTCGATGCGGACGATTTCGAGGCCTTCCTGAAGCTGTTGCCGGAAAAACAGGACGGGCTGGCGCTTCGCCACGTGGTCGAGGTGCGCCACGATTCCTTCAAGGTGCCGGAGTTCGTGGCGTTGCTGGCGAAATACGGCGTGGCGCCTGTTTGCGCCGAACATTTCGAATATCCGATGATCGCCGACGTCACGGCCGATTTCGTCTATGCCAGGCTGCAGAAGGGATCGGACGATATAGCAACCTGCTATCCCGACAAGGACTTGAAGGCCTGGGCGGACCGACTCGAGACCTGGGCCGAAGGCAAGGTTCCCGAGGATCTGCCGTTGATCGACAAGGGGCGCAAGGTCAAGGCCGAGCCGCGCGACGTCTTCGCCTTCATGATCCATGAAGGCAAGGTGAATGCGCCGCATGGGGCGATCGCCCTGCAGAAATTGCTCCAGTCATAAGTCGAGCTAAAGCGGCAAGACGTGGGCTGCGAGATCTTCCGCCGTCAGGCCCTTGCCGGCGCGTTGCCCTGCCTCTCCGTGCAGCCAGACGCCGGCCGCCGCGGCCTCGAAGGCCGGCAGGCCCTGGGCGAGCAATCCGCCGATGATGCCGGCGAGCACGTCGCCTGAACCGGCAGTGGCAAGCCAGGCGGGAGCGTTGGTGTTGATCAGCGCGCGGCCGTCCGGCGCGGCGATGACGGTATCGGCGCCTTTGTAGACGATAGCGGCATTGGCGCGGCGGGCCGCTGCTAGGGCCTTGTCCACCTTCCCCAGCGCATCGTCGCCGCCGATATCGGGAAAGAGCCGCGAAAATTCGCCCTCGTGCGGCGTCAGCACCAGCCGCGGCTCGCCCTGGAAAAGATCGAAAAGCTGCTGCGGATCGTCCTTGAACGAGGAGATGCCGTCGGCATCGAGCACGAGATGGCGCTCGGCAAGGGCCGAGACGAAAGCGCGCGCCCTGGCGCCGACGCCGAAACCGGGGCCGAGAACGAAGGTCTGCAGCCTGTTGTCGGCGAGCCAGTCTTCAAGGTCGGCCTCGGCGTCGATCCCATGCAGCATGACGGCGGTGAGATGGGCGGCATTGGCAGCCATCGCCGCGCGCGGCGCTGCTATCGTCACCAGGCCGGCGCCCGCCTTCAGGCCCGAGGTCGCCGACATGCGCGCGGCCCCCGTCTTGTCGGCCTCGCCGGAGAAGACGACCAGATGGCCGCGTTTGTATTTGTGGGTTTCCAACCGTTCGGCTGGCAGCACGGCTTTCCAGGCGTCCGGCCTGTTCTCGGCGATGACGCCGGCTGCCTCGGTCCGGATGATGCGGGCGGAAATACCGATGTCGAAGACCTCCAACTCTCCGCACAACTCCCTGCCTGGCATCAGCAGATGGCCGGGCTTGCGGGTCATAAAGGTGATGGTGTTGCAGGCGCGGAAGGCGGCGCCCAGCACCCGGCCGGTGCGGCCATCCAGGCCGGAGGGCAGATCGATGGCAAGCACGGGAAGACCGGTCTCGGCGACCCGCTCGACCACCCTGCGGACATCGGCCGGCACCTCGCGGCCGAGCCCCGCGCCGAACAGGCCGTCAATGACGACGTCGCCGCTTTCGGGACTATAGAGGTGCAGCGGTTCGCCCCGCAGCGCGCATCCGGCTTTCGCGCGGGCCGCATCGCCCTTCAGTCTGGCGGGATCGCCAAGATGGAAGAGCGCCACCAGAGCCCCACTCTCCTGCAGATGCCGTGCGGCGACATAGGCGTCGCCGCCATTGTTGCCCGGCCCGCAAAGCACGACGAAGCGCAACGCTTCGGGATGAAGGCGCAGGGCGACGGCCGCGGCCGCGGCACCTGCTCTTTCCGTCAAGGCGAAGGAATCGATGCCGGAGGCGGCAGCGGCAGCGTCGACCGCAGCCATCTCGGCAGGTGTCAAAAGAAGGTCGGACAGCTGGTGACTCATTGGCCTATTCAATCAAAAAACGCCTAAAAAACAACCGCCTGAAACATCAAAGAAAAGAACCAATTTTGTGCATTTGCCTATCTTTTCATCTCATCGAGGCATAGTTGCGCGACTCCTTAAATTAAGGTTTTTTTCGATTTTCGATAGGATTTTGATCGAAGGACAGAGTTTTCCAGCTGATTTGCTACCAAACCGACATCAGAATCTCCGCAAATGCGGCGGTTTCAGCAAAATCCGCGAATTTTTTTAAGAAGATGGATTTCAAACTGGCACGATATCTGCATCATATCCGGCGAGCGGGAACATTCCTGCCATAACGGGAGAAGCGGAGAGACATTTTCTCATGAAAAAGATCGAAGCGATCATTAAGCCTTTCAAGCTGGACGAAGTGAAGGAAGCTCTTCAGGAAGTCGGCCTGCAAGGTATCACGGTCACGGAAGCCAAGGGCTTCGGCCGTCAGAAGGGTCACACGGAACTTTACCGCGGAGCCGAATACGTCGTCGATTTCCTGCCGAAGGTGAAGGTCGAAGTCGTACTGGCCGACGAGAACGCGGAGGCCGTCATCGACGCGATCCGCAAGGCGGCGCAGACCGGCCGTATCGGCGACGGAAAAATCTTCGTTTCCAACGTCGAAGAGGTTATCCGTATCCGCACCGGCGAGACCGGCATCGACGCCATCTGACCCACTTTGCCAAGCGCGCAAAGTTCGATACGGTCAGCGCAGCCATGTATTGTCATCGTAAATCGGAGGAAGGTATTTAATGGCGACCGCAAGCGAAATTCTGAAGCAGATCAAGGAAAACGACGTGAAGTTCGTCGATCTGCGCTTCACCGACCCGAAGGGCAAGCTGCAGCATGTGACGATGGACGTTGTCTGCGTCGACGAGGACATGTTCGCTGACGGCGTGATGTTCGACGGCTCCTCGATCGGTGGCTGGAAGGCCATCAACGAGTCCGACATGGTGCTGATGCCCGATACCGAGACGGTGCATATGGACCCGTTCTTCGCTCAGTCGACCATGGTCATCGTCTGCGATATTCTCGATCCGGTTTCGGGCGAGGCTTACAACCGCGATCCGCGCGGCACCGCCAAGAAGGCCGAAGCCTATCTCAAGGCATCCGGCATCGGCGACACGATCTTCGTCGGCCCGGAAGCCGAATTCTTCGTGTTCGACGACGTCAAGTACAAGGCCGATCCCTACAATACCGGCTTCAAGCTCGATTCGACCGAGCTGCCGTCGAACGACGACACCGATTACGAAACCGGCAACCTCGGCCATCGCCCGCGCGTCAAGGGCGGCTATTTCCCGGTCCCGCCGGTTGACAGCGCCCAGGACATGCGTTCGGAAATGCTGACGGTTCTGTCCGAGATGGGCGTCGTCGTCGAAAAGCATCACCATGAAGTCGCCGCCGCCCAGCACGAACTCGGCATCAAGTTCGATACGCTGGTGCGCAACGCCGACAAGATGCAGATTTACAAATATGTCGTGCACCAGGTGGCCAATGCCTATGGCAAGACGGCGACCTTCATGCCGAAGCCGATCTTCGGCGACAACGGCTCGGGCATGCACGTGCATCAGTCGATCTGGAAGGGCGGCAAGCCGACCTTTGCCGGCGACGAATATGCCGGTCTTTCCGAGAGCTGCCTCTACTACATCGGCGGCATCATCAAGCATGCCAAGGCGATCAACGCCTTCACCAATCCGTCGACGAACTCCTACAAGCGTCTCGTCCCGGGTTATGAGGCACCGGTTCTGCTTGCCTATTCGGCCCGCAACCGCTCGGCCTCCTGCCGCATTCCGTTCGGCACCAATCCGAAGGCCAAGCGCGTCGAAGTCCGTTTCCCGGATCCGACCGCCAACCCCTATCTCGCCTTCGCCGCCATGCTGATGGCCGGCCTCGACGGTATCAAGAACAAGATCCATCCCGGCAAGGCCATGGACAAGGATCTCTACGACCTGCCGCCGAAGGAATTGAAGAAGATTCCGACCGTCTGCGGCAGCTTGCGCGAAGCGCTCGAAAGCCTCGACAAGGATCGCAAGTTCCTGACGGCCGGCGGCGTGTTCGACGACGACCAGATCGATGCCTTCATCGAACTGAAGATGGCAGAGGTGATGCGTTTCGAAATGACGCCGCATCCTGTCGAATACGACATGTACTATTCGGCCTGATCGGCCAGAACACGGAAAGTCCCGGCGTGCCGGGGCTTTCCCCTCCCAGGGTCATGGACGCCAGCAGGAGGATATGACGTTCATGTGACGCGCTTGCGCAAAAATCTTGATTTGCGCGGCACCAATCACCAAATTTGGTGATGAAAGGAAGTCGTACCATGAAAGAAAGAGTAGCAAAATTCAGTATCGGCGAAGTGGTCCGGCACAAGGTTTTCCCGTTTCGCGGCGTCATCTTCGACGTTGATCCGGAGTTCGCGAATACGGAGGAATGGTGGAATTCCATTCCGGCCGAGGTGCGCCCGAGCAGAGATCAGCCCTTCTATCACCTGCTCGCCGAAAATGACGAAAGCGAATATGTCGCTTATGTCTCCGAGCAGAACCTGATGAACGATGAAAGCGGCACGCCGCTTCGCAACCCACAGATCTATCAGATTTTCGATCAGGCCCCGTCCGGGCAGTTCAAACCCAAGATGAGCTTCGCCCACTAGATCGGTTGATCGACAGCATGAACAAGGCCTCGCCTCTCCCAGCGAGGCCTTTCTTTTGCCTTTCGCCGAGAAAAGCCTCTCATCCGGCTGCCGCCACCTTCTCCCCGTAAACGGGGCGAAGGGATATGCCGCAACCTTTCCGTCCCTCGCCGACGTCCTGCGTGGCACGTCCCCTCGCCCCGTTTACGGGGAGAGGGTTAGGGTGAGGGCAGCCATCAGCGTGAATCGAACAGCGATGGCGCAAAGCCGAGACCTATCAACAAAAAAACCCGGCCTGAAGCCGGGTTTTTATTCGATGCGGCCGCAGGATTACTGCGCCTTGGCGGCCTTCTGGGCGTCTTCCAGCTTCTTGCGGGCTTCCTCGGCCTTCTTCTGCATGCCTTCCTGCAGGCTGCGCTGGCTTTCAGCGAGCTTCGATTCGGAAACCGGTTCGCCGTCATAAGCGCCGGTGAAGCCTTCGAGCGAAATCTTGATCGGGTTCGGGGCGCGGCGGAAGTTTATCGAGGTGAAGATCACGTCGCTGCCCTTCTTGAGGCTGGCGATCATCGCGTCGGTCAGCGGAACTTCAGCGGTGCACTTGTCCGGCAGGCAGACGGCGTAGTCGAGCTTCTGGCCCTTGCCGCCGTCGATCTGCATGATGACGCCCGGGGGGATCAGGCGAGCTGTCGGAACCGAGACCTGCAGGAGCTTGCGGTTGATCTTGCCGGAAACCGAGATCAAGCCAACAGCCGTAACGAGCTGGCCGCCATTGGCGAGGATCAGGTTCTGGACAACACAGATGTCGTTGTCTTCCTGCTTGCTGCAGGTTTTGTACCAGCCGAGCCTCGGCGCGCCGGCGGCCTGTGCCTGGCCATCGGCAGGAGCTGCCGCTTCCTGGGCGAAGGAGGAGACCGGAGCCGAAGCGGCGCCGAACATCACTGCCAGAACGGACAGCGCTGCCCGCATTTTCTTTTCAGACTTGAACATCATAACGAATTCCGTCTCCTGATATCCGTTCAGGACAGCGACTTGCCGCCCCAACCTCGGGTCGTTCGGCACCCACCTCTTAAAAAAATAAGGCAAATGCATGACCCCGAAACTTCGGGTTCACCTGTTACATCGCAGCGTTCAAGATATCCAGCTTTTCTTTGGCAATTTGAGGAGCATTTCGTCGCGAAGCCAAAGAAATCGCCGCTTCGTGTTGGAATCGCTCGACCCCATGATAATCTCCGCGGTGAATCATGCCCGTTTTCGTGATCGCAAGGATTGCCGAATGCTCCGGATCGTCGTCCCCCTCGTCCTCTCGCTGCTGTGCGGCGCTGCCGCCGCCGAGCCGCTGTACGGCATTGCGATGCACGGCGAACCGGCCTTGCCGGCTGATTACAAACACTTCCCTTACGTCAATCCTGATGTGAAGAAGGGCGGCAAGATCACTTACGGCGTCGTCGGCACCTACGACAACCTCAACCCGTTCATCGTCAAGAGCAATCGGACGACGGCGCGCGGCATGTGGGATCCGGAATACGGCAATCTGGTCTACGAATCGCTGATGCAGCGCTCCAGGGACGAGCCGTTCACGCTCTACGGCCTGCTGGCCGAGACGGTCGAATGGGACGACGCCAGGAGCTTTATCCAATTCAATATCAATCCGAAGGCAAAATGGGCCGACGGCCAGCCGGTGACGCCTGAGGACGTGATGTTCACCTTCGAACTGATGCGTGACAAGGGCCGCCCGCCCTATTCCGATCGCCTAAAAGTCGTCACCAAGATGGAGAAGGTCGGCGAACACAGCGTGCGCTTCACCTTCAACGAAAAGGCCGACCGCGAGACGCCTTTGATTTTCGGCCTTTTCCCGGTGCTGCCGAAACATGCGGTCGATCCGGAAACCTTCGACCGCACATCGCTGACGCCGCCTGTGGGATCCGGTCCCTACAAGGTGAAGACGGTGAAGCCCGGCGAGAGCATCACCTATGAGCGTGATCCGAATTACTGGGGCAAGGACATTCCCGCCAAGGTCGGTACCGACAATTACGACCAGATCACCGTCCAGTATTTCCTGCAGGACACGACATTGTTCGAAGCCTTCAAGAAGGGTGATGTCGACCTCTACCCCGACGGTAATCCCGGCCATTGGGCCAATGCCTATAATTTTCCTGCCGCTACCTCCGGGGCCGTGATCAAGGATGTGTTCACGCCGAAACTCCCAAGCGGCATGCTCGGCTTCGTATTCAACACGCGCCGGCCGATCTTTGCCGATCTCAAGGTGCGCGAAGGCCTGTCGCTGGTGTTCGATTTCGAATGGGCAAACAAGAACCTCTATTCCGGCGCCTATAAGCGCACCCAGAGCTTTTGGCAGAATTCCGTATTTTCAAGTTTCGGCGTTCCTGCCGATGCGAGGGAACTTACCCTGCTCGGGCCGATCAAGGACAAAATCGCGCCAGAGATTCTCAACGGCACTTATAAATTGCCAGTCACCGACGGCTCCGGCCGCGACCGCAATGTGCTGAAGCAGGCCGTCGGACTGTTGAAACAGGGCGGCTATGCGATCCAGGGCGGCAAGATGCTGGATGCCTCCGGCCACCAACTCGCCTTCGAGATCATGACGCAGAATGCCGACCAGGAGAAGCTCGCAATTGCCTATCAGCGTTCACTGCAGACGATCGGCATTGCCGCTTCGATCCGCACCGTCGACGATTCGCAATATCAAAGCCGAACGAACAGCCGCGACTACGATATGATCATCAAGTCCTACACGTCGTCGCTGTCGCCCGGAAACGAGCAGCTCGGCCGATGGTCTTCAGCCGCCAAGACCAGCGATCGCGCCGACAGTTTCGCCGGTGCCGCCGATCCTGATATCGACACGCTGATCGACCATCTACTCAGGGCGCGCTCGGCAGAGGACTTCACCGCGGCGGTGCGCTCCCATGATAGGTTGCTGCTGTCCAGCCATTATGTGGTTCCGCTCTACCATATAGATCAGCAATGGGTGGCGCGCAGCAAGCGCATCGGCCGTCCGGACACGGTGCCGCTTTACGGCTACCAGCTGCCGGTATGGTGGGATACGAGTGTGCAGTAAGATTCGGCCGAACCGCGCGGCCTTTATGTCTCCCTTCGGAGACGCATAGACATAAGGAAAATCATCATGGAGCGTATCACCATCGACGTCGTCTCGGATGTCGTCTGCCCCTGGTGCTATCTCGGCAAGGCGCGGCTGGAACTCGCCATCGCCGAAGTGCAGGACGAAATCGGCGTCGACATCAACTGGCGGCCGTACCGGCTCAATCCCGACTATCCCAAGGAGGGCGTCGACCAGAAGAAGGCGCTGGCTGAGAAGCTCGGCGGCGAGGAGCGCGTGGCGCAGGCCCATAAGATGCTCACCGATTTGGGCCGCGAGGTCGGCATCGCCTTCGATTTCGAGGCGATCAAGATCGGGCCGAATACGCTCGATGCGCATCGGCTGATCCACTGGGCGATGATCGAAGGCCGCGAGAAGCAGGACAAGGCTGTTGACGCCCTGTTCAAGGCGAATTTCGAGGAAGGCCGCAACGTCGGCGACCATGCGGTGCTGCTCGACATCGCCGAAAAGGCCGGCCTCGACCGCTCGGTCATTGCCTCGCTGCTCGCCTCCGATGCCGATCGCGATCTGATCGTCGCTGAGATCAAGGCGGCGCAGGAAATGGGCGTCAACGGCGTGCCGTTCTTCATCTTCGACCAGCAATATGCCGTTAGCGGCGCCCAGACGCCCGACGTGCTGGCGAATGCGCTGCGCGATATCGCCAAGGCGAAGGCCGAGGCGCGATCGGGGCTCAACTGAGGCTGCGGCCATGTGAAGGCGGTCGCAGTTCCCAATCCTAATTAGAAGGTGGACTTTGTCCGTGGGACTGATTCATCAGCAGATAAGACTCTGCAATCACAGTGACCATGTGCTGACCTATTGAGTATGGCGATAGTGTTCTAGAACGGCTTGCTCCGCCTCAACCCGTTCGATTGTAACTCCCATCGATTCCAGAAACAGCGTTAATCTCCACCAATCGACTTTGGAGCAATCTCCAAATTGATCATGCATCTCCACGACCAGCTGCGGAGCAGGCAACTCTCTAACGAATCTTAAGCCCGAACCATGTTTAACAAAATTCCACCGCTGACCATCAACGACAAGAGCTCCAGATCGAGGAAAACCTAAAAGGAGTGTAAAGTCGTTCGCGTGTGAGTAGTCTTGAGTGAATGCCGAAAACAACTGGTACTGAATATTCAATAGTTCGCGGATTTTCGATGAGTAAAGAGACAAACTTCATCTCCCGAAGCGAGTATTGTGACGGCCGTTCAATATCGCTTCAGTTTTGCTTGGAGCGCTGCCGACACCCGTGAAAGTGTTGATGCGCGTTGACAGGTTGAGGACAAGATCGCAATTTTGCGACGTCCAAGCTCAACCCAAAACCGGAATGCAGCGCACCTCGGTCTTTACCGAATTGGCGATGAAACATTCATCGTGGGCGCGGTGATGCAGGGCTTCGAACTCGCTCAAAGAGGGCAGCCTCTCACCGCTGAAGACGACATGCGGCCTCAGCGTCACGACGGTCATGGCGAGACGGCCTTCGGCGTTCTTCTCCATGATGCCCTCGGCAGCATCGGTGTAGTTGTCGACGCAAAATTGCTGCTTTGCGGCGATCGACAGGAACCACAGCATGTGGCAGCTGGAGAGCGAGGCGACGAAAGCCTCCTCCGGATCGACGGCGTCTTCGGCGGAATAGGGCAGCGGAACGACATGTGAGGACGAGGACGCTCTCACCTCGATGCCGCCGTCGAAAGTCCAGCGATGGGCGCGGCTATAGCGATTGTCGGTGAAGGTCTCGCCGTTCCGCTCCCAGGCGATCGTTGCGCCGTATGTGGCCATGCCGTCTCCTTCGGTTTACTTCGCCATCTCGGCCAGTTGCGTCATGATCACGGCGGCGCCCTGCAGGCGTTTCTCCGGCGTCGGCAGGTCGCGGGTCAGGAACAGGCTGTGGTCGGGGCGGATCTTTGCCATCGTGCCCTGTCTGCCGATATAACCGACGAGGTTTGCCGGGTTGGGGAATTCCTTGTTGCGGAACTGCACGACGACGCCCTTCGGGCCGGCATCGAGCTTTTCGACATTGGCGATGCGGCAGAGCGATTTGATGTAGACGATCTTCAGGAGATGCTGGACTTCGATCGGCATCGGCCCGAAACGGTCGATCATCTCGGCGCCGAAGCCGTCGATCTCCTTGAGTTCGGTGATTTCGCCGAGACGGCGGTAGAGCGCCATGCGCAGATGCAGGTCAGGAACGTAACCCTCAGGGATCATCACGGTCGTGCCGACGGAGATTTGCGGCGACCAGCCGGTGTCGTGGATCTCGTCGACACCCTTGACCTCGGCGACCGCCTCTTCCAGCATCTGCTGATAGAGTTCGAAGCCGACCTCCTTGATGTGGCCGGACTGCTCTTCGCCGAGCAGGTTGCCGGCGCCGCGGATATCGAGGTCGTGGCTTGCCAGCTGGAAACCGGCGCCGAGCGTGTCCAGCGACTGCAGCACTTTCAGCCTGCGGTCGGCCGTTGCCGTCAGCACCTTGTTGACAGGCAGGGTGAAGAGCGCGAAGGCGCGCACTTTCGAGCGGCCGACGCGGCCGCGCAGCTGATAGAGCTGGGCAAGGCCGAACATATCGGCGCGGTGGACGATCAGCGTGTTGGCTGTCGGAACATCGAGGCCGGATTCGACGATGGTTGTGGACAGCAGCACATCGTAGCGGCCTTCATAGAAGGCGTTCATGATGTCTTCGAGTTCGCCGGCCGGCATCTGGCCATGGGCGACGGCAACCTTCAGTTCCGGCACATCCGACTGCAGGAAGGCGTGCACATCGGCGAGATCGGCGAGCCGCGGGCAGACGTAAAAACTCTGTCCGCCGCGATAGTGCTCGCGCATCAGCGTCTCGCGGATGACCAGGCTGTCGAAGGGCGAGATGAAGGTGCGCACCGCCATGCGGTCGACCGGCGGCGTGGTGATCAGCGACAGTTCGCGCACCCCGGTCATCGCAAGCTGCAGCGTGCGCGGGATCGGCGTCGCCGATAGGGTCAGAACGTGCACGTCGCTCTTCAGCTCCTTCAGCCGCTCCTTGTGCTTGACGCCGAAATGCTGCTCCTCGTCGATAACGAGCAGGCCGAGATTGGCGAATTTGATGCCGGCGCCGAGCAGCGCATGCGTGCCGACGACGATATCGGTCTTGCCCTCAGCCACTTCCTTCTTGGTCAGCGCCAGCTCCTTGGCGCCGACAAGGCGCGAGGCCTGCTGGACACGCACCGGCAGGCCGCGGAAGCGCTCTGAAAAGGTCTTGAAATGCTGGCGGGCAAGCAAGGTCGTCGGCACCACGATGGCAACCTGGACGCCGTTCATCGCAGCGATGAAGGCGGCGCGCAGCGCCACTTCGGTCTTGCCAAAGCCGACGTCACCGCAGACCAGGCGATCCATCGGCCGGCCAGCGCCGAGATCGGAGCGCACCGCGTCGATGGCGTTATCCTGGTCCTCGGTCTCATCATAGGGGAAACGGGCGGCAAACTCGTCGTAAAGGCCGTCCGGCGTCGTCAGCATCGGCGCGTGGCGGGTCAGCCGCTCGGCGGCGATGCGGATCAGGGCATCGGCCATATCGAGCAGGCGCTTCTTCAGCTTGGCCTTGCGCATCTGCCAGGCGCCACCGCCGAGCTTGTCGAGCTGGGCCTCGGTGCCCTCGCCGCCATAGCGCGAGAGAAGATCGATGTTTTCGACCGGAAGGAAGAGTTTGGCCTCGTCGGCATATTGCAGTTCGAGGCAGGCATGCGGGGCGCCTGCGGCCTCGATCGTCTTCAGCCCGATGAAGCGGCCGATGCCGTGTTCGGCGTGGACGACGATCGAGCCCTCGTCGAGGCCGGCGACCTCGGCGATGAAATCGGCGGCGCGCTTGCGGCGCTTGGAGCGGCGCACCATGCGGTCGCCGAGAATATCCTGCTCGCCGATGACGACGAGATCGCCCGCCTCGAAGCCGGATTCGAGATTGAGCACGGCGGCCGCCGCCTCGCCTTTGCCCAGCGCGCCGACATCTTTCAGCGCCTCGACCGGCTTGACCTTCTCCAGACCATGCTCGTTCAGCACCTGCAGCAGGCGCTCCAGCGAGCCTTCGGTCCAGGCGGTGACCAGCACTTTCGCCCCGCCGGCCCGCCGATCAGCGATATGCTTGACGACAACGTCGAAGATGTTGATGCGTTCGGCATCGCCTCCGCCCTCGGCATTCGAACGGGCCCAGCGCTGGCCCTGGCGGGCGTCGATATTGACGACCCGCCTCGCCTCACTCTCGATCTCGTTGAAGGGGCTGATGCGGATCGCCCCGAGCGCGTCGAGGGTTTTGGCGAAAAGCTTGCTGTCGAGATAGAGCTGGCCGGGCGTTACCGGCTTGTAGGGCGTGCCCTGGGCCATCTGGCCCTTGGCCGGCTGGCCGGAATTCAGCCGGGCATCGTAATAATCGAAGACGAGCTTGGAGCGCTCCTCGGCTGCCTCGCGCACCGTATGGTCGGTGACGACGCGGAAACCGCTGAGATAATCGAAGACGGTATCGAGCTTCTCGTAGAAGAGCGGCAGCCAGTGCTCCATGCCGGGATAACGGCGGCCTTCGGAGACGGCGAGATAAAGTGCGTCGTCACGCGTCGTCGCGCCGAAAGCCGAGAGGTAATTCTTGCGGAAGCGGCTGATCGTATCCGGCGTCAGCGTCACCTCGCTCATCGGATTGAGGTCAAGCGAGCGCACCTGGCCGGTCGTGCGCTGGCTCGCCGGATCGAAACTGCGGATCGATTCCAGCGTGTCGCCGAAGAAATCGAGGCGGACCGGCTCTTCCGAACCCGGCACGAAGACGTCGAGAATACCGCCGCGCACGGCATATTCGCCGACTTCGCGAACCGTCGCCACACGGTCGAAGCCGTTGCGCTCCAGGCGGCCGGCGAGATCGTCCATGCGCAGCTGGTTGCCGGGGCGAGCCGAAAAGCTCAGGCTTTCGATGACATCCTGCGGCGCCACCTTCTGCAGCATGGCATTGGCGGTGACGAGCACGATGGCCGCATGCGGCTTCTTGCGATGAGCGATGAGGCCGCCGAGTGCGGCCAGCCGGCGGGCCGAGGTATCGGCGCTCGGGGAGACGCGGTCATAGGGCAGACAGTCCCAGGCCGGCAGGGTGAGAACCGGAATATCGGGGGCGACGAAGCCCAGCATCTGCTCGAGATCGGCCATGCGGTGGCCGTCCGATATGACGTAGGCGACCGGCTCTCCCGCCCGGGCGAGTTCGGCCAGCAGCAGCGGTTCGAGGCCGACAGGCACATTGCCGATCGTCAGCGGCTCGGCAATGGCCGCAAGCTTCTTCGCATCAAAACCAGGGATCATTCCGGCGTCCTGAGGGGCTTGTCGAAATCGGGCGTATAGGCGGCAAGGCGGGCAAAGATCGGTGTCTTGAAACGCTCGGGGACCGGCCATGTTCCCATGATCCAGCGGACCAGATCATTGTCTTCCTCAGCCATGATCGTCTCGAATTCGTCGAGCTCGGCTTCCGAAAGCGTCGCGATCTCTGCTTCGGCGAACTGGCCGAAGACCAGATCCATCTCGCGGATGCCGCGGTGCCAGCAGCGGAAAAGGATCCGGCGGCGGCGCGGGTCGAGACCGGCACTGGTGAGCGTGACACCTGTCATGGCATTACCTTCCTGTTGATGCGCCTCTATAGACCCTGGAAAGCGGCTTGTCAGCCTTGCCAAGGCCGCATTGTTCATCGCATTTTGGCCGCATGCGCCCCGCCATTCTCGATCCTCTGTTTTCCCCCATTTCGGGCCTTCCGGGCGTCGGCCCGAAGATCGCCGAACTGCTGGTCAAGCTGCTCGGGCGCGAGACGCCGGAGGATTGCCGGGTCATCGATCTCATCTTCCATGCGCCCTTTTCGCTGATCGATCGGCGCAACCAGCCGGGCATCGCCCGCGCGCCGCAGGGCGCGATCGTGACGATCACCGCGCGCGTCGACCGGCACCAGGTGCCGCCGCGTGGCAAGAGCAATGTGCCCTACCGGGTCTTTCTGCATGACGAGACCGGCGAGCTGACACTGGTCTTTTTCCGAGGCCAGGCCGCCTGGCTAGAAAAGCAGCTGCCGATCGATGCGGAGGTGACGGTCAGCGGCAAGGTCGACTGGTTCCACGGCCGCGCCTCGATGGTGCATCCGGACTATATCGTCAGGGCCGATGAGGCGGAGAACCTGCCGCTGGTCGAGCCGATCTATCCGCTGACGGCAGGACTTTCACCGAAGACATTGCGCAAGATCATCGACGCTGCCTTGCCGCGTTTTCCCGAGCTGCCGGAATGGATCGACCCGGCGCTGGCGCAGAAGCAGGGTCTGCCGTCGATCCGCGACAGCTTTCATATGCTGCACGAGCCGCGCGACCCCGCCGATATAGACCCACAGGCCCCAGCGCGGCGGCGGCTTGCCTATGACGAGTTCCTCGCCGGCCAGCTTTCACTGAGCCTGGTGCGCCAGCGGCTGCGCAAGGTGGCGGGCCAGCCGGTGGAGGCGACGGGAGACATCAGCGGCAAGATCCTGAAGTCCCTGCCCTTTTCGCTCACATCAAACCAGAACGAGGCGATCGCCGAGGTTTTGCAGGACATGGCCGGGGCCGAGCGCATGCTGCGGCTGCTGCAGGGCGATGTCGGCTCCGGCAAGACGCTGGTGGCGCTGATGGCGATGGCGGCGGTGATCGAGAGCGGCGGCCAGGCCGTGCTGATGGCGCCGACCGAAATCCTGGCGCGCCAGCACCACGCGACGATCTCGAAATTCGCCGCCTCCGCCGGGCTTGGCATCGAGGTGCTGACCGGCCGCACCAAGGGGCGTGAGCGCGAGGAAATCCTCGAACGCATCGCCTCAGGCGCGGCACAGATCATCATCGGCACGCATGCGCTGTTCCAGGACAGCGTCTCTTACGCCAAGCTGATGCTGGCCGTCGTCGACGAGCAGCATCGTTTCGGCGTGCATCAGCGCCTGAGGCTGACCGCCAAGGGCATCTCGCCGCACATGCTGGTGATGACGGCGACGCCGATCCCGCGCACGCTGGTGCTTGCCGCCTTCGGCGATATGGATGTTTCCAAGCTCACGGAAAAACCGGCCGGCCGCAAGCCGATCCAGACGATCACCGTGCCGATGGAACGCACCGGCGAAATCGTCGGCCGGTTGCAGGGCGCGCTTGCCGAGGGCAAGAAGGCCTACTGGATCTGCCCGCTGGTCGAAGAATCCGAAGAGCTCGACCTGATGTCGGCCGAGGAGCGGCATGCGACGCTCGTTTCCGCCCTCGGCCCCGATATCGGCCTCATCCACGGCCGGATGAGCGGACCGGAGAAGGATGCGGCGATGATGGCGTTCAAGAACGGCGAGACCCGGCTGCTCGTCGCCACCACCGTCGTCGAGGTCGGCGTCGACGTGCCGGATGCGACGATCATGGTGATCGAACATGCCGAACGCTTCGGCCTGGCGCAATTGCATCAGCTGCGCGGCCGCGTCGGGCGCGGCGACGAGGCCTCGACCTGCATCCTGCTCTATAAGGGGCCACTCGGCGAAACCGGCCATGCCCGGCTGTCGATTATGCGCGAAACCGAGGACGGCTTTCGCATTGCCGAGGAAGACCTGAAGCTGCGCGGCGAAGGCGAATTGCTCGGCACCCGCCAGTCCGGCACGCCGGGTTTCCGCATCGCCAGCCTCGAGGCGCATGCCGACCTGCTGGAAATCGCCCGCAAGGATGCCGCCTATCTGATCGAGCGCGATCCGGAGCTCACCAGCGAAAGAGGACAGGCGATCCGCACCCTGCTCTATCTCTTCCGCCGCGACGAGGCGATCCGGTTCTTGAGGGCAGGATAAGCGCGACGCGCTCTATCTCTTCTTTCCATGCATGTCGTTATCTCAAAACCGCCGAACGCTTTTGGGTGACATGCATCAATCCGCTTTTGAAACCGCCACCGGCTTCGGCCGCGGCAGATGCTTCTGCTTCGGCTCGGTTGGCGTGTGACCGGGGGCGACGAGGCCGCCCGAAATCAGGAACTTGGCGGCGTCTTCCGGGCTCATGTCGAGCAGGACGATTTTCTCACGCGGCACGAAGACGAGGAACCCGGCGGTCGGCACCGGCGTCGGCGGCAGGAAGACGGCCACCATGTCCTGGCCCATGGCGTTGAACTTCGAGGCGATCTCGCCCTTGGCATCGGTGGCGATGAAGACCAGCGCCCAGAGGCCGGGACTGGGATATTCGATGAGGCCGACCTTCTTGAAGGAGTTCGCCTGTTCCTTCAGCACGGTTTCGAAAATCTGCTTCACACTTCGATAGACGGTGCGCACCAGCGGCATGCGCTGGACGATCGATTCGCCGAAACGGACGATGCTCTGGCCGATCAGGTTCTTGCCGAGAAAACCGACGACGGTGATCAGCACGACGGCGATCAGCAAGCCGAAACCGGGAATGGCGAAATTGAGATAGCTTTCCGGATTCCAGCGCGCAGGAATATAGGGCCTGACCCAGCTGTCCGACCAGTGGATGAAGGTCCAGGTCAGCCAGATGGTAATCGCGATCGGCGCGCAGATGATCAGGCCTGCAAGAAAATTATTCCTCAGCCGCGTTGCGACCGGCATTCTGGGGGTGTTGTCGGTCATCTCTCCTGATGAGCTCCATCTCGGTCCTGGACAGGCCGGAACGCCGGCCTTTCCCCCTTGTCCGCCTGGTAAAACTGCCAGAATTCGGGGCGTGGCACAATATGTTTCAGCGCGAAGATCGGGTCCTCGTGGGCTTATTCCACGGTCACGGATTTTGCCAGATTGCGCGGCTGATCGACATCGGTGCCCATGAAGACGGCGGTGTGATAGGCGAGCAGCTGGATCGGCAGCGAGAAGATCATCGGCGCGATGATTTCGTCGACGACCGGCAGAGTGATCGTCGCCATGGTCGGCAGTTTCGAGGCCGCCGCCCCCGCCTCGTCGGTGATGAAGATGATGCGGCCGCCGCGGGCTGCGACCTCCTGCATATTGGAGACGGTTTTTTCGAAGAAACGGTCGTAAGGAGCGATGACGATCACCGGCATGTTCTCGTCGATCAGCGCGATCGGCCCGTGCTTCAATTCGCCGGCGGCATAACCTTCGGCGTGGATATAGGAAATTTCCTTGAGCTTCAGCGCGCCTTCCATGGCGAGCGGAAAGCTGGTGCCGCGGCCGAGATAGAGCACGTCCTTGCATTTCGACAATTCGCGCGACAGGCTTTCCATCTGCGGCTGGATGAGGTTCAGCACCCGGCTCATGATGCGCGGCATTTCGGCGAGATGGCGCACCAGCGCCCTCTCCTCCTCGGCGCTCACCGTGCCGCGCGCCTTGCCGGCGCCGATCGCCAGCGATGCCAACACGGCCAGCTGGCAGGTGAAAGCCTTGGTCGAGGCGACGCCGATTTCAGGGCCGGCCATGATCGGGAAGACCGCGTCGGATTCGCGGGCGATCGTCGATTCGCGGACATTAACGACGGCGCCGATCTTCAGGCCGTTCTCCCGGCAATAGCGCAGCGATGCCAGCGTATCGGCGGTCTCGCCGGATTGCGAGATGAACAGCGCCGCCTGCGACGGCGACAGCGGCATTTCGCGGTAGCGGAATTCGGAGGCGACGTCGATCTCCACAGGCAGGCGGGCATAACGCTCGAACCAGTATTTGCCGACAAGGCCAGCCAGATAGGCGGTGCCGCAGGCCGAGATTGCCAGGCCGGTCGCCGCCTTGAAATCGATCGCGGCGGCATTGGCGCCGATGGTGTTCTCGGCGAAATCGACGTAATGGCTGAGGGCGTGGGAGATGACCTCCGGCTGCTCGTAGATTTCCTTTTCCATGAAATGGCGGTGATTGCCCTTGTCGACGACATAGGCGGTCGCCTGCGAGATCTGGCGGGTGCGCTTGACCGGCTTGCCGGTAAAATCGATGACGGCGACGCTGTCGCGGGTGATGACGGCGCAATCGCCGTCGACGAGATAGGTGATCTCGTTGGTGAAGGGCGAGAGCGCGATGGCATCCGAGCCGAGGAACATCTCGCCGCGGCCGTAGCCGACGGCAAGCGGCGGGCCGGATCGGGCGGCCATGATCGTGCTGGGATCGGCCTTGAGCATGACAGCGAGCGCATAGGCGCCGGTTAGCCGGTTCAGCATCTCCAGCATGGCGGCGCGCGGCTCCAGGCCCTCGCGCAGATATTTCGCCATCAGCTGGGCGACGACCTCGGTGTCGGTCTGGGTTTCGAAGACCGCGCCCTCGGCGGTCAGTTCGTCGCGCAGCTCGGAGAAGTTCTCGATGATGCCGTTATGAACGACGGCGACACCTTCGACGAAATGCGGATGGGCATTGGTTTCGTTGGGAACACCGTGGGTCGCCCAGCGCGTATGGGCAATACCGACCAGGCCTGGGAGCGGCTCGGCGTCCAGGCGCTTTTCCAGGTTGAACAGCTTGCCTTCGGCGCGGCGGCGATCCATCACCCCCTCATGGATGGTGGCAACGCCAGCGGAATCATAACCGCGATATTCGAGACGCTTCAGCGCATCGACCAGCCGCCCGGCTACAGGCTGAGTTCCGACGATCCCCACAATTCCGCACATGCAATATCCCCACAAGGCTCCGACAATCGAGGCCAGTCCTAACGATTCCCGCTTAGTTATCAATCACCTCGGCGGTAACTTTCAATTTCCGCCGGTTACGCAAAGCGCCCCTCAGGCCTTAGCCTTCTTCGCCGCCTTGATGGCGAGCGCGCGCTCGCGCAGCAGCGATGCACGGCCGGGCTTCATCTCCTGCCGGGCACGGCCGAGCGCCAGCGCATCGGCCGGGACGTCGGCGGTGATGACGCTGCCGGAGGCGATATAGGCGCCGTCGCCGATCGTCACCGGGGCGACCAGCGAGGAGTTGGAGCCGATGAAGGCGTTTTCGCCGATCACCGTCTCGGCCTTGTTGACCCCGTCATAATTGCAGGTGATCGTGCCGGCGCCGATATTGCTGCCGGCGCCGATAGCGGCGTCGCCAATATAGGTGAGATGGTTGACCTTGGCGCCCTCGCCGATCCGGCCATTCTTCACCTCGCAGAAATTGCCGACCTTCGAACCATTGCCGAGGTCGGCACCTGGCCGCAGCCGCGCGAAGGGGCCGACGGTCGCGCCTTGGCTGACATGGGCACCTTCTATATGCGAGAAGGCATGGATGACGGCGCCGCTGTCAATCACCGCGCCGGGGCCGAAGACGACATTCGGCTCGATCAGCGCATCCTGGCCGATGACGGTGTCGTAGGAGAGAAAGACCGTTTCCGGCGCTATCATGGTAACGCCTGACAGCATCATCTGGTGGCGGCGGCGCTCCTGCCAGAAGCGCTCGATGACGGCGAGTTCGGCCCGGGTGTTACAGCCGGTCATCTCGATTTCAGGGGCGTCGACAGCGGTGACGCGGCCACCGAGTGAGCGGGCGATCTCGACGAGATCGGTCAGATAGAATTCGCCCTTGGCATTGGCGTTGCCGATGCGCGAGAGCAGATCGAGCGCCTTGCGGCCGTTGATCGCCATCAGCCCGCTGTTGCACCAGGTCACAGTTCGCTCGGCATCGGTCGCGTCCTTTTCCTCGCGGATGGCGATGAGTTCGCCGTCCTTGACGAGCAGGCGGCCGTAGCCGGTGGGGCGATCGGTGTGGAAGCCGATGACGACGATATCGCTGCCTTCGGCAAGGCCCTGGCGGGCAGCCTGCAAAGGCCCCTCGGTCTGCAGCGGCACGTCGCCATAGGTGACCAGAATATCGTCATAACCCTTGGCGATCGCCTCGCGCGCCGCCAATACCGCATGGCCGGTGCCGAGCCGCTCCTTCTGCAGGCAGGCTTCGATGCCGACGCCGGCAATCGTTGCAGCCTTTGCCACCTCCTCGGCATCGCGGCCGACGACGAGCGCGACGGAGGAAATGCCGGCGGAGGCGACTGCCTCGACCACGTGGGCGATCATCGGCCGTCCGGCGACCGGATGCAGCACCTTCGATTTCGAGGATTTCATCCGCGTGCTGTCACCGGCGGCAAGGATGACGGCAAGACAAGTACGTTCCATGATCTGCTCCGCGAATCCGCGCCATGAGGCGGCTTTGTTGCCTCATACTGCATAATTCCTGAAATCGGAATCGATTTTCGGAAAGCGCGTCGGGTGGATTGAAAGTCTTGCAGCGTGCTTTGCGCGCCCGAAAAGACGCGCGGCGCTCTCGGATCAGCCAAGCCTTTACGGGTGTTAAATTTCGGTCGAAATCGACACGATGACGGTCTCCGAACCGCGGGCTGCGAAGGCCTCGTGCACATGGTGACGGCCGTCCAGGATGACGAGCTCCATGGCGCGGCGCGCAGCAAGGCTGTCACCGGAAACGATCGCATCGACGATGCGCATATGGGTGTCGGCGATATTGGCGAAGCCGTTTTCGGTGGGCGGCGTGCTCATACGGAACATGCCGACGAGGGCCGCCTCGATCAGGCTGCCCAAGGTGCGCATAAAGGGATTGTGCGAGGCTTCGGCGATCGCCAGGTGAAAGCGAAGGTCGGCAAGCGCCAGGCTGTCGGCCGTATGCCCACTCGCCGCCATATCGAGCGCCAGTGCGCGCAGCGTCTCGATATCCTCGGCATTCGCCCGTTCGGCGACGAGACCGGCGGCGAAGGGTTCGACCGCGAGACGGATATCGTAGAGCTGCAGCAGGAACTCTTCGGTTACGCCATTGTCGAAGTGCCAGGCGATGATCTCGCTGTCGAACATGTTCCAGAGGTTCTTCTCGGTCACACGCGTGCCGACCCTCGCCTTGGCGACGACCATGCCCTTGGCGGCGAGCGTCTTCATCGTCTCGCGCAAGACGGTGCGGGACACCTTGAAGCGCTGCGCCAGTTCGGTATCGCCAGGCAGGATAGAGCCGACAGGATAGGTGCTGGCGACGATCGCCTTGCCGAGTTCGTCGACCACCTGCGCGTGGCTCGTCCGGGTTCTGCGCCCCGTCTTACGTGTCTCTTCCAATGTGTTGCGCAAGCGATCCCTCTCCCCTCAGGCGTACCTCTTGTTCAGACTGGAAACGAACAGGATGGCTTTCTGCATCAGAATGAATGCAAACAGCAGAAGGCCGATCAGGATCTTGGTCCACCAGCTCGACAGCGTGCCGTCGAAGGTGATGTAAGTCTGAATGAGCCCCTGGATCAGGATCCCGATGAAGGTTCCCGCCACGAATCCCGCTCCTCCGGTCAGCAGCGTCCCCCCGATGACGACCGCCGCGATGGCATCGAGTTCGACGCCGACTGCTGCAAGAGAATATCCGGCAGAGGTGTACAGCGAAAAAACGATCCCGGATAGGCCTGCCAGGAAACCCGACAGCGCATATATCTGGATTGTCGTGCGTCCCACGGGCACGCCCATCAGCCGCGCCGTCTGCGGGCCGCCGCCGAGTGCATAGACATTGGTGCCGAAGCGGGTGCGCTGGGCGATGAAAATGCCAACCGCAAAGACCAGAAGCATGATGCCGCCGATCAGCGTCAGCCGGCCGCCTCCGGGCAGGCGCCAATAGAGGCTCGTCAGCGTCGAATAATAGTCGTGGTCGATCGGGATGCTGTCGATCGACAGCACGAAGGCCATGCCGCGCGCCAGGAACATGCCGGCGAGCGTGACAATGAAGGCCGGCATTTCGAGATAGTGGATGATTGCGCCCATGACCGCGCCGAAAGCGGTGGTGATGACCAGCACCAGCGCGAAGGCCAGCAGCGGATGGATCGAGGTCTTCTGCAGGATCACCGCGAGAAAGACGCCGGTGAAGGCGATGATCGAACCGATCGACAGATCGATGCCGCCCGAGATGATGACGAAGGTCATGCCGACGGCGGCGATGCCGAGGAAGGCATTGTCGGTCAGAAGATTGCCGATGACGCGGGTCGACAGCATGTTCGGATATTGCAGCGTGCAGCCGGCATAGGCGAGCACGAAGATGACGATGGTCGCCAGCAGCGGCAGGTATTTGGAGTTCATTTCGGCTGCTCCCTTCCGCCCTGCCGGCGGCTGGCGAAGATGGCGAGCGACTGCACCGCCGGCGACTGGATGACGAGGATGACGATAATGATGACCGCCTTGATGATCAGGTTGAATTCGGGCGGGAAACCGGAGGACAGAATGCCAGTATTCACCGCCTGGATGATCATCGCGCCGATCAGCGATCCGAGGATGCTGAAGCGTCCGCCGAGCAACGAATTGCCGCCGACGACAACGGCGAGGATGGCGTCGAGTTCCAGCCAGAGGCCGGCATTGTTGGCATCGGCGCCCTTGATGTCGGCGGCGACGATGATGCCCGCGATCGAGGCGCAGAGACCGCTCAGCATGTAGACGGCCATCAGCAGCACCGGCGTCCGAATGCCCGACAGCGTGCTGGCGCGGCGATTGATGCCGACGGCCTCGATCAGCATGCCGAGCGCCGTGCGGCGGACGAGCAGAATGACGAGCAAGGCGACGAGCAGCCAGATGACCACAGGCATCGGCAGGAGCGCCAGGGAACCGCTGCCGAAGAAGGTCAGCCCGTCATCGTTGAAGGTGAGGATGGCGCCTTCGGTGATGAGCTGGGCGATGCCGCGGCCGGCGACCATCAGCACCAGCGTGGCGATGATCGGCTGGATATTGAGGACCGCCACCAGGAAACCGTTCCAGACGCCGCAGGCAATGCCGATCGCCAGCGTCAGGACAATGGTGTAGGCCACTGAATTTCCTGCGACAATCGACGAGGCGGCGACGGCGCCGCAAATGGCGATGACAGCGCCGACGGACAGGTCGATGCCCTTGGTGGCGATCACCAGTGTCATGCCGATCGCCAGCAACGCCACCGGCGCGCCGCGATTGAGCACATCGATCAGGCTCCCGTAAAGCCGGTCGTTCTGAACAACGACATTAAAAAACTGCGGCGACGTGATGAAATTCAACAAAAGAATGACAACGAGCGCAATCAATTGCGGCGCCAGGCGATAAGCCAGCGCCTTGAGCGAGGACCTCATGCATCCTCCTTCTTATGTTCGGCGGCGGCAATGGCTTCGACAATGCCGGCCGCGGTGATACGTTCGCCGGTGAGTTCGGCGATATGCTGTCTGTCACGAAGGACGATGACACGTGAACTATAGGCGACAAGCTCTTCAAGTTCCGAGGAAATCACGATCAGCGACATGCCTTCGGCGCAGAGCTGCTCGATGAGCTTGATGATCTCGGCATGGGCGCCGACATCAATGCCGCGGGTCGGCTCGTCGAGGATCAGAAACTTCGGATTGGTCGCCAGCCAGCGGGCGAGGATCGCCTTCTGCTGGTTGCCGCCGGAAAGCAGGCGGATCGGCTTTTCGCGATCGGTGGTGCGGATATCGAGCGCCTTGATGTAGCGGTCGGCAAGCGCATTCTGCTCGGCGCGCGACAGCGGCCGGGTCCAGCCGCGGCGCGCCTGCAGCGCGAGCGCGATGTTCTCCCGGATCGACAGGTCGCCGATGATGCCATCGGTCTTGCGGTCCTCGGGGCAGAAGCCGAAACCTTTTTCGATGGCGGCGCGCGGGCTGGAAAGCGTTACCGGCTGACCGTCGATCGTGGCGCTGCCGCTGTCGGCATGCTCGATGCCGAAGAGAAGCTCTGCGGTTTCAGTGCGGCCGGAGCCGAGCAGACCGGCAACGCCGACCACCTCGCCGGCACGCACATCGAGATCGAAGGGCTTGACCTTGCCGCGCTTGCCGTAGCCGGCGAAGCGGTAGCGCACCTCACCGGCTGCGAGGTTGTGCTCCCTCACCGTCTCCTCGACATGCGCCAATTCGCGCCCGAGCATCATGGCGATCAGGCCCTGGCGCGGCAGATCGGCGACGTCGCGGGTGCCGACGAGCTTGCCGTTGCGCAGCACGGTGATCCGGTCGCTGATCGCATAAACCTGCTCGAGAAAATGAGTAATGAAAACAATGCCAAGACCGCGCCTCTTCAGATCCTCGATGATGCGGAAGAGCAGTGCCACTTCCTGGTTGTCGAGGCTGGCGGTGGGCTCATCTAGGATCAGCACCTTGCCGGAAAGATCGACGGCGCGGGCGATGGCGACCACCTGCTGGACGGCGACGGAGAAGCGGCCAAGCTCGGCAGTCACGTCGATATCGATGCCGTAACCGGTCAGTAGTTCTCGCGCCTTACGGTTCATCGCGCGCACGTCGGTCATGCCGAAACGCCTTGGCTGGCGTCCGAGAAAGAGATTTTCGGCGACGCTCAGATTGGCCAGCAGGTTGACCTCCTGGTAGACCGTGCCGATGCCGAGCTTCTGAGCGGCGAGCGTGTTGGCCGGATTGATTTCCTGACCGTCGAGCGTCAGGCTGCCCTCGTCACGATGATAGGCGCCGGTGAGGCATTTGATCAGTGTCGATTTGCCGGCGCCATTCTCGCCCAGCAGCGCGTGCACCTCGCCCTTGCGCAGCGAGAAATCGACCTTGTCCAACGCCACTGCGCCGGGAAAGAATTTCGATATTCCGGAAGCTGCGAGAACGTTCTCGAAATCGTGAATCATAAGGGTGTGTTTTCCTGATATTGACGGCAAAAGCCGCGCCGCGGCCGGACATGACGTCCCAAGGCGGCAAGGCAGTTCCGCACCGGTCCATGACGGGCCGGTGCGGTTCTACAGCGCTTGAATGCTGCATCTTTCACCCTTAAATCGATCCCGATTTGAGGGGTATGCAGCGGCGTCAAATCAGATCAGTAGCCCTGACCCTTCTTCTCTTCGTAGACCTTCATCGGCTCGTCGGCAGGCGTGTAGAGCTTGGATTCGGTCTGGATCCACTTCGCCGGAGCCTTCTTGTCCTTCAGGTAGGCGTCGAGCGCGTCGAAGGCCGGGCCTGCCATGTTCGGCGTCAGCTCGACCGTCGCATTGCTTTCGCCTTCGGACATCGCCTTGAAGATATCGGGAACGGCGTCGATCGAGACGACGAGGATATCCTTGCCCGGCTTCAGACCGGCTTCCTTGATCGCCTGGATGGCGCCGACGGCCATGTCGTCATTATGGGCGTAGAGAGCGCAGATATCCTTGCCGCCATTCTCGGCCTTCAGGAAGCTTTCCATGACTTCCTTGCCCTTGGTGCGGGTGAAGTCGCCGGTCTGGCTGCGAACAATCTTGAGGTTGTCGTGGCCGGCGAGAGCTTCTTCGAAGCCCTTCTTGCGGGCGATGGCCGGCGACGAACCGGTCGTGCCCTGCAGCTCGACGACGTTGCACTTCTTGTCACCAACGGTCTTGACCAGGAAGTCGCCGGCGACCTTGCCTTCGTGGACGAGGTCAGAGGTGACAGCCGTCAGGTAGAGATCGTCCGGCGCCTTGATGGTGCGGTCGAGTAGGATGACCGGAATCTTGGCTTCCTTGGCTTCCTTCAGAACGTCGTCCCAGCCGGTTTCAACAACCGGCGCAATGAGAATGGCGTCGACGCCCTGAGCAATGAAGGAGCGCAGCGCCTTGATCTGATTTTCTTGCTTCTGCTGCGCATCGGCAAACTTCAGATCGATGCCGCGCTTCTTGGCCTGCTCCTTGGTTACGGTCGTTTCAGCCGCACGCCAGCCCGATTCCGAGCCGATCTGCGAGAAGCCGACGGTCAGTCCGCCAGCCGAAGCCGAACCGAACATGCAGGCAGCAAGAATCGTGGCACTCAAAAGTGCAGTCTTCAATTTCATGATTTCCTCCCAAGCCGCGTCTCGCGGCGCACGGTCAAAAAATCATATAGTATTACTTTTGTAAATCAGAATCTTTGCATGCACTGCAGCAAAAAAAGAGCGCCCACAGGAGGCGCTCTTCGCAACTGCGAATTGAAAGCAACTTATTGCGCCGGCAGCTTGTCGTCGACGCCTTCGACATAGAAGTTCATGCCGAGCAGCGTGCCATCATCGGCCTTCTCGCCGGCCTTCAGCCAGGGCGTGCCGTCCTGCTTGTTGATCGGGCCGGTGAAGGGATGCAGTTCACCCGACTTGATCTTGGCTTCGGTTTCCTCGGCCATTTTCTTCACGTCGTCAGGCATGTTGGTGTAGGGCGCCATCTTCAGGATGCCGTCCTTCAGACCGTCCCAGCTCTGCTCGGACTTCCAGGTGCCGTCCAGAAGCGCGTGGACGCGTTTGGAGTAGTAGGTGCCCCAGGTATCGACGATCGCCGTCAGCTGCGCCTTGGGACCGGCTGCGATCATGTCGGATGCCTGACCGAACGCGTGGATGCCGCGTTCTTCGGCAACCTGCATCGGCGCGGTCGTATCGGTGTGCTGGGTCAGCACGTCGACGCCCTGGTCGACCATCGCCTTGGCGGCATCGGCTTCCTTGCCGGGGTCGAACCAGGTGTTGACCCAGATGACCTTCAGCTTGAAGCTCGGATCGACCGACTTGGCGCCCTGCTCGAAGGAGTTGATGCCCATCACCACTTCGGGAATCGGGAAGGAGGCGATGTAGGCGGCGCCGTGATTCTTCGAGGTCTTGGCGGCGATCTGGCCGAGGATATAGCGGCCTTCATAGAAGCGCGAGTTGTAGGTGGCGAGGTTGGGGCCTGACTTATAGCCGGTGCCGTGCTCGAACTTGACCTTCGGGAACTTGGCGGCAACCTTGACCGTCGCATCCATGAAGCCGAAGGACGTCGTGAAGATCAGCTTGCAGCCGGAACGGGCCAGGCGCTCGATGGCACGCTCGGCATCCGGGCCTTCCGGCACGTTTTCGAGGTAAGGCGTTTCGATCTTGTCGCCGAATTCGGCCTGGACCTGCTGGCGGCCGAGATCGTGGGCCTGCGAATAGCCGCCATCGGTGTGCGAACCGACATAGACGAAGCAGACCTTCGTCTTATCGGCGGCTTGAGCGGTCGACGAGATGCCGATCACGGCGGCGGCCGAGGCGGCGAGTGCGAATGCGTATTTCTTCATGATAACCCCTGTTGGTTTGAAGTTGTTGCGGAAACCCGTCTTTATCGTGTTGCCTTATCGCTCCGGCACGAAGGCCTTTCCGAGCGAGGCGGGCGTATTGATCAACGTCGTGCGCCGATTATGAGAAATGATGATGAGAACCACAATAGTCGCGGCATAGGGCAGCATCGAGAGGAACTGCGAGGGAATTCCGAAACCGAAGGCCTGCGCATGCAGCTGCAGGATGGTGACCGCGCCGAAGAGATAACCGCCGGCAAAGACCCGCCACGGCCGCCAGGAGGCAAAGACCACCAGCGCCAGCGTGATCCAGCCGCGCCCTGCCGACATGTTCTCCGCCCATTGCGGGGTGTAGACGAGCGACAGCTGGGCGCCGGCAAGACCGGCGCAGGCGCCGCCGAACATCACCGCCAGGTAGCGCGTGCGGATGACCTGAATGCCGAGCGCATGGGCCGAAGCGTGACTGTCGCCGATCGCCCTCAGCTTCAGCCCGGCCCGGCTGCGGAACAGGAACCAGCTGACGCCGACCACAAGCGCAATCGACAGGTAGAAGATCAGATCCTGCCGGAAGAGAATATGGCCGATGACCGGAAGATCCGACAGGACCGGAATGACGATCTCTCCCAGACGAATGCCGGGAACGCTGACATAGGCTTCGCCGAGCATGCCGGAGGCACCGAGGCCGAGAAGGGTGAGCGCCAGTCCCGTCGCCACCTGGTTTGCCACCAGCGTCAGCGTCAGGAAAGCGAAGAGTAGCGAGAAAAGCGCGCCTGAGGCAATGCCGCAGACAATGCCGACATAGGGCGAGCCCGACATTTGCGCGCCGGCAAATGCGGCGACCGCGCCCATGATCATCATGCCTTCGACGCCGAGATTGAGCACGCCGGAGCGCTCGGTGACGAGTTCGCCCAGCGCTGCGATGACGAGCGGCGTCGAGGCGGTGATGACGGTCAGCAGAATGGCTTCGAAGATGCTCATGCCGCGCCCCTGACCCGCGACCAGACGATGCGGATTTTGTAATAGATCAGCGTATCGCAGGAGAGCACGAAGAAGAGAAGCAGACCCTGGAAGACGCGGGTGACCTTGTCGGAAACGCCGAGCGACAGCTGTGCGGCCTCGCCGCCGAGATAAGTTAGCGCCAGCACCAGGCCGGAGGCGATGATGCCGAGCGGATTGAGGCGGCCGAGGAAGGCGACGATGATGGCGGTGAAGCCGTAGCCCGGCGAAATCGCCGGCTGCAGATGGCCGATCGAGCCGGAAACCTCGGCTATCCCGGCAAGGCCGGCAAGGGCGCCCGAGAAGAGGAAGCTGAACCAGATCATCTTCTTCGACGAGAAACCGGCAAAGCGCCCTGCCCGTTCCGATTGGCCGAGCACGACGATTTCGAAGCCTTTCAGCGTGTAGCGCAGCATGAACCAGACGGCGGCGGCCGCAATGAGGGCGAAGATGAAAGCCCAATGGGCCCGGCCCGATTCTTCGAAGATCGCCGGCAGCACCGCCTCAGGCGCGAAATCGCGCGAGACCGGAAAATTGAAGCCCTTCGGGTCGCGCCAGGCGCCGCGGATCAGCCAGTCGAGAAAGAGCTGGGCGATATAGACCAGCATCAGCGAAGTCAGGATCTCGTTGGTGTTGAAATGCGCCTTCAGCAGCGCCGGAATGGCGGCGAAAAGCGCACCGCCGAGCGCGCCAAGAATCAGCATCAACGGCAACACCAAAGGCGAGTGCCAGTCGTAAAAGACGATCGGCAGATAGGAGCCGGTGATGGCGCCGATGGTGAACTGACCTTCGGCGCCGATATTCCAGTTGTTCGAGCGATAGCAGACCGCAAGACCGACGGCGATCAGGATCAGCGGTGCGGCCTTGATCGCCAATTCGTGCAGCGACCAGACCTCGAGCAGCGGCTCGACGAAGAAGGCGTCCAGCGCCTCCACCGGATCCTTGCCGAGCATGGCGAACATGATGGCGCCGAAGACCAATGTCAGCATAAGGGCCAGCAGCGGCGAGACGAAGGCGTAGAGCTTCGAGACGTCGGGGCGTTTTTCGAGTTCAATGCGCATGGGGCGCCTCTTCAATGCGCATGGGGCGCCTCCGGGGCATCACTGCTCTGGTGCAGGCCGCCCATCAGCAGGCCGATCTTTTCGCGCGTCAGCTCGCCGGCCGGATAGGGCTTAGAGAGACGCCCCTCCGAGATGACGGCAATATCCGTCGCCACTTCGAAGATCTCGTCAAGATCCTGGCTGATGACGACGACGGCCGAGCCGGCCTTCGCGAGATCGACCAGCGCCTGGCGGATGCGGCTTGCAGCCCCGGCATCGACGCCCCAGGTCGGCTGGTTGACGACGAGCACTGCCGGCTGGCGGTCGAGCTCGCGGCCGACAATAAATTTTTGAAGATTGCCGCCGGAGAGGGAACCTGCGGCCGGATTTTCGCCGCTCTTGCGGACATCCATCGCCTCGGAAATCCGCCGCGCGGCAGATTTCACAGCACCTTGGCGGATGATGCCGAGCAGGCCAAGAAAGGCTTTCCGATCCGACTGGCTGCGGGCGAGCACCAGATTGTCGGAGAGTTTCATGGCGGAGACGGCGGCATGGCCGTGCCGCTCCTCCGGCACGAAACCGGCGCCGAGCAGGCGGCGGGCGGTGATGCCCTCAGTGCCCACAGGCTTCTTGCGAATGACGATCGCTTCGGCCGACGCGACCGGATATTCGCCGGACAACGCATCGAAGAGTTCGCTCTGGCCGTTGCCGGCAACACCGGCGATGGCAAGGATTTCGCCTGAGCGCACGGCCATCGAGACATCGCGCAGCGGCATGGCGAAAGGCGTGCGGGCGGCGACGGAAAGACTGGCAACGGCCAGCTGCACCTCGCCCTTGTCGCTGCGCTCGGGATGGGTGACGCTCGCCACCTCGCTGCCGACCATCATGCGGGCAAGCGAGGACGGCGTTTCCTGCTTCGGATCGCAGGCGCCGGTGACGCGGCCATGGCGCAGCACGGTGGCGCGGTCGCAGATGCGCTGCACCTCCTCCAACCGGTGGCTGATATAGAGAACCGAGCGGCCCTCGGCGCGCAGCTTGAACAGCGTTTCGAACAGCCGGTCGGCCTCCTGCGGCGTCAGCACCGAGGTCGGCTCGTCGAGAATGATCAGCTTCGGGTTCTGCAGCAACGCACGGACGATCTCGATGCGCTGGCGTTCGCCGACCGAGAGATCGGCGACATGGGCATGCGGGTCGAGCGGCAGGCCATAGGCCTGGGACAGCGCCCTCGCCTCCTCGGCGATCCTGTCGATCGGGATGGCGTCATCGAGCGAAAGTGCGATGTTTTCGGCAACCGTCAGCGCCTCGAACAGCGAAAAATGCTGGAAGACCATGCCGATGCCGAGCTTGCGGGCCTCACCCGGCGAGGTGATCGAAACCGGCTTGCCCTGCCAGAGGATATGCCCGTGCGTCGGCTCGAGAACGCCGAACAGCATCTTCACCAGGGTGGATTTGCCTGCGCCATTTTCGCCGAGAAGCGCGTGA
The DNA here is from genome assembly GCF_002211295.1 of Rhizobium sp. N122. Lineage (NCBI taxonomy): Bacteria > Pseudomonadati > Pseudomonadota > Alphaproteobacteria > Hyphomicrobiales > Rhizobiaceae > Rhizobium > Rhizobium sp. N122. Next base: position 81,219 of record NZ_LOKU01000009.1, on the reverse strand, counting down.
ATTTCGCCCGGCGCGATATCGAGATCGATTTCATTGCAGGCGGCAAAGCCACCGAAAAACTTCGTCAGCTTCTGGACGGATAACAACGCACCGGGTTCCGGCACATTCAATGGCGACACGTTCCCCTCATTTCTTCTGCCGATCGGTCCGTTCGGATCTCATGGAATCAGCAGCGTCGTTCCTGTTGTTTTTCTTGTTTCCAGATCCGCGTGAGCCCGCCCAACCTCACGCAGCGGATAGGTTTGATTGACATTGATACGCACTTTGTTGCTTTGCACAACATCAAATAGCGCCTTGGCGCTGTCGATCAGTTCCTGGCGTGCGGCAATGTAGGTGAAGAGCGTCGGCCGCGTCGCAAACAGCGACCCCTTCTGCGCCAGCTGAGAAAGGCTGAAATTCTCGATCGGCCCGGAGGACTGGCCGAAAGAGGCAAAAAGGCCGCGTGGCTTCAGGCAGTCGAGCGACTGTGGAAAAGTATCGCGGCCGATCGAATCATAGACGACATCGACGCCCTTGCCGGAGGTGATCTCGCGGACCCGGACGGCGAAGTCTTCGCTCTTGTAGTTGATCACATGGTCGTAGCCATGGGCGAGCGCCAGCGCGATCTTGTCTTCAGAGCCCGCCGTGCCGATGACGGTGGCGCCGAGCGCCTTTGCCCATTGGCCGGCGATCAGCCCGACGCCGCCGGCGGCGGCATGAAACAGAAGCACCGTCTCAGGACCGACCTTGAAGGTGCGGTTCAAGAGATATTCGGCGGTCATGCCCTTCAGCATCATCGCCGCTGCCGTTTCGAGCTCGATGCCATCAGGCACATGCACCAGATGGCGCGTCTCGATATTGCGCTCGGCGCTATAGGCGCCATCGGCGCTGGCATAGGCGACGCGGTCGCCGATCTTAAAATCCGCAACGCCGGGGCCGACCGCCGTGACGGTGCCGGCGCCCTCCTTGCCGGTAACGAAGGGCAGGTGCGGCGCCTTATAGGTGCCGTTGCGGAAATAGACGTCGATGAAATTCAGGCCGACCGCCGCCTGTTTAAGCTGCACTTCACCGGCCGAAGGCGACGGCAGATCGAGTTCGACATAGTCGAAAACCTCCGGCCCGCCCGTTCTGGAGAATGAAACCGCCTGTGTCTTCGTCATTTGCCTGTCCTCAAGCTTCGCGTCCGAGAGCGGGGAAGAATTGCAGCACCGCGCCGATGACGTAAAGATAGAGCCCGGTCACGATGAAGAGAATGAGCGCCCATTCCGGTGTGTCGAAATGCATCAGCAACGAAAAAATGCCGAGCGCCGACCACAGGAGGAAGACGCCGAGATTGAGCGGACGCAGCCTTTTGACGCGAACCGGGTGCAGGAAATTGATTGGCAGGAAGGTCAACACCACCGAAACCGTCACGACGGCGAGCGCCGTCGTCGCGCTGGCATCGATGACGAACAGGGTGAAGACGATCATGTTCCAGACGACGGGAAAGCCGGAAAAGAAGTACTCGTCGGTCTTCATGCCCATATCTGCGTAATAGATGGCGCTGGAAACGACGATCATGCCGGCGGCGACGAAGGACCAGGGCTCGCCGATCATGCCGCTCTGATAGAGCGCGAAAGCCGGCAGCAGCACATAGGTGACGTAATCGATGATATTGTCGAGCGTATCGCCCGACCAGTTCGGCAGCACTTCCTTGACGCGCACCTTGCGGGCGATCGGCCCGTCTATGCCGTCGACCAGAAGCGCCAGGCCCAGCCACCAGAACATGTCGATGAAGCGATGCTCGGCGGCGGCAACGACGCCGAGAAAGGCCAGGAAGGAACCGGAGGCCGTCAGGATATGGACGGAAAAGGCGCGCATCTCCGCGTAAGGAACGCGCTTATACTTGAAAATCTTCATATTCCCCCGACCGCTTTATCGCGCTCGCCCCGGCAAGCCTGTTTTTCGCCAACCGTCACCGGCCCCCTCTTCCTGAATCGGGTCCCGACGCCGTAGGTCTTTGTTGTCGCACCATTTTTGCCGAAAACCGACATGCAGTTCAGGCGCGCCGCCCTAATATGCATCCTTTGCCGGGCTTCGCCAGCGGGAAATACGACATTGCCCGCCGGCCCCCCGGTTGACCATTGAATCCTGACCATGACATGCATATTTCCCTTCAGGAGCACTGCGTGGAATGGAATGCCTTTAATTCGAGCCCGATATGTAATATCTGCCTCGCATCCGACAGTTCATCCGACGAAACGGGATCCGCTACCGCAATGAACGCGCCTGCAAAGACCGAAGACTTCGCCTCGTCCATCCCCGCCGGCGTCTACGCCGAGACGGTGCTTTCCGTGACGCATTATACCGACCGGCTCTTCCGCTTCACGATGACCCGGCCGCAGGGCTTCCGTTTCCGTTCCGGCGAATTCGCGATGATCGGCCTGATGGTCGAGGGCAAGCCGGTCTTCCGCGCCTATTCGATCGCCAGCCCCGCCTGGGCCGAAGAGCTTGAATTCTTCTCGATCAAGGTGCCGGACGGCCCGCTCACCTCGCATCTGCAGGCGATCAAGCCCGGCGACCAGGTGCTGATGCGCAAGAAGCCGACAGGCACGCTGGTGCTCGATGCGCTGACGCCGGGCCGCCGTCTCTATATGTTCTCGACGGGAACGGGCATTGCGCCTTTCGCCAGCCTGATCCGCGATCCCGAGACCTATGAAAAGTTCGAGGAAGTCATCCTCACCCATACGACGCGCGATGTCGCCGAACTGAAATACGGCTTCGACCTCGTCGAGGAAATCCGGAATGACGAGCTGCTGAAGGAAGTGGTCGGCGACAAGCTGCGCCATTATGCGACCGTCACCCGCGAAGACTTCGCCTATCGCGGCCGCATCACCGACCTGATTTCCTCGGGCAAGATGTTTACCGATCTCGGCGTACCGCCGCTCGATCCGGCGATCGACCGCGGCATGATCTGCGGTTCCTCGGCCATGCTGAAGGACACCAAGGAACTGCTCGAAAGGGCTGGTCTCGACGAAGGCGCCAACAGCAAGCCCGCCGAATTCGTCATCGAGCGCGCTTTCGTCGGCTGAGTTTTTCCGACAACAGATATGACAACGGCTCCGGAAACGGGGCCGTTTCTATTTTTGGGCGAGATAGTCGATCAAGACAGCCATGGCGGCGCGCGCCTCGTCCACCCTGCCCTGATGAATGGCCCGGACGACGGCGATATGCAGCGCGATGGCGCGATCCATGCGCTCGGCGTTTGCGGTGGAATACCAGAGGCGCCGCGAATGCGTCTGCACCGGCCCGAGTGCTGCGACGATAAAGCCGTTCGGGCAGGCATCCTCGAGGATTTCGTCAAAGGCCTTGTCGGCGGCGAAGAAGCCGGCGAGATCACCGGTGACGGCGCATTCCTCCATGGCGCGGGCGCAGTCGCCGAGACGCGCACGCTGCTCGTCCGTCGCATGTTCGGCTGCAAGGCTTGCAGCGATTGGCTCCAGCTCGCGGCGCACCTGCATGACGTTGCCATGATCCTCCGGCGCGATCTCGGCCACCTGCAGCCCCACACGCGGCTTCACCAGAATCAGCCCCTGCCACGCAAGCTTCTGGATCGCCTCGCGCACCGGCGTGCGCCCATGGCCCGCCATATCGATCAGCTGCTTTTCGGTGACAAGCGCCCCTGGCTTCAACGCCAGCGTGACGATCAGATGCTCCAGCGCGAGATAGGCAAGATGGCTCTGTGACGTCTGCATGCCGAAAGTCCGTCGCCTGAATCTGATATATCACATAGTGGCACGGTCAAAAACCGAAGACAAGTCGGCATTGAAATATCAGAATAGAGACAAAGAGATAACAGCCGTGTGAATTCGACGAATGCGATTGCTGACCTGGTCGTCCACGCCGCAAAAGAACTCCCTTCACTCGCCCCACCCTCCGTTATGCTCGGCCTTGAGCCGAGCATCCACACCACGCCCACCAGCGGTAATGGCATGGATCCTCGGCTCAAGGCCGAGGAGGACGGAGGGTGGGGTTGGCGTTCTTCCAAACTCATCCAGAGTCACGTCGCGTCGGGCGCTTCATCCGGTCAGCTCTTGCGAAAAGCCCGGCTGGATACCAAGCGGCGTGAGATCTGGGAATTTGGGTGTCTACGCCACGAAGGAACTCATTTCCCGCCCCACTCTCCGTCATGCTCGGCCCTGAGCCGAGCATCCACGCCGCATCCGCCAGCAGTCGCGGCATGGATCCTCGGCTCAAGGCCGAGGAAGACGGAGAACTGGGTTGGCGTTCCTGCTAAACTCACCCGGCATAGAGAGACATCGCGCGTTTGCCATGACGCACTCATGATGCGTCACTCGTGCCGCAGCGCCTCGATCGGGTTCAACTGCGCTGCCCGTCTCGCCGGGAAATAGCCGAAGATCATGCCGATTGCGGCGGAGAAGAGGAAAGCGACGGCGACCATCATCGCGCTGAAGACGAAGGGGACTTTCAGGAAAGTCACCGCCACCAGACCGAGGCTGAGGCCGAGGCCGATGCCGGTGATGCCGCCGAAGAGCGAGAGCGCCACCGCCTCGACCAGAAACTGGGTGAGCACCTGGTTTTCGAGCGCGCCGATCGCCAGGCGAATGCCGATCTCGCGAGTACGTTCGGTGACGGAGACCAGCATGATGTTCATGATGCCGATGCCGCCGACCAGCAGGCTGATGGCGGCGACGGCGCCGAGCAGGCCGGTCAGCAGCGTCGTCGTGCCGGTCATCGCCTCGGCGATCTGGGTCATGTCGTTGACGTTGAAATCGTCCTGCCGGCCGGGGATGATCTTGCGGCGCTCGCGCAGAAGATCCTCGACATCGGACTGCACCTTGGCCGTGGAGACGCCGTCGCGCGCCGAGATGATGATCTGCGGCACGTTGCTGTTGCCGCTGATGCGCCGCTGGAACACCTTGACCGGCATGATGACGACATCGTCCTGGTCGGTGCCCATGCCGGACTGGCCACGCTTGGCGAGCACGCCGATAACAGGGCATGAGACCTTGCCGACGCGGATCTGCTGGCCGATCGGGTCGGCGGCGCCGAAGAGCTGCGAGCGCACCGTCTCGCCGATGATGCAGCGGGACTGGCCACGTTCCTCGGCGGGGGTAAAATTGCGGCCGAGTGCCAGGTTCCAGTCCTGAGCGACGAAATAGTCGTTGGTGGTGCCGGAGACGCTGGTCGAATGGTTCTGGCCACCTGATATCACCGTCGCTGTCGACTGGTTGAGCGGCGCGACCGCCCTCAACCCGCTGATCTGGTCGCGGATGGCCGCGACGTCCTTGACGCTGAAGCGCTTGGCTTCCGAGCTCGCCCGGCCGGGACCGAACTGGCCGGGGCGGACGAACAGCATGTTGGTGCCGAGCCGCGACAATTCGGTCGAGACCTGCGCGGTGGTGCCATTGCCGATCGTCACCAGCGCGATGACGGCGGCAACGCCGATGACGACGCCGAGCACGGTCAGGAACGAGCGCAGCATATTGCGGCTGATGGCGCGCAGAGCGAGTTTCAGCGTCTCAAAGAACATGATCCGCCCTCCTCTGGTGCTCGACCTCGGTCTCCAGCTTGCCGTCGACGAACCTGAGCAATCGCTGGGCATAGGCGGCGATATCGGGCTCGTGCGTCACCATGACGATGGTGATGCCCTGCTCGCGGTTCAGCCGGGTCATCAGATCCATAATCTCGACGCTGGTTTTCGTGTCGAGATTGCCTGTCGGCTCGTCGGCAAGCAGCAGCGCCGGTTGGGTGACGATGGCGCGGGCGATGGCGACGCGCTGCTGCTGGCCGCCGGACAGTTCCTGGGTCTTGTGATGTTCGCGGCCGGAGAGGCCGACCAGCGCCAAGGCCTCGTGCGCCCGTTCGCGCCGTTCGCGCACCGCCATGCCACGATAGATCAGCGGCAGTTCGACATTCTCGAGCGCCGAGGTGCGCGACAGCAGGTTGAAGCCCTGGAAGACGAAGCCGAGCATGTGGCGGCGCAACAGCGTCAGCTGACCGCGGTCGAAGCCGGAGGTCGGGATGCCCTGGAAGGCGTAGTCGCCTGATGTCGGCACGTCGAGGCAGCCGAGGATGTTCATCGCCGTCGACTTGCCGGAGCCCGATGGGCCCATGATCGCGACGAATTCATGGGCGTTGATTGCAAGGTCGACATGGTCGAGCGCGCGGATTGCCGCCTCGCCCTCGCCGTAGATTTTCGAGACCTGCCTGAATTCGATGAGCGGCGGGCTTGCCATCCGTCTCTCCGCTCAGTTCGCACGCGTCGTGGCGTCGGTCACCAATGCGTCACCGTCCTTGAGGTCGCCGGAGACGACCTGGGTGAACTGGCCGTCGGATGAGCCGACCTGGATGACGACGGGGCTGGGCCGGCCGTCGCGCAGCACCCAGACGCGGCGCTGAGCGCCCGTCAGCGCCTGACCTGCATTGCCGCCGCGCTGGCGTGGCGGGCCGAAGATGCCGAAAATGCCGCGGCCGCGCCGTCCCGCCTGGGTCGGGGCGTAACGCAGCGCCGTGTTCGGCACCATCAGCGTATCCTTGACGGCCTCGACGGTGACGTCGGCCGTCGCCGTCATGCCGGGGCGCAGCAGGAGATCGGCATTGTCGACGGAGAGGACCGCCTTATAGGTCACGACATTGTTGACCACCTCGGAGGCGAAGCGGATCTGCTCGATCTCGGCGGGAAAACTCCGGTCGGGATAGGCGTCGACTGAAAACTTCGCCTTCTGGCCGACAGCGATCTGGCCGACATCGGCCTCGTCGACATCGACCTGCAGTTCCATCTTCTTCAGGTCGCCGGCGATGGTGAACAGGATCGGCGCAGAAAGCGAGGCTGCGACGGTGGCCCCGGGATTGACGGCGCGGGTGAGGATGACGCCGTCGATCGGCGAGACGATCTTGGCCTTGGCGAGATTGACCTCGGCAAGCTGCAGGTCAGCCTCCGAGGCGAGCACCTCTGCTTCGTTGATCTGTTTGGCGGCGACGGCGGAATCATATTTGTAGGTGGCGTCGTCGAGGCTCTGCTGGGTGGAGACATTGCTCCTGACCAGGCTCTTCAGCCGCTCCAGCGAGGTGCTTGCCGACTGCAGATCGGCATTGGCCTTGGCGACATTCGCCTTGGCCGAATTCAGCTTGGCGCGTGAACTCTTCACATCGGCCTCGAGCTTGTTGGTATCGAGCAGCGCCAGCACGTCGCCCGCCTTGATCGTGCTGTTGTAATCGACATTGACGTCGCGGACGGTGCCGGAAAGCTCGCTCGATATATCCACCTGCTCGGTCGGCTGCACCGAGCCGGTGGCGGTGACGAGCACCGTCAGATCGCCGCGTTTGGCCGGCTGGGTAGCATAGTTCACTTCGCTTTGCCCGCGGCCCATGTAGAAATAGGCGGCGCCGGCTGCTGAAGCAACGAGGATCAACAGGATGAACAGCCGTCCGCGCCAGCGGCTGCGCTTGCCCTGACGTCCCGATGCGGCAAGCACCGTTGCGAGCTCGGACGCGCCGCTTGTCTGTGCCCCGGTCTTCTTGCCGGTTCCGGTGTCGTTCATGTCATCCTCGATCAGTCAGTGGCCGTCTCGGCCCCGCAGTAAAATAAGCACAGCGCAGATGAACCGGGCATTAGCATTGCCGCCGAAGTGGCACGGAATTGCGGATGGGGGAAATGAAATATTGGTAAGAAAAGTCAAGTTTTGACGCGGAACGCACGTCAGTCGGCATCCTCAGCATATTGGCCGGCGCCCGGCAGCTGAGGCAACCAGGCTTCGCGCCGCTTGATCCAGACTTCATGATCCGGGACGAGGTCGCTCGGCGGACTGTCGAGCGAGCCGAGGCGGATTTCCGCGGCGTCCTCCTGCAGGCAGAAAAGCCGGCTGCCGCAGACGGGGCAGAAGCTGCGACCGGCGAAGGTCGCGATCTCACCGCTATGGGAAAAAGCCGGGCGCGGCCAGACCGCGAAGAAGACGAAGGCGGAGCCGCTCGATTTGCGGCAATCGGCGCAGTGGCAAAGGCCGACGCGAAGCGGCTCACCTTCGACGCGATAGGCAACCGCCCCGCACAGGCAACTTCCGGTCCGGATCCGCATGGCCGCTGTCAGGCGTCGAGACTGGTGGGCAGCCCCGGCGGACGCCGCTTTGCCGCCATCAACAGATCGAGTTCGGTGGCGGATGGGCCGAACTTCTCGTAGAGGCGTTTTGCCTCCTTGTCATCCAACCGGTATTTCCTGGCAAATTCGCCGATACTGTAGGGGCGGCCACGCAACACTCTTCGCGCCGGGGTCGCCGTATTCGGTGCGTCGGTCATGGGTTTCTCCTTTCTTTCCATGCCCTTTAAGTTAGAGCGATGGGGTCGATTGAAAAGAGCCGATGGGCCGCAGCGGGCTGCCGGCATGGAGCGATGGGGTCTGATGGCGGAACCTTCCTGCCACCAGACGCATTGTCGAATCGAGGTAGCGGGCCGCGCCAAGCGGACGCGGTGGTGCTGGAGAACATCGGGATTTTTCCGCTTTCTCCCGATGGCCAACGAAACGGCAGGCGAGCTCCCTACCCGCCCGGCCCGCTTCCTCATCCCTCATTTCGAGACGAGATCACGAAATATTAAAATGGGGAACGCATGGGCCGGAGCGAGGTTTTTCCAGCGAGGTCGACGTGGCCTCGTTCAAACCCAAGGAGAACCGAATGGCAAACCAAGGTGGAACCCATGAACAGCACGTCAAAGCCGGGCAGCAGAGTCACAAGAACGACTCCAATACCCGCAGCTCCTCTTCAGGTGGCCGCGACGCGCAGTCCAGCGGATCCCGCGGCGGCAGCCATGAACAGCATGTAAAAGCTGATCAACAGAGCCATAAGAACAGCCACTAAGGCTGTCCTGAGATGAATGTTCGGCCCGCGCCTCCCTTCCGGCGCGGGCTTTTTTTCAGCTCTCAGGACAGACGCCGGCCGTCCTCGCTGAAGAGATGCAGCACGGCAGGGTCGAAATGCAGCGGCAGGCTGTCGCCGGATTTCATCCGTTGCTGGCCGGCAAAGACGGCAATCAGCTTCTTTCCGCCGGTGTCGGCGTGGACGACGGTCTCCGAACCCAGCTCTTCGACAAGGGTGACCCTTGTTTCCAGTCTGCCCGGGCCTGCCGCTTCGGCAAGGGTGATGTGTTGCGGGCGAATGCCGATGCTGACCCTCTCGCCGATGGGGCGTGGATCCTGGGCAATGACGGACAGGCGATGGCCGGCGACGGTTTCGACCTCGGTGAGATTGCCGTCATGGCCGATAATTGCGCCCTCCAGGAAGTTCATGTGCGGGGCGCCGATGAAGCCGGCGACGAAGCGGTTGGCCGGCTTGTTATAGAGTTCCAGCGGCGTCCCGACCTGCTCGATCCTGCCGCCTCTCAGCACCACGATGCGGTTTGCAAGCGTCATCGCCTCGACCTGATCGTGGGTGACGTAGATCATTGTCGCCTTTAGCCGCGCATGAAGGGCGGCGAGTTCGGCGCGCATGGAGACGCGCAGTTCGGCGTCGAGATTGGACAGCGGTTCATCGAGCAGGAAGGCATCCGGCCGGCGGACGATGGCGCGGCCGATCGCGACGCGCTGGCGCTGACCGCCGGAGAGCTGGCCCGGACGGCGCTGCAGGAAAGGTTCGATCTCCAGCATGCGGGCGGCATCAGTGATGCGCGCTTCGATCTCGGGTTTCGCCACCTTGGTATTCTCCAGTCCGAAGGCCAGATTCTCACGCACGCTCATATGCGGGTAGAGCGCGTAGGACTGGAAGACCATGGCGAGGCCGCGGTCGGCGGCACCGATCGCCGTGACATCCTTGCCGTCGATGGCAATGCTGCCGGCAGTCGGCTTGTCGAGGCCGGCGATGAGGCGCAGCAGCGTCGACTTCCCGCAACCGGAGGGGCCGACGAAGGCGACGAACTCGCCGTCCTTGACCTCAAGCGAGACATCGCGGATGACCTCGACGGCGCCGAAATTCTTGACGATGTTCCTGAGCTCGAGCCCGCTCATGCACTCTCCTGTTTCATCTTATTTCAGTCCGGAGCCGGCGATGCCGGTGGTGATGAAGCGCTGCAGGAAGACGAAGATCAGCACCACCGGGATCATCGAAACGACCGTCATGGCGAGGATATAGTGCCATTGCACATTGAGCTCGCCAGCATAGACGTTGAGGCCGACCTGCAGCGTATAGAGCTCCTTGCGCGACAGCACGATCAGCGGCCAGAGGAAGTCGTTCCAGCGCCAGACGACCGAGAAGATCGCCAGCACCGCCAGCGCCGGCGCCGAGAGCGGCAGGATGATGCGCCAGTAGATCTGCCATTCGCTGGCCTTGTCCATGCGTGCGGCGTCGATCAGCTCGTCCGGGATGGTCAGCATATATTGGCGGAGCAGGAAGACGCCTGTGGGGGTGGCGACCGTCGGCAGGATGACGCCCCAGAGGCTGTCGAAGAGGTTCAAGGTGCCGATGACGGAATAGAGCGGCACGACGATGACCGAGAGCGGCACCATCAGTGTCGCCAGGATCATCAGCATGACGGCGGTGCGGCCGGGGAACTGGTATTTCGACAGAGCAAAGGCGGCCATCGAATTGACGAGCAGCGTGATCGCCGTCGCGGCCACGGTGACGAAGACGGAGTTGCGCAGGAACAGGAAGAAATCGAAACGCTGGAACGGTTCGGTGTAGTTGGCGGCGGCGAATTCGACCTTGCGCACCGGGGTGCGGTCCTTGATGTTGACCTTGACGATTTCGCCGGGCTGTTTCGGGTCGATCATCTGGCCGATGATGCCGATGCGGCGGACTTCGGCGAGCACGCGGCTGCTGCCATCCGGCATCGTCACGGTATAGAGCGGCAAGGGCTTGTCGTGTCCGGGCACCACAGCCTGTTCGGTGACATAGGGCAGGAAGGACGGCGGGAATTCGGCAAGGGCGGCCGGCGTCTTGAAGGAGGAAAAGACCAGCCAGACGGCCGGGCCGAACATCAGGAAAACGCCGGAGATCAGCCAGATCCAGGTGACGACGTCGGTCCAGTGCCAGCCGCGGCCGCGGCGGCGCAGAAGAAAGGTGGCGACAGCGCTCATTGGCGTTTCCCTCTCTTCTCATTGCGGCTGCTGGCGGCGAGCTGGACCAGCGTCAGGATGACGAGCACGATGCCCATCAGGATCGAGGCGGCCGACGCAAGCCCCGGATTGCGCAAGGAACTCGCAAAGCCCGTCTCGTAAATATACTGGGTGATGTACATGGTGCTGGTGCCCGGCCCGCCGCCTGTGAGCACGAAGACCTCGTCGAAGATCTGCACGGCGCGGATCAGCGCCAGCACCAGGACGACGATGAGGTTCGGCATCAAGAGCGGCAAGGTGATGCGCCGGAAGATGCGGGTCGGGCTCGCCTTGTCCATCGCTGCCGCCTCATAGAGATCCTTCGGGATCGCCTGCAGGCCGGCGAGCAGGATCAGCGCGTAAAAGCCCATATGCGCCCAGACCGAGACGAAGACGGCGAAGAAGAAGGCCCAGAAACGATCGCTGAGCCAGGAGAACGGCTCGAAGCCGAAGGGGCTCAACGCATAGTTCAGCAGACCCTGGCGCTGCAGGATCCATTTCCAGATCAGGCCGACGACGACCGGAGACAGCAGCACCGGGAAGAAGAAGACGGCGCGCCAGAAGCCGCGATTGGAAAGCTCGCGGTTGAGAATCAAGGCCGTTGCCAGCGCGGCGATCAGCATCGCCGAGACCTGGAAGACGACGAAAACGCCGGTGTTGCGCACGGCCGCCCAGAAGGTGTCGGCGGCGCAGGTCGAAGGGTCGAGATAGGAACGGCAGTCGAACAGGATGTGGTACTGCTCGGCGCCGACATAGGTCCTGTTCTGCAGGAAGATGCCGCTGCCGCTCGTCGTCGAATAGAGGAAGTTGATGACCAGCGGCAGGAGCACGAAGACGCTGAAGATCAGCATGTTGGGCGCCAGGAAGACGCCCGCCATGCCGTTCAGCCCCGTCAGCTTCTGCCAGGCGCGCATGGGAATATCGACGATCCCCATGACAAGCCGGACAGGTGCTGCGAGCGCCTGCCGAGGGCCGGCCTTTGCCGGCGGTTCGGAAGAAACCGTCTTTTCCGCCATCCGTTCGTCCGTCAGTTGGCGCCGACCTTGGCCTTGATGTCTTCGTCAATACGGGCATAGGCGTCGTCGAGCTTCATTTCGCCGGCGATCACCTGGCTGATGCGGGCGACGATGGCGCTGTAATAGGCGTCCGACCACTTCCAGCCCGGCAGTTTCATCGCCGGTGCCGCCGTCTGAGCCGCCGATTCGACGAAGGCCTTCAGCGCCGCCTGCACATGCGGATTGTCGGTCTTGAAGTCCATCTGGCCTGCGGCAACACCCTTATGCGCCGGAATGAACAGGCTGCGCTCGGCGAATTCCTTCTGCACGTCGGCGCCTGCGAGGTAATCCATCACCTTGGCGACATCCTTCGGGTTTTGGGTGTATTTGACGGCAACGAGGCCGGCGCCACCCTGCATGCCGGTGCAGGCGGCCGTGCCGCAGGGGCTTCCCGCCATGACCCAGTCGAAGCTGTCGCCGATCTTCTGTGCGAAGGCCGAAATCTGCCAGCTGCCCGAGTAATAATAGGCAAGGCCGCCATTGATGAAGTCTTCGGCGGCGGCACGGTAGGTGGTGCCGGCAGCGCTGACCCAGACATCCTTGTTGACGATGCCCTCCTCGTTCCACTTGACGAAGCGGCTGAGGAATTCCTTGGAGCCCTGGTCGATCGGCGCCGGCTTGCCATCGGCGGCGATGTAGTTGGCGCCGTAGGAAATGTTCGGGCCGGAGACGCGGTGACCGGAGCGGTCGATCGCCATGGCAAAGACCTTCTGGCTGTCGGCGACCCTCTTGGCGGCCGCCGCCCAATCATCCCAGGTCGCCTTCGGGCCGGGAAGTTCGACGCCGGCCTGCTCGAACAGCGTCTTGTTGACGAAGCCGCCGGTCAGGGTCAGCTGGGTCATGAAACCGGTGATGGCATTCGAGCCGTCGGGCCGCATCCAGTCGGCCTGGGCGCCGAAATTGTCGTCCCAATATTTCGCATCGGCGAGCAGCGGGCGAAGATCGAGCCAGTGCTGGGCCTGCGCCTTCAGATTGGTGACGCGGGCGATATCAGGCCCCTTCCCGGCTTCGAGCTGCACCGGCAGCTGTTCCTTGACGACGTCGTAGGAAACCTCGTCGAGGATGACGTTGACGTCCGGATTGGCCTTGGAGAAACGCGAGAGCAAGTCCTTGATGACAGCGCCTTCGCCGCCATCGGAATACCACATGATGCGCACGTCGCCAGCATGGGCGCCAACGGAGCTCAAAAGAACCGCGGCCAAAGCCGCGCCGATCGATTTCATTCTGGTCATTTTCTCCTCCTCTTAACCGATGAAGTCCTACAGCGCCGCGCGTCTTTTCGGACGCGTAAAGGACGCTGTAACACTTTGAATTGCTGCATAAAATCGATTCCGATTTAAGGAATTATGCAGCAGGCCCGGTCGGTCCTCCACCTGCCCGGACACGTCGTCTACGAAGCGGCGCGCCGAGGCTGCCTGCCTGACATCTCAAGATGTACCGCGTCTCCCCCCACCGACCAGTCCGACGGCCGAAGAATACGGCCTTCGGCGCGCACGGTGCCGTCCTCTTCGAAGACGACCTGACCATAATCCGGATCGATGACGATCAATGCGCCGTCATTGTCGCGGCGGGCTGCCAGCGTGGCGAAACGTGCCCGCATGCCGTCAAGGCCGCCTTCGCGCCCGTGATCGGAGAGACGGACGATCCAGCGGCCGTTGCGGCCGGCGAGGCGCAGTTCGACGTCCGTCGTTGGGCCATGCTTCACCGGCTCCAGCGGCCCGTTGCCGATCAGCATGGCAAGGCCATTGCCGGAACGGGCGAGCGCCAGATTGCCCTCGAACATCGTGTCGTCGAAGGCTTCGAGCGGGAACCAGGCATGGGTGAAATCCGGCTGGCCCTCGTGGATGTCGAAATCGAGGATGGCGAGATCGCGATATTGATGGACGCGCGGCAGCGTTCCGCAGCCGCCCCAGAAACTCGGCCGGCCGTAACCGAACTGGATGGTTTCGCCGGGATGGTTGATCCAGATCTGGGCTTCCGGCCGGTCGCCGAGGCGCAGATGCAGCACCGTCTCCTGATATCCCCAGGCACCGGGGCGATAATGGGCGATGGTGCCGAGGGCGGTATCGCGTGTCTTGTAGTGATAGAGGGCGGCAAAACGGTTCTCGCCCTGGGAAAAGGTCCATTCCTGCGCCTCGTCGGCGTCGTGCATGGCAATCGCAGCAAGCGCTTTCGGGAATTGCAGGCCGTGATCGCGGATACAGACGGCAAGCTGCGGCAAGGCGTGAACGCGACGCCCGTACCAGCCGCGGCCCCAGAGCAGCCTAGAAATGGCCGACAGTTCGACGGAGCGGCCGGGGCGCAGCGTATGCTCGTAGGAGCGGCCCTGGCTGCCGGTCAGCATGCCCTGATGGGCCGAGCGAGCGACGATCTCCATCAGGCGGACGATGCTGGCATTCGCCCGGGCGCGGATCGTATGATCCGGTGCGCAGGCAGCAAGCGCCGTCAGGCCCTTGAGGTCGATCGGGAAATAGGGAACGGAATTCCACTCGGCCATTTCCCAGCGCTCGAAATGATCGAGCCAGGCGCGGACACGCTCTTCGCCGACCTTCATCTGCTCGGCGCCGGTGCGGCCGGAGCGGACGAAGACGGCGTCGGGGAAAAGCCTGCCGCCGAGATAGGCGGCGGTGTGGAAGAGCAGCGCGTGGTTTTCCGAAAAATACCACTGAACGTCGTTGCCCGGCTCATCCATCCAATAGCGGTAATTGAGAACCGCATGCTCGATCCTCTGCCGCAGATCTTGCGACAGCAGATCGCTCCAGCGAGTATAGCCAAACAGCAGCGGCACCAGCACGAAATCGGCGCAGTCGTGACAATCCTCGATGACGGGCAGCATGGCCGAGATCATCGCCTCGGTCTGCTCGCCGCCCTGCCCCAGGGCGAGGCGGGCGAAAGCGCAGACCGTATCGGGCTCGGAATGGGCGGCGACTTCTTCAAGCGCCTCGTCGATCCGATCTTCCAGCGCAGCCGGCGCCGGCCCCTGGCGTTCGGGATGACAGATCTCGACGCCGAGCGTGCGGCCGAGCGAAAATTCGCCTGTTTTGAAGCTGATGCGGAAATGGCGGAAATCGGCGGGCATGCGCGCGGACGAGCCGAGTTCCAGCCTGGTTGCGCCCTTCTCCAGTGCGAAATCATACTCGAACCGCTCGACCGACATGAAGTCGCCTTCGACCTCGACATGACAGCTCAGCCCCAGCGGCAGCGGCGCGGGAAACAGGATCGTCACGTCCTCGCCGAGATAGGCGGTGCGGTCGAAGCGCATGCCTTCGAGGATCGCCTCCAGCCCGTTCGCAGCATCGGCGGCGATCGGAACGGGAAGCGATGTTTCGACTTCCGGCCCGTAGAGATAATCCAGCTGGAAATAGAAACGGGCGTCGCGCTCGGCCAAATCGTCGAAATAGATGCGGATCTCGTTGAGTCCGGCTGAAAGTTCGACTTCGAAGCTCTGCTGGGCTTCCAGATTGCGCTCGTAAGGCGCCATGAAGCCCTGCTCGCGGCCGTTGACGAAGAGGATCGCGCCGCCGCAGGTCGACAGGCGAAGCTTGGCGAGCCCGGCCGAGCGGGCATCGAGGAAGGTGCGCGCCCAGCAGCCGATGCGGGTCGGGCGAAACCAGAAGCCGGAGAGATCGACACGCGGAGAGGCAAAGGGCAGCCACCACCGGACGGGCTCGAACTCGGCGGTCGGCTGCGGTCTTTGGCCGGAGAAGGATTTTTTGAATTCGGTGCGGCAGGGATATTCGTGCGGGATGAAGTTCTTCGTCTTGGTGACGAAGAAAAACGGATCCATCCTGCCTTCCATCGGCCGGTCGGCGACGTCGTAGCGCGCCTGCGAGAGGTGGCCGAGCTGCCAGTAGACGATCGGGCTCTCCTTGCCGGTGGCGCGGCGAAGATGGGATTTCTCAGTGGTCATGCTTCAGCTCGTTCGAGCCGCGAGTCGTCGGAAACACCGACGCGTGGACTGGCCGTCAAACCGCATCTTCAAAGCCTCCCTGCTCTGTCGCTTGTCGCGGACTCCTCTTGGCCAATTGTGCATAGGCATTCCGTTTGCGCAATCTGAAAGATTTTTGCATAAAGGCATGGGAGCGAGGAGAACTACATGGGGGCAGAGGAGAAAAAAGGCAGGCGCACGCGTCTCGACGACATCGCCGCGCGATGCGGCGTCTCGATCAGCACCGTGTCGCGGGCGCTTGCCGGCGAAAAGGGTGTGAGGCCCGAAATCCGCAAGCTGGTGCTGGAAACGGCAAGTGCGGTCAGCTACGCCCTGCCGGCCAGCGTTGCCGGCAAGAAGGTCATGCTGGTCGCCTCCGGCGCGGCGATGATCGATTATGTCCGCAACCAGTTCACGCTCTATGTGCTCGAAGGATTGAATGCGCGGGCAGCCGCTCTCGGCATCGAGATGGCGATGCGTCCGGTCGCCGACAAGGCCGACGAAGCCCGTGTCATCGCCGAGATGCGCGATGATCCGGGTTTCGGCGGCATGCTGATCCTGACCGTCGACGAGGAAGATATGCTGGCCGCCGCCGCCAGTCTCGGAAAGCCCGTGGTGCTCGTCAATAGCGACGATCCCTATATGCGGCTTTCCAGCGTGACGCCCTGCAACCGTTCGGCCGCCTTCATCGCCGCCGAGCACCTGATCAAGGCGGGGCACGAACGCATCCTGTTCATGCTGCGGCCGGGACGGCGAACGATCGAGCGGCGCCTGGAGGGCTGGCGCGATGCCCTGCAGCATCATGGGCTGACGGCCGATGCCGATCTGGTGCTCGAGGTCGACGACTGGCTGCCGGAACTGGGTGCCGAGACCCTCACCCGTTTTGTGAGTGACAAAGGCCTCTCTTTCACCGCTGTCCTGACGGCCGGCGACAGCCTTGCCGCCGGCGCCGTGCACGGATTGCAGGCAATGGGCTATGCCGTGCCGCAGGATATCTCCGTCATGGGCATAGACGACCTGCCGCAATCGGCCTTTCTCAATCCGCCCCTTTCGACGGTGCATATCCCGATGCGCGAACTCGGCGCCACCGCGCTCGATCTGCTGCGTGATATGATGCTCGGCCTCGCGATGCCGCGGCGGCGGGTCGAGCTTTCCTGCCATCTTGTGGAAAGGGGCAGTGTTGCAGCCGTCAGCGGCGCAGCAGCGCGAAATATCAAGCCTCGATAAAGCTCGCCTCGAATAGCTCGCGCGCATAGGCGTCATGCGTGGTGCCCGCCTGCAGATCCGCCTTGGTCAGCTCGTCAACAAAGCCGCCGTTTTTCATGATCAGCACCCGGTCGCACATATGGGCGATGACCGCGAGGTCGTGGCTGACGAGCAGATAGGTCAGGCCCTTTTCCTCGCGCTGATCGGCCAGCAGGTTGAGGATTTCGGCCTGGACCGAGACGTCGAGCGCCGATGTCGGCTCGTCGAGCAGCAGGATGGGCGGCGAGAGGATCAGCGCCCGGGCGATCGCCACGCGCTGCCGCTGGCCGCCGGAAAGTTCATGGGGGAAACGATTGGCGAAGCTTGCCGGCAGGCCGACCTGAATCAACGCCTTTTCGACCTTCGACCAGATCTCCGAATGGCCCATGGCGCGCAGCGGTTCGGCCAAAGCGGTGCCGATGCGATGGCGCGGATGCAGGGATCCATACGGATCCTGAAAGACCATCTGGGCAAATTTCAGCTCCTCGCGGGAGCGCTGCTTGCCGATCGGTTTGCCGCCGAGTTCGATCTGCCCGGTCCAGCCGGTCTCCATGCCGGCAAGGCAACGCAGCACCGTCGATTTGCCGCAGCCGGATTCGCCGACAATACCGAGCGTCTCCCCCTGCCTGACCTGAAAACTGATACCCCTGACGACATGGTTGCTGGATTTGGCGGAGGCAAAGACGACATCGAGGTCGCGGACATTGATCATTGCGCCGTCTCCAGATCGAGTTTCGCCCTGTCGAGTACCGCCAGCCGGCGAACCGGCTTCTTCGGGTCGGGCAATGCGGCTATCAGCCCGCGGGTATAGGGATGGCGGGCCTCTTCCAGACTGGTCAGCGTCTCGACGATGCGGCCGGCATACATGACGATGATCCGTTCGCAGAAGGCTGCCACCATCCGAATGTCATGGCTGATCAACAGCAGGCCGGAATTGTTCTCGCGCACCAGTTCATCGAGCAGCAACAGCACGTCCTTGCGGACGCTGACATCGAGCGCCGAGGTCGGTTCGTCGGCAATGACCAGCTTCGGCCGCGCCAAGAGCATCATGGCGATCATCACGCGCTGGCCCATGCCGCCCGATATCTGATGCGGATAAAGCGCCATGACCCGGTCCGGATCGCTGATGCGCACGCGCTCCAGCATGGCGCGGGCGGCGTCTTGCGCCGGGGCCTTGCCGAGACCGAGGTGAAGGCGTGCGGCCTCGGCGATCTGCTTGCCGATCGAAAGCACCGGGTTCAAGGAATAACGCGGATCCTGCATGATCAGCGCGATGTCCTTGCCGCGAAGCGCGCCCATCTGCCGCTCGCTCTTGGGAAGCAACGGATCGCCGCCGAGATCGAGGCGTTCGGCTGAAACCACCGCTGCCGGCGGCAGCAGCCGCATGATCGCGCGGCCCGTCGTCGATTTTCCGGAACCGGATTCGCCGACGATGCCGACGCGTTCGCGCCCGACGTCGAAACTGACATTGGATACGGCGGGCACGGCACCTCGCCCGAAGCGGACGGTCAATCCTTGGACGGAGAGAACCGGCTGCAGATCATGATCCTGCATTTTACGATCTGGCATGGCGGGGATCCAGAATGTCGCGCAGAGCATCTCCGGCGATGTTGAAGGCAAGGCTGGTGAGAAGAATGGCGATCCCCGGCATGACGGCGACCCACCAGTAATCCAGCATGAATTTGCGACCGTTGGAAATCATCGCCCCCCATTCCGGCGCCGGCGGTTGCGCACCGAGGCCGAGAAAGCCGAGGGAAGCCGCCGTCAGGATGATGCCGGCCATGTTGAGCGTCAGCCGGACAATCACCGACGGAATGCACATGGGGGCGATATAGAGCAGCAGGATGCGCATCGGCGACGCGCCGTAAAGGCGGGCGGCGACCACATAATCGGCATTTCTGACGACCAGCGCCTCGGCGCGGGCGAGTCTGGCGATCGGCGGCCATGCGGTCAGCGAGATCGCGATAATTGCCGTGGTCAGGCCGGCGCCGAGTGCGGCGGCAAAGGCCAGCGCCAGGATCAGCGACGGGAAAGACAGAACGATATCGGTCGCCCGCATCAGCAACGCATCGGTGCGGCCGCCGAAGAAGCCGGCGACAACGCCGATCAGCAGGCCGATCGGGCCGACGATCAGCGAGATCGACAGCACCGTCTGGATGGTGATGCGCGTGCCGAAGATCAGGCGGCTCAGAATGTCGCGGCCGAATTCGTCGGTACCGGCCCAATGCGCCAGGCTCGGGGCCTGCAAGGCATCGCCGAGCGACTGCACGACCGGATCATAAGGCGCCAGAATCGGCGCGAAGATCGCGATGAGGCAGAGCAGGCCGAGAATGACGAAGCCGGCAAGGCCAAGCGGTTCCGCGGCCAATTTGCGGCCGGCGCGCGCAAATGAGGCCGCGACGCGGGTCGCGACACTTGGCGGGTGGATCTGAATGTCGGCGTGGATGGCGTCGCTCATCGGGCCGCCTCCCGCATGCGCGGATCGAAGACGGCGTAAGCGACGTCGGCGAGGAAGTTTAACAGCATGAAGATGAATCCCACGATGATGGTGCCGGCCACGATGGCGTTCATGTCGCCGATCATGAGGGCGTTCGTCATGTATTGGCCGATGCCCGGCCAGGAGAAGACGATCTCGGTCACGACAGCGCCTTCCAGCAGCCCGCCATAGGAAATCGCCAGGATGGTGATGAGTTGCACCGCGATGTTCGGCAGGACGTGGCGCCAGATCGTGCCGAAGGGGCTCACACCCTTGGCACGGGCGGCGATGACATAGTCCTGGCTCAACTGCTCCAGGGTGAAGCTGCGAGTCATGCGGGTGATGTAGGCCATCGCCGCATAGGCCAGGATGATCGCGGGCAGAATGATATGTCCGAGCGCATTCCAGAAGATTTCCGTCTCGCCCTGCAGCAGGCTGTCAATCAGCAACAGGCCGGTCTGCGGCGTGACGAGGCCTTCATAAAAGACATCGATCCTGCCCGGCCCGCCGACCCAGTTGAGGCCCGCATAGAAAATGACCAGCCCGACGATGCCGAACCAGAAGACGGGGATCGAATGCCCGACGAGCGCCACCACCCGGGCTATCTTGTCGATGAAGCTGTCGCGAAACAAAGCCGCGACAAGGCCGAGAGGCACGCCGACGAATGTCGAGATGATCACCGCCAACGTCGCCAGTTCGAATGTCGCCGGAAACGCCTGGGCGAGGTCCGACGAGACCGGATTGCCGGTGAGCACGGCAGTGCCGAAATCACCATGCGCCAGCCCGTTCAGATAAAGGAAGAACTGCTGGTAGATGGGCAGATCGAGCCCGAGACGGGCCCGCATCGCTGCATAGGCGGCGGGATCGGCGAGCTCGCCGACGATCGCGCCGACCGGATCGGTGGGCAGGACGCGGCCGATCACGAAGGTCACACAGAGAAGAATGAACAGGCTGACCAGCAAATGCGCCAGGCGTCGGCCAAATTCGGCTACGGAGAGTTCCTTCATGATCGGCTGTCCTCTCGAGTCTTACTGGGTTTCGACCTTGGTCACGTTCTCGAGACGCGTCATTTGAGACGGATGTCCGACATATCCCTGGACCTTGCCGGTCAGGACGATCGGCTCAAAGCGCTCGAACATCGGCAGCACGGCAGGCTTCTGTTCGACGAACATCTTCTGCATCTGCACGTAGAGTTCGCCGCGCTTTTTGGCGTCCGGCTCCATCGATGCTTTCGCCGTCAGCGCCGTCAGCTCGGGAATATCCCAGGCCGAGCGCCAGACGAAATTGCCGGCATTGTTGGCCTCTTTCGAGTTGTCGGGATTGGAGGAAAACTGCTCCATCGAGCCGAGCACGTTCGGCATGTAGGCGCTGGTCTGCGGGATCAGCAGATCGAAATCCCGGGCGCGATGGGCGGCGATGATTTCGGAACCGTTGCCCTGCTGGATGTCGATCTTGATACCGACCTGGGCAAGGGAAGCCTGGATGGCGGTGGCAAGATCGATGCGCGGTGTCTGGGCGATGGTCTTCAGCGTCAGCGAGAAGCCGTCCTTATAACCCGCCTCTGCCAGCAGTTGCTTGGACTTCTCGACGTTGAGCTGCCAATCCGGGCTCGGGATCGCATATTCGAAATTCTCCGGCACGGGCACGGTCCTCGCCCGTCCGTACGGCCCCATGATCGTCTTCTCGATACCCTTGTAGTCGATGCCGTAGGCAATCGCCTCGCGGACCTTGGGGTTGGAGAGGTATTGGTTGCCGGCATTCATCGACAGCACGTAGAAGCCGCCTGTCGGAATGCGCTGGATGGCGAAGCCCTGCTTGACCTGGAATGTCGCGAGATCGGAGGCCGTCAGCGCACTGGCAATATCGATATCGCCGCGCTCCAGCATCAGCCGCTCGACCTGGCTTTCCGGCACATGGCGGACGATGACGCGGCGCATCTTCGGAGCGCCGTCGACATAACCCTTGTTGGCGTCGAGAATGACCAACTCGTTCGGAGACCAGCGGTTGAGGGTGAATGGACCGGAACCGGCCGAATGCGTTCGCATCCAGGCATTGCCATAGTCATTGTCGACGGCGTGGCTTTCGACCTCGACGCTGTCGACCACGCTGGTGGTGGTCGTCGTCAGCCGGTAGAGCAGAAGCTCCGCCGTCACCTGGTCGGAAAGATCGATACGCACCGTCTGGTCGTCGACCGCCTTGACGAGCTTGTCGACATTGTTCTTGTCGTAGCCGACGCGCTTCAGGTTGGCGGCTGCGGCCTGATCCATCTTCAAGAGCCGCCCCAGCGAATAGACGACGTCCTTCGAGGTGACCGGGTTGCCGGAGGCGAAATTGGCCTTGCGCAGCGTAAAGGTGATGCCCTTGTCGTCAACCTTCCAGCTTTCCGCCAGCTGCGGAAGGATCTTTCCGTCCGCCGTGCTGGCGACCAGCCGGTCGTAAAGATTCGACATGATCTCAACGGCTTTGCCCTCGGTCGCCTGCTGCGGATCGAGGGACAGAACCTGGGCCAGCGATGTTCCGATCACCAGCTGGTCCTGCGGCGTGGCAGCCTGCAGCTGCGGGGCAGCCATCGTCAGCGCGCCGAAAACGGCGCCGACGAACAGGCCTTTAGAAAAATGCTTCATTGTCGCTCCTCCGTGAATTACTATAGAAGACATATTATGTCGCCCGTATGTCGTATTATGATCTATCGAAGTCTGATACGGTTGACAAGACCCGAGCGGGAGACTTGAGTGCAAAGGGATTGGGGAACAGAAAAATGACGACACTCAGCCGTGGGCGAGAAAGACTGGCACAGCAGGTCATCGATCAGCTGCGGGCGCAGATCGAGACGGGGATGCTGCGGGTCGGCGACCAGCTGCCGACCGAGCCGCAGCTTGAAGCAACCTTCGGCGTCAGCCGCACCGTGGTGCGCGAGGCGATCGCCGACCTCAGGTCGGCCGGCTTCGTCAAGCCGATCCAGGGCAAAGGGGTGTTTGTCGCGGATCCGAAATCTCAATCGGTGCTGCCCTTGACGCCGGTGGAAATCAAAAGCATCCCCGAAACCCTTGAATTGCTAGAGTTTCGCATGGCTGCCGAGGGTGAAGCGGCGGCGATTGCCGCCTATCGCCGCACCGCCGAGCAGGAAGCCGCCATCCGTGAGGCCAACCGCCGTATGGCGAACCTGATCGAAACCGGACAGCAAACGGTGGAGGCCGATTACGCCTTCCATATGGCGATCGCCGCCGCCACCAACAACCGATTCTATGTCGATGTCCTGCGCCAATTCGGCCCCAAATCAATTCCCCGCGGCCAGTTTCCGACGCTGCCCGAAGCCAATGACCGCGACTACCTGCAGAAGGTCTATGCCGAACACGTCGAAATCCTCTCGGCCATCGCCGATCAGGATCCGGATCGCGCCCGCCAGGCGATGCGCGCGCATATGATGGCGAGCCAACGCCGCTACCGGATGCTCGCCGAGCAGCAATAGGGCTCGACTCTCTTCAAAATTCATATTATGTCATATGACATTGTGTAATTTCGAAAGAGACTCAAATGTATCTGGGAACACAGGTCGCCGCGCGGGACGACGACGATTATCGCATCTTCGCGCAACTGGGTGTGAAGCATATCAATGCCGACCCGCCGGGAGAACCGAGCAGCTGGACGCTTTCCGACCTCGAGCGCCATCGCGACAAGGTCGAAAGCTTCGGCCTGATCCTCGACATGATCCAGCTGCCGCTGCCCTCGCAGCCGATCGAGAAAGCGTCCTATCCGGATATATTGCTCGCCGGCCCGGAGCGCGACAGGCAGATCGACGCCGTCTGCAAGCTGATCGAAGATACCGCGGCGGCCGGCATTCCGGCGGTCAAATATAATCTCAACCTGATCGGCATTCCCCGCACCCCCGATGAACCGGGACGCGGCGGCTCGATGAATGCCAGCTTCCGCTGGGACAAGACCGATCAGCAGGCAGCACCCGGTCTTGCCGGGGTGCTCTCCGAAGACGAAAACTGGGAACGGATCGATTATTTCCTCGAACGGGTCGTGCCGGTCGCTGCAAGCAACCGCGTCAGGCTCGCCTGCCATCCGCACGATCCCTATACGCCGCCGGGCTTTCGCGGCGTCACGCGGGTGCTCGGCACCGTCGAAGGCCTGAAGAAATTCGTGCTGATGCGGGAAAACCCCTATCACGGCCTCAACTTCTGCCAGGGCTCGATCGGCGAGATGCTGGACAATCCCGGCAAGGAGATCGACGACGTCATCCGCTGGTTCGGCGAGCGCAACAAGATCTTCAATGTTCATTTCCGCAACATCCGCGGCGGCAAGCTCTCCTTCATGGAGACCTTCCCCGACGAGGGCGACATGGACATGGTCCGCTCGGCGAAGATCTACAAGGAAGTCGGTTTCAAATACATGCTGATGCCCGATCACGTGCCGACCGTCAGCGGCAAGGACCCTTCCGCCACCGCATTCGCCTACTGCTACGGCTATATCGCGGCCCTTCTGCAGACGCTCGAAAGCGCCTGAGACGGCTAATTTTCAACAAGTAAGGAACAGGACTTTCATGATGAACCCGATTGAATTGAAGAAGGCCGTCGGCAGTGGTCTGCTCTCGTTTCCGGTGACGCATTTCGACGATCAGCTCACATTCGACGAGGCAAAATACCGCCGTCATGTCGAATGGCTTTCGGGGTATGACGCGGCCGCACTGTTTGCCGCCGGCGGCACGGGAGAGTTCTTCTCCCTCAATCCGGCCGAAATCCCGCAGGTCGTCCGCGCTGCAAAGGCTTCGGCCGGCAAGACGCCGATCATCTCCGGCACCGGCTACGGCACGTCGCTCGCCATTGAAATCGCCAAGGCGGCCGAAAAGGCAGGCGCCGACGGGCTGCTGCTTTTGCCGCCCTACCTGATGTTTGCAGAGCAGGCCGGCCTGATCGCACATGTCAAGGCGGTATGCCAATCGGTCGGCATCGGCGTCATCGTCTATAACCGCGACAACGCCGTCCTGACCGCCGAAAGCATCGCGCGGCTCGCCGAGGAATGCCCGAACCTGATCGGCTTCAAGGACGGCGTCGGCGATGTCGACAAGGTCATCGAGATTACCACCCTGCTGGGCGACCGCCTCGTCTATGTCGGCGGCATGCCGACCCATGAGGTTTACGCCCAGGCCTATTTCGCCGCCGGCGTGACGACCTATTCCTCGGCCGTCTTCAACTTCGTCCCGGCGCTGGCCCAGCGCTTTTACGGCGCCCTTCGCACCGGCGACCAGGCAACCGTCGACGAGATCCTGAAGAGCTTCTTCTTCCCCTTCGTCGCCCTGCGCAACCGCAAGAAAGGTTATGCCGTCTCGATCATCAAGGCCGGGCTGCGGGTGCTCGGCCAGAACCCCGGCCCGGTGCGGCCGCCTTTGACGGATCTCACCCAGGAGGAGCTGACGCTCTTGGAAAAGATCGTCCAGTCCAACGGCGTCGAACGGATCGCGGCGGAGTAATCGCCGACCGAGGACGACAGCTCGCTCCTTGTAGGCATCATCCTCGGCCCTGTGCAATGGCCGTTCTAACCCGCGATTTGCCCCTCACCCTAGCCCTCTCCCCGCTTGCGGGGCGGGGGGACGTGCCCCGCGAACGCTCAGCGAGGAACGGAGAGGTCGCGGCATATCCCCTTCGCCCCGCAAGTGGGGAGAAGGTGCCGGCAGGCGGATGAGAGGCCGATGTCGGCAATCTCTTTGGCCGAGGACAGTCCCTGCCCCAACGCCTCTCTCCTACAGAGCCACCCCACTGCCACGATCGAAGACATGCACTTGGTCGCTGGCGATACTTGCCTCGAACACCGTGCCGTAGCGGGCTGGGTATTCGCCGTCGACGATGGCCGTCACCTGCTGGCCGGCGAGGTCGAAGACCACATGGGTCTGGGCGCCTGTGGGTTCCACCAGCATGGTGCGGCCGGCAAGCGGCGTGCCGGCCGACAGGCCGGGAATAAGATGTTCGGGGCGCAGGCCGATGGTGACGGCCTGGCCGGGCCTGACCCGGCGGTCGGGCGCGATACGGATCGCCGTGCCGTCTTCGAGGCGGGCGGCGGGCGCGCCGTTTTGACCCTCCACCGTGCCGTCGAGCATGTTCATCGCCGGCGAGCCGATGAAGGCGGCGACGAAGAGGTTGGCCGGCTTCTTGTAAAGTTCGAGCGGCGTGCCCGACTGCTCCACCCTGCCCTGATTGAGCACGACGATGCGGTCGGCGAGCGTCATCGCTTCGATCTGGTCATGGGTGACATAGATCGAGGTCGTCTTCACCTTCTGGTGCAGCGTCTTGATCTCCGAGCGCATTTGCACGCGCAGCTTCGCATCGAGGTTGGAGAGCGGCTCATCGAACAGGAAAACGGCCGGGTTGCGGACGACGGCGCGGCCCATGGCGACGCGCTGGCGCTGGCCGCCGGAAAGCTGGGCCGGCTTGCGGTCGAGCAGCGCGGCAAGATCGAGCATGCGGGCGGCCTCGGCAACGCGGGCCTCGATCTGGGGTTTGGCGACGCCGGCGAGCTTCAGGTTGAAGCCCATGTTTTCAGCGACCGTCATATGCGGATAGAGCGCGTAGGACTGGAAGACCATCGCGATGTTGCGCTCGCGCGGTGTCATGGCGTTGACGATATTGCCGCCGATGGCGATCTCGCCATCGGTGATCTCCTCGAGGCCGGCGATCATCCGCAGCAGCGTCGATTTTCCACAGCCGGACGGGCCGACCAGGGCGACGAATTCGCCATCCTCGATATGAAGCGAAATGCCGTGGATGACGTCGACGGCGCCATAGGCCTTGGTTACATCGTGCAGTGAAACGGATGCCATGATTGCAGCTCCAATAGTTCGGCTCAAGACTTGACGGCGCCGGCGGTCAGGCCGGCGATGATGTGCCGCTGGGCGACGAAGAAGACGATGATTGTCGGCAGGATGGTCAGGGTGATGAAGGCCAGCACCAATTGCCATTCCGTGCCGTATTCGCCGCGATAGACCATGATGCCGAGCGGCCAGGGATATTTCGATTCCGAGTTCAGCATGATCAGCGGCAGGATGTAGCTGTTCCAGCTGCCGACGAAGGAGATGATGCTGACGGTGGCGACGATCGGCCGGGAGAGCGGCAGCGAGATATGCCAGAAGAACCGGAGATAGCCGCAGCCATCGACGAAGGCCGCCTGAAACAATTCTTCCGGAAGGTTGCGGAAATAGTTCCGGAACAACAGGATGCTCATGCCGAGGCCGAAAGCCACCTGCGGCAGCACCACGCCCCAATAGGTGTTCAACAAGCCGAGATCGCGGATGCGGATGAACAGCGGCAGGATCGCGGTCGCTGCCGGAAACATCAGCCCGAGCAGGAAATAATTGAGCAGGAAGGACGAACCGAAGAAGCGCACATGGGCGAAGGCGAAGGCCGCCATCGACGAGACGATCAGCGTCAGCAGCACGGTGAGCGCTGCAATGATCAGCGAATTGCCGATCTGCAGCCAGTAACGCTCGCCGAACAGGATGTCGGTATAATTCGCCCACTGCCATTCCGTCGGCAGGCCGAAGGGATTGGTGCGCAGGTCGCCCAGCGTCTTGAAGCCGCCGAGCGCCGTCGTCAGCAGCGGGATCAGCACGATGGCGGCAATCAGGGTCAGCGACACGTAGAGGTAGATGCGGGTCGAGGCGCGCATGCGGATGGAAGAGCTCATATCAGTCATGGCGCATGAAGATCCTTTTGTAACCGAAGGCGAGCGTTACGCAGATGATGAAGAGCACGACGCCGACGGCGCTGCCGAGACCCACCTGCATGCGCATGACGCCATAGGTGTAGAGAAAGGTGACCATTGTCTGGGTGGAGTTGGACGGGCCGCCGCCGGTGAGCGGCATGATCATGTCGAAGAGCTGCAGCGAACCGACGACGGCGAAGAAGATGGACAGACGCAAGGTCGAACCGAGCAGCGGCAGCGTGACGTAACGGAATTTCTGCCAGCCAGTGGCGCCGTCGATTTCGGCCGCCTCAAGCACGCTCTTGTCGACCGATTGCAGGCCGGCGATGAACAGCATCATGTGAAAGCCGAAATATTTCCAGACGATGACGCCGAGCACGGCATAGATCGCCACGTCCTTGTCGGCGAGCACATAAGGATTGGCGAAGCCGAAGAAGTTGGAAACGGCGGCAAACAGGCCGTAATCGCCGTCATAGACGAAACGCCAGATCAGGCCGGCGGCAACATCGGCCAGCACATAGGGCAGGAAGAAGATCAGCCGGTAGCCGACGACGCCCGGGATGCGGTGGGCGAGCATGGTGGCAAGCCAGATCGCAAGCGGCACCTGGATGCAGATCGAGATGACGATAATCAGGCCATTATTGACCAGTGCCTGGGTGAAGGCGGCGTTGCGGAACAGCACCTGGAAATTGCGGAGCGCGATGAACTCGGTCGGCGTACCGTAACCGTTCCACTTGTAGAGGCTGTACCAGGCCGCCTCGCCCATCGGCATGATGACGAAAAGCGTGAACAGCAGCAGCGCCGGCGGCAGAAAGAGCAAGAGCACTGCCAGCCGGTCGTGGGCGACCGAACTCCTGCTGTTTGCGGCTCTGCGTGCCGGCCTTGCGGCAGTCGTTATCGAGGGGACTGAAATATTGGCCATGATCCTGCTTTCGTTCGTCGGCAGCAATGCCGGCGCTCCGCTTGATCAGAGCGCCGGGAAGGCTCTGCGGGCGCTGGTTATTGTTCCAGTTCGAAAGCGTCCTGGATCATCTGGGCGCCATCCTTGGAGTTCATCTGGCCCGAGACGATTTCCACCGAAACGTCGTTGACGACACGGCCGACGGCCGCACCGAGATCCTGGTCGAAGAAGTTCTGATGCCAGGTCGAACCGGCAAGCTGTTTGGCCGATTCGGCCAGCAGCGGATTGACGACGCCATCATCGGCGCCGACGGCCACGGGCAGAAGCATGCCTGATTTGGCCATCGCCCGCTCGTTCTCGGCATTGGTGAGGAAGGCTAGGAAATCCAGCGCCTCCTTGGAGGCCTTCTTGGTGACCGCCCAGCCGTTCAGGCCGCCGAGCGTATCGGTCGGCTTGCCGGCGCCGCCCTCGACCGTCGGGAAGACGAAACGGCCGATATTGTCTGAGGAAAGCCCCTTGCCGTCGCCGGCATTCTTGCGCTGGTTGGCCTCAGTGGCTTCAAAGCCGAGGATCATCGCCGCCTTGCCGTCACCGAAGACGCCGAGCGTCTGCGGCCAGGTGGCGCCGAGATAGCCGGGCTGGAAAGGCTCGAGCTTGCCGAGTTCGGCGAGATCGTCGCCGGCCTTGATGATGGCGGGATCGAGGAAGCCTTCGCCCTCGCCGTTCTTGGCGGCGTCGAAGACCTTCTGGCCGCCTTCACGCATGACGAGATAGCTCCAGTAGAAATGGATCGGCCATTTCTCGCCGCCGCCGCCGGCAATCGGCACGATGCCGGCCGCCTTGATCTTCTTCACCGCAGCGAGGAAATCAGTCCAGGTCTTGATGTCTTCGGCCTTGACGCCAGCCTTGGCAAACAGCGCCTTGTTGTAGAAAAAGCTGACCAGACCGACCTTGTAGGGGATAGCCCAGGTCTTGCCCTCGAAGGTCAGGCCGTCGACCGAGGCCGGGGTGTAGGCCTTGCGCAGCTTGCCGCCATCGGCATCAAGCGCTGCCGTCACATCCTGCAGCGCGCCGGTCTCGGACTGCTGCTTCAACACGCCGCCGCCCCAGCTGAAAAAGAAATCCGGCACATCGTCGGATTGCAGCAGAGTGGGAAGCTTGGCCTTGAAGGCCTCGTTTTCGAGGAACTGCATCTGAATGTCGACGTCGGGATGCTGGGCTTCGTATTTCTTGACGATGTCTTCCCAGGCCGCGACGTTTTTCGGGTCGAGCTCGAGATGCAGCCATTTGACCACCGTCGTCGCGGAGGCGGCACCCGCTCCCGCCAGCAACATGCCGGCTGCCGCGGCCATGGATACGATGCGCCTGCCGCCGAAAGCGGCGTTCTTCAGCATAAAATTCATGATTTTCCTCCCGGGGACCTATCCTCACAATTTTTCCCCAATGCGGATTAATTCAACGGAGCTTTTGCCGGATGTCAACCCAATTACCGCTATTTTTACCAAATGCGCTTGACAGCCTCACGGGACTGCCTGCTATTTATTTCGTAACCCGTTAAAAATATTGAGTTCCGCCCAACGAACGATGCCGGCTAGTTTTTCATGAAGACCGCAGATCCAGAATTGATGCGCGCGATCAATCGCTTGAACGTGCTCGATACCATCCGGCGCCATGGTCCGATCTCGCGCATCGAGATCAGCGAACGCACCGAACTCTCCACCACCACGGTTTCCGCCATCACCGCCTCGCTGCTCGACGACGGGCTGATCCTGCCGCGCCACGAAGGCGATATCCGCAACGAGGCGGTGCGCGGCAGGCCGCGCGTGGCGCTGGAGCTCAATCCTGACGCCGCCCGCGTCGTCGGGGGCAAGGTCGCCGCCAACCGGATGGTCTTCGTCGTCACCAATTTCCGCGGCGACGTGCTGTCGAAACTCGCTTTGCCGATCCGCCTCGACCGGCAGCCGATCGGCGTCATCGCCGATCTGGTCGAGGATGGCGTGCGGCGCTGCGTCGTCGATGCCGGGCTGTCGCTCGAGGATGTCGACAGCGTCTGCCTCGGCTTTCCCGGCGTTATCGAGCACCGCACCGGCTACATCAGAAGCAGCCCGATCTTCCGCGACACCAATGTCAATTTCGCCGCCGAGATGTCGACGCGGCTGTCGACGCCGACCATCGTCGAAAGCGATGCGCATGCCATCACCCTTGGTCATCACTGGTTCGGCAAAGCCCGAGATTTCGAGGATATGGTGTTGATTTCATTGGAACAGACGCTGGGGCTCGGGGTGCTGCACGGCAACCGCCTGTTTCGCGGCGCCGGCGGTCTCAGCCACAATCTCGGCGACCTCGTGCTCGGCATGGGGCCGAACGGCGTGGTGCGGCTGTTCAGCCAGGCCGGCGAAAGCGCCATTCTCGGCGAACAGCAGACCGATGGGCGTTTTGCCGAAGCGATCCGGCTCGGGCGCGGCATGACGCACGCCCAGGCCCTGATCAAGGCCGATGACGACCGGCTGATCGGTGCCGCCATCCGCGCCGGCGAAGCGGTGGGATTGACCATCGCCAATATCGTTACGCTGTTTGCGCCGCCGCGCGTCATTCTTGTCGGGTCGAGCCTGGCGCTCGGCGAGCCATTCCTGAACAGCCTGCGCGACGCCTATGCGCTCGCCATTCCGCCCTCACTGAAGGGGGTGAGCGAACTCGTCTTCGACGATTCGAGCGATGATTTCTGGGCGCAGGGTGCCGCCGCGGTGGCGCTCTACGAACTCTACGAATCGCCCTGGAGCACCACCGGGCCGGCACTCTGACGGGTGTCACAATCACGATCAGATGGAGGAATTCATGGAAAGAGTCGGTATCGGCATCATCGGATGCGGCAACATTTCGGGCGCCTATCTCAAAGCGATGGCCTCCTTTCCCATTCTCGACATCCGCGGCGTCGCCGATCTCAACCGGGAACTGGCGGAAGCCAAGGCGCGTGAATTCAACGTTCCCGCCAGAACGGTCGAGGAGCTTTTCGCCGACCCCAAGGTCGAAATCATCGTCAATCTCACGATCCCGAAAGCCCATGTCACGGTCGCGCTGCAGGCGCTCGAAGCCGGCAAGCACACCTATTCGGAAAAGCCGCTCGGGATTAATTTCGCGGAAGGGAAAAAATTGGCGGAAGCCGCCAGGGCCAGGAATTTGCGCATCGGCGCAGCCCCCGACACCTTCCTCGGCGGCGGCCATCAGACGGCCCGTGCCTTGATCGACCAGGGCGTCATCGGCCAGCCGGTCGGCGGCTCGGCGAGCTTCATGTGCCCAGGCCATGAGCGCTGGCATCCGAATCCCGCCTTCTATTACGAAGTCGGCGGCGGGCCGATGCTCGACATGGGTCCCTATTACATCACCGATCTCGTCAATCTTCTTGGGCCGGTCGCTCAAGTGGCCGGCTTTGCGACGACGCCGCGGGCCGAACGGCTGATATCAAGCGAACCACGCAACGGCGAGCGTATTCCCGTGCATGTGCCGACCCACGTCGCCGGCCTGATGGCTTTTGCGGGCGGCGCCGTCGTCCAGATCGCCATGAGCTTCGACGTCGCCGGCCACAAGCATGTGCCGCTCGAGGTCTACGGCACCGAGGGCACCCTGATCGTGCCCGATCCCAACAAATTCGAAGGCCCTGTCGAATATCTCAGGAAGGGCGGCCAATTCGAGGATCAGCCCCTCACATCTCCCTATGCCGATGGCAATTATCGCTCGCTCGGCGTCGCCGACATGGCGCATGCGATCCGCTCCAACCGGCCGCATCGCGCCAACGGCGATCTGGCGCTGCATGTGCTGGAGGTCATGGAAGCCTTCCACACCGCATCTGCGACCGGACGGACGGTGGCGATCTCAACGGCGGTGGAGCGCCCTGCCCCCTTATCGCAATCCATCGTCGACGGACGGCTGGCGAAATAATTTCAGGAGGAATGACTATGCGTGAAGCACTGATCGTCTGGGGCGGCTGGAGCGGCCATGAGCCGCAGGAATGCGCCGAAATCATCAAGACCATGCTCGAGGAGGACGGCTTCAAAGTCTATCTCGAACATGGCACCGAGGCGCTTGCCGATCCTTCCGTTCATGATCTCAGCCTCGTCGTGCCGATCATGACGATGTCGAAGATCGAGAAGGAAGAGGTCAAGAACCTCGCCGCCGCCATCGAGAGCGGCGTCGGCATCGCCGGCTATCACGGCGGCGCGGGCGATGCCTTCCGCGACTCCGTCGACTATCAGTTCATCATCGGCGGCCAGTGGGTGGCCCACCCCGGCAACATCATCGAATATACCGTCAACATCACCCGGCCGGACGATCCGCTGGTGGAGGGGATTGCCGATTTCCCCTATACGTCGGAGCAATATTACATGCATGTCGACCCCTCGAACGAGGTGCTGGCAACAACCAGATTCACCGGCGACCACGCCTACTGGATCGACGGCGTCGTCATGCCCGTCGTCTGGAAGCGCAAATACGGCAAGGGCCGCGTCTTCTATTCCTCGCTCGGCCATCAGGCCAAGGAGTTCGACGTGCCTGAGATGAAGACGATCTTCCGCCGCGGCGCCAATTGGGCGGCGCGATGAGATAGGGCTTCGGGGAACCAAAAAGCCCCCTCCCCAACCCCTCCCCACAAGGGGGAGGGACTAAGATGCGGCACCGCTTCACATAAACTCTATCGTATCAATCCGTCGAACGGCAACCAGCCAATACGACTCTGCTTTCGGTCGCCGCCGGACACCACAGCTTAGTCCCTCCCCCTTGTGGGGAGGGGTTGGGGAGGGGTTTTTGGCAATCTCAGCGCAGAATCAACGCCGTCCCATAAAGCCCTAATGCAAACACCGTATGCGCCAGCAGATTGAAGCACCGCACCTTGTTCGGGGTCGGATGTTTCGAAGCGGCCCAGCCGATGCCGAGGCCCGGCTGCAGCAGGAACCATCCTGCCCCGACGGTGAGAATGCCGAAGATCCAGGCGGGGAGGAATGTCGGGGCGGCAAGCCAGCCCTGCCCCATGATGAGCGCAAAGATCACGCCATAGACAATGCCGACGGCATAGTGACTGATCCAGCCGAGCGCCAGTTCATTGGCATAGGGCTCGGCATCGGCGATGCTGTCGTGAAAGACCTTGCCGCGGCGGAGATGCCAGAACCAGCGGCCGACCGGCGCCCAGTTGGGCGGCGTCTGGCCGAAGACCTTGGTGAGCACGATCGCCCAAAGGTCCATAAGGATGGTTGCGCCGGCGCCGATCGCCAGGCCGCGCCACAGAATTTCGAACATTGGGAATCACCGGAGAGCGTTGAATTGCAGAGGTGCCAAGAAAAGCACTGCAGACAGGCCGGTGCAATGGCTTCGCACGCTCCACTTTCATTCGCTGTCGTCATGCGGGATCGACGCGCTGCCGACGGTATCGCCGCTGATATCCTCTGCAAACTTGCGCATCAACCGCACCAGCTCGTTGAAGTCGTGCTCGTCCCAGCGCTCGAAGATGGCGCGGCCGATCCTTTCGCGTGCCACGTCGATGCGGTCGGTCATCGCCTTGCCTTTCGGGCTGATGACCGCCTCGCGCACGCGGCGATCGGCGGCACTTCCCCGGCGCTCCACCAGATCGAGGCTTTCGAGCTTGGCGACCTGACGGCTGACGGTGGTGTAGTCGCGCCCGGCGCGGTCGGCGAGCTCGACCACGCCGATCGGGCCGAGGCGTTCCACCGTGACCAGCAGCGGAAACAGCGCACGATCGAGCGAAATTCCCGCCTCGCGGACCATCTGCTCGTCGCGCTGCGGCCGGTTCATGACGCTGACGATCTCGATCAAAGCCCCATGCAGTTCACGCAGCCTCTCCGACATATGTGTATTATGCACACTTTTTCTTGACGACATATCGATTCTCCTATTATGTGCATAATACACACATGGAGATGGCGATGACACAGAATTCTACAGTCGACGTGCTGATATCAGGCGCCGGTGCTGCCGGCCTGACGCTGGCGATCGAGCTGGCCCGGCGCGGCGTCAGCTTTCGCCTGATCGAGAAATTGAACGACCCGTTCCGCGGCTCGCGCGGCAAGGGTATCCAACCAAGAACGCAGGAGGTCTTTGAGGATCTCGGCATCCTCGACCGCATTGTCGCACTCGGCGGCCTCTATCCCCGGCAGCGGGAATACAGTGACGACGGAAGCTTCACAGAGTCCGACGCCGTGCTGCGCGAGGATCCGACGCCGGCCGAGCCCTATCATCTTCCGCTGATGGTGCCGCAATTCCTCACTGAAGCCGCGATGCGGGAACGCCTCATCGAGCTGGGGCACCGTCCAGAATTTGGATGCGAACTCATCGGCTTCGAACAGGACAAGGCAGCCGTGACGGCACGGCTCAAGAGCCAATCCGGCGAGGAAGCCATCCGCGTGCGCTGGCTGGTCGGCGCCGATGGCGGGCGCAGCTTCGTGCGCCACGCGCTTGATATCGGCTTTCCCGGCAGGACGCTCGGCGTGCGCGCCATCGTCGCCGACGTCATGCTGACGGGTCTCGATCGCGACGCCTGGCATCGGTTCGGCGAAGGCGACATGCAGCGGCAGATCGGGCTTTGCCCGCTCGCCGGAACGGAGCTGTTTCAGATCCAGGCACCGATCCCGCCCGAAGGCGAGATCGATCTTTCCGCGGCGGGTCTGACCGCGCTGGTGGCGGAGCGCACCGGCCGCGACGATATTCACGTCCACTCGGTTTCATGGGCGTCGGCCTTCCACATGAATGCCCGGCTTGCCGACCGCTACCGGCTTGGCCGCGTCTTCCTTGCCGGCGATGCCGCCCATACGCATCCGCCGACCGGCGGCCAGGGTCTCAATACCAGCGTGCAGGACGCCTATAATCTCGGATGGAAGCTGGCGGCGGTCGCCGGCGGCGCGCCGGATGCGCTGCTCGACAGCTATGAGGAAGAGCGCCGCCCGATCGCGGCGGCGATGCTCGGTCTTGCCACCAGCCTTCTCGATGCGCTGAAGCGCGGTGACATCAGGCGCGGCCGCGAGGTCCATCAGCTCGATATCGGCTATCCCGAATCTTCCCTCGCGCTGGAAAAGCCGGCGCGGCGCGGCGGTCTGCTGGCCGGCGACCGGGCGCCCGACGCGCCGCTGGCGGGTGCGGCCGGCCAGCCGAGGCGTCTGTTCGACCTGTTCAAGGGCACCCACTGGACGCTGCTCGGCTATGAGGTCGGGCAACTCACCGTGCCGCCGCGCCCGGGGCTGGACATCCACGGGATCGGCCGGCGCGGCGATCTCCTGGACAATGGCGGGCATTTCCGCGAGACCTATGCTCTCGCCCCAGGAGACTGGGTGCTGGTGCGCCCGGATGGTTATATCGGCGCCATCGTCGCCTCGGCCGATGCCTGGGCGCTGGAAGCCTATCTCGCAAACGCCGGTTTCGAGCATGATGCCTGAGCGCCAGGCCGCGGGAACTCCATGAAGTCTGCAGTTCGAACGCCGGGCCGTCACCCGTCTGCGCGGATTGCTGGGGTCGGCGCGCGCGTCGGCCGGTCTTTACCGTCAATGAGAGACAAATCCGATGAGCGACGAACTGTGTTCGACCGACACGGCCGTAGAGGTGGCGCCGCAGCGGCTTGACTGGCGGCTGATGCTGCCGGCTTTCATCATCGTCAGCCTCGATGCCGCCAGCAGCGGCGCCATCCTGCCGATCCTGCCCTTCTTTCTCAGGGAGCTGGGGGCATCACCTCTGCTTCTCGGGTTCGTTCTCGGTGCGGAAGCGCTCAGCCAGTTCGTTGCCGCGCCATGGCTCGGGCAGCTTTCCGACCGTTTCGGGCGCAAGAGGATCCTGCTCGCCAGCCGGGCCGGCGCACTCGTCAGCCTGTTGCTGCTGGCGCTCGCCGGCAGCGTCGTCTTCGTGCTGCTGGCGCGGATCCTGCTCGGGCTTACCGCCGCCAATTTTTCTGCGGCGGCAGCCTATGCCGCCGACAACAGCAGCCCCGCCACCCGGCGCCAGGCCATCGGCCTACTGAGCGCCGGCCTCGGCCTTGGCGGAATGATCGGATCGAGCCTTTCCGGCTATCTCGCCGACATCTCATTGACCACGCCGATTTGGGCGGCGTTGGGCCTGTCGGCGACAAGCCTCTGCGTCACCGGTCTCTGGCTGAGGGGCGCTCATCCGCCCGGTCGGCTCGGCGACGACGGCGAAGAGGCCGGGGCGATCGGCGAGAAGACTTCCTTTCGAACCCTCCTCGCCTCGCCGGTCATTCGCGTGCTGATCGTCGTTCTTCTCTGCCACTATTTCTCATACGGCATGTTCAGCTCCCAGCTCGCCGTCTTTCTCCAGGACACGTTCAGCTGGAACGAGCATGCCTTCGGCCCGAAGGAACTGGGCTACCTGCTCACCGCCGACGGCGCGATCAACATCTTCGTTCAGCTTTTCCTTTTGAAATGGCTCGGCGCGTCTTTCTCCGAACGCGGCCTGATCGTCCTGGTCTTCGCCATTCTGGCGATCGGCTATGTCGCCGCCGGTCTCGCTGCCGATATCCCCACCCTCGCCTTCTCAGTGCTGCTCATCAGCACCGGCGCGGCCCTGGCGCGGCCGACGTTCGCCGCAGCCCTCTCCGTGCATGTTCCCGGGCGACGTCAGGGCGTGGTCATGGGCGCAACGCAGTCGCTTGTCGCCGTCACCGACATCGTTACCCCGGTCCTTGCCGGCGTCATTCTCGGGCAGAGCCTGTATGGCGCCTGGATCGGCGCCGTGGTGGCGATCACGCTCACCGGCGCCGTCATCGCCGGCAGCCGGTTGCCCCGGATCGATCCGGAGACCACAGGCGGCTGACGCGCGCTGCGGGCTCCGATGCTGCCGGCACGTTTCAGAGGATGTCGCGCTCGTATCGCGGCGTCCAGCCGCGGGTCATCCCGCGGCTCATTGCCCGCTCCGCCAGTGCCAGTTGCTGGCGGAGATGTTTGCAGTCATCGAGCAGCGAGCGGATCGCCGCCTTGGCATTGTCGTCATGCCAGGCCAGCACGGCTTCGACTTCCCAGGCACGATCAGGCCAAGCCGGATCCGGCCAAACGGGATCTGGCTCCTGGATCTTTGCCGGCTGCATCAGTTCAGCGCCAATGGCAATTGGACCGGCCGCGGCAAGGGCGGTAGCAGCCGGCTGAGTTCGACCTTTTTCTGCCAGGCAGCGCGGCGCAACTGATCGCGCTCGCGCGCCGCACGGGATGCTTCGACAAGGGCTAGGGCGTTGGCGATCACCTGTTCCGTATGCGTCATGACCATCTCCAATGTTCCTGTTTTGTTCTAATTTAGACTTGCTCCCGAAAAAGTCAAGTCGAAGGGATCTGGTGTTGAGAACAGTGGATCAGACGGGCGTTCAGTCGGCAGCTTCGATGACGGCGATGCCGGCTTCCTGCGCAGCCCTGATAAAGGATGCCCGCACCTCATCCGGCGGCAGATCGCCGATAATCGCATCCAGGCATGACTTCACGGCTTCGAAATAGTCTTCGCCGTCGTCGACCGGCCAATCGTGCAGCAGCGTGCGCGCGGCATCCCACACAGAGTTAATAACGGCATAATGGCCTAGCCCTATCGAGGCCAAGCCGACCGGTCGAAAATTTGCCGTCTGTCTCACTTTGCTACAGCTTTTCCAATTTCGGTGGGCTTACGAGTTAACGATGCAATTTGCGTGCCGTGGAGCGGCCGGGAACCGGCATGCTCTTCGCCCCCTCCAGCCAGGCGCTTTCAAAACATGCAATGCTCGCGGCGTCCCGATCGGCGCCGAGAAACTCGCACTCAGTTACCAATCGACAGATTATGGTAAATATCAGGCTTGCTTTCCCGATCCACTCATTAAAATCTGTCTTTTGCCGAGTATTCTATAGAATTTATAGCAACGCATTCGACTTTTCTCGAAGCAACCGCCGGAATATTCATTTCAACGATTGTGCCAAAGGTGGACGCGGAAGCATCCAGACCGTACAATGCCGTCTCTTGCACGCGGCGGATCTGGGAGGACGCGCGATGCCCATCTTCATGGACCGGCACTTTCTCGAAGGCACCTCGCCCGCCGAGGTTGCCCAGGCACATCGCATGGATATCGACATTCAGGATCGATACGGCGTCAAATTTCTCACCTATTGGTTCGACGAGCGGCGCGGCACGGCCTTCTGCCTGGTGGATGCGCCCGATATGGCAGCCGTCCAATGCGTCCATCGCGAGGCGCACGGTTTTGTCGCCAACGAGATCGTCGAGGTGGCCCTGTCGGCGGTGGAGGCCTTTCTCGGCCGCATCAATGACCCTGATCTGGCGCCCGGCCAGTCGTCGCCGCAAATGGATCCGGGCCACCGGGCGATCCTGTTTACCGATATCGTCGGCTCGACCGAGATGACGGCGCGCCTCGGCGACCGCATGGGGACGGAACTGGTCAGGGCCCATGACGCGATCGTGCGCCGATGCCTCGGCAAAAATTCGGGCCGCGAAGTCAAGCATACCGGCGACGGCATCATGGCGGCCTTCGCGGCGACAACGGCAGCCGTCGAATGCGCCATGGCGATCCAGCAGGAATTTCAACATTACAACAGCGGCAACAATGCCCAGCCGATCCATATCCGCATCGGGCTCGATTGCGGTGAGCCGGTCGAGGACAGCAACGACCTCTTCGGCTCGACTGTGCAGCTTGCGGCCCGCCTCTGCGCGGCCGCTTCCAGCGACCAAATCCTCGTCTCGGAGAATATTTTCCGGGAGTATGGCGCCGCCGATCTCTTCGGCCACGCCTCCCGCCGACGGCTCAAGGGTTTTTCGAAGCCGATGATGGTCTTCCGGTGCGACTGGGCGAATGGCGGACTTGCTTGAGATTCCTTCAAGCCTGCAGCCACCGGAGAACATCTGCCTCCCGCACATGCGTGTCGTGACGCATTCTGATAAAGAAATAGGCGGCCGCCGGACAGCCGACCTGAACGCAAGACGCGCCGCACATAATGTGACGGCGCGCCCCTGCCTACTCAGTATCATCAGGCATTCCCGATATTTCGATCGCCCATCAGCTGCTCGAATTTGGGGGCGCCCTCGACCTTGGCAAGCACGCCCGACATCTTCAGAAAACGCCGGAAATTCTCGCGCGCGGCGCTCAGCGGGAAACGCCCGCTGGCGGTATCCCTGCACGCCTTCAACAGCGTGTCATATGCAAGACCTCGTTTGTCCTCCGGCCATTCATCCAGAAAATCGAAGATTTCATCGAGACATGTGATCTCGGCGATGAAATGTTGACGACGAAGCAAAACCGGATCGAACCGAGTTTCCGCCATAGTATCCTCCCATTTATATTACTTTTTTATGGCTTAATATTACTGAAAAACCTTTATTCTTTCAAGACAAAATCGGCCACCTTTAACCAAAAGCATCCGCAACTACTTCCATAACCGCAGAATAGCTCCATAAGATTATCTTGAGTAAATTAATCAGTGATCGCACAAACTGACCGGTTTCGGATCAGCTAAGCGTGATCAAGCGCGCCGGAAGTTTTCGTATAGGCTCGTGACGGCATGGTAGATTGTGACCACGATCAACTCCGCAAGGGAGAACCCGGATGAACCGATTTCTGACATTTGTAGCCGCCGGGGCGCTGCTCGGCGCATCCGCGATTACGGCTTCCTGTACCTCGCCCGGCAAGCCCGATCCCGAAGATTTTCAATATCAACGGGATACATCGATCAATCCGGCCTGCGCGGGTGGCTTCAGGCCCGGCAACGCGCGCTCGTGCAGTTATTGAATACCCAGGCGGGCGACATTTGTCCGGCGTCTCGCCCGATTGCCGGGCCGCCGAAGCAAGCTGCTGCCGAAGCCCGCTTGCAGAAGAGCAGCCGCGGTAAGACGGCGTCGAGAGGAAGCGCGCTGCGGCAATAGGGATGGGTTTGGGAACCGCCAGCCCGCCGCGCAGTTAATCCAACGGGTCACGGTTGGCTCAATTCAAACAGGAGAACGGTTCCCAATGAACAATTTGATCTGGCTTGTCGGCGCTGTCGTCATCGTGCTCGCAATTTTGAGCTTCTTTGGCTTTCGCTGATTTAAAGACCGTGCTGATGTAAATTGTGGCGACAGGCCGTCTCTCCACTCAGATGGAGATGGGACCCGCTGGCGCCAACGGATCGATAAACTTCAGAGCGACTTGTCTCTCTTGGCGTGGCTCGACGTGGCCGGACGCTATTGGCGCGCCTTGCCCGCGAGGTCGATCTGATATCCGTCGCCGGTTCATCGATAATCCACCGAATGTCGGCCGGAGAGGCTACATCACCCCCCTCGACTTCCTATACAGTCACGCGTTCGGCCTTCCCCGGGGCCGGTCGCGAGGGAATTCGATGGAACGTCTTGGTGTGGATAAAGCGGTTCAATCCAGGAAGCGGGCTTCAGAAGCCGATCACTCCGGGTTCGCCCGGGATGTTTCCGCCGTCAAAGTCGGCGAGTACCTGTTGGGGTATAAGGCGGTGCAGCGGCGCGCGCGGGGCGGCCGCTGGAACCATTTCCACGGCCGGATGCGCGAGATCGAGAAATTGATCCGGCATCGCCATGGCGACATCGTGCCCGAGGCGGATGACGCCTTGATCTATGTCGAGGTCATCGCCAGCCTCGCCCTTGTCGAATTCGGGCAGGACTTCGTCGACGTGGTTCTCGGCTGGGCGGCGCGATGGCTTCCCTGGGCGGGGAAAGCCGACCTGGAGGAAATCATCTACGAGCGGACGAAGGTGCGTTTTTCCGCCTTGTCGGCCGACGCGCTCGGTCACGCGCTGAATGTGAGTTACGCCGAACGCTGCGCCCTCGATATCCGCACGATCGGCGCCTTCGATGTGCCGAAGGGAAAAAGAGCAAAACTTCAAAAGGAAAAGCGGCGCCAGCGCGACCGAAGCCGGAAAGAGGAGCAACGCCGCGCCGCCGGGGCGCTTCCCAGAGCCGACTATCTCGCCCATTCCTTCAGCCAGGCGCGCCCCTGGGAGGCTTTCGGCATCAGCCGCCGGACATGGGAGCGCCGCGGCAAACCCGTGCCGGAGGCCGAGGCGATATCGGATTGCGCTTCGATGCCGCTTGCTGCTTAGGTCGAAGTCTTTTCAGCTTCAGCCGGTTCGCCGAACCAGGTCGTCATCGCCTCGTGGAGACCACTCGGCTTGCCCTCGCCCACCCACGCCACATAGCCGTCGGGCCGGATCAGCACTGCGGCTGGGGCAGAGACCGCGCCCAACGCCGGCAGTTCCCATGCGCCGTCGTATCTGGTGTTGATCGACTGGACGCGGGCCGACCACGGAGTGATGTCAAGGCTGCCGGGTGTGCCGAAATTCAGAAGCGCTGCCCGCGCATTTCGGAGCAGCGCATAAACGCGCAACGGGCCATCGGGCGTGGTGAGGTCGAGATCGGGCATGCGGCGGCCGAGCAGCGGGTGGCCCTTGCCGAGATCGTAATGGATGGCCAGTCCGGACATTTCGGCGGCGATCTTTTTGCGCGGCTCGTCCATGGCGAGGAGCTCCAGGACGATGTCCCGCAAGGCTTCGGTGCGGTCATCGGTCCGTTGCAATGCGACCTGCGCCATCGTCGTGCGCAGCACGCGGGCAGCCACCGGATGGCGCTCGGCGTGATAGCTGTCAAGCAAGCTTTCCGGCGATATTCCCTTCACCACCTGCGCCAGCTTCCAGCCGAGATTGACAGCGTCCTGCACGCCGGTATTGAGGCCCTGGCCGCCCACTGGAGAATGCACATGCGCGGCGTCGCCGGCCAGGAAGATGCGGCCCTTGCGATAAGCCTCCGCCTGCCGCGACATGTCGGTGAACCTGGAAATCCACCTCAGGCTATGGATTCCATAATCCGTTCCGCATGTTTCGATCAGGGCTTGGGCGAGATCGCCGAGCGTCGGCTCGGCCGTGGCGACGGTATTCCTTTCCGTCACCATGACGTTGATCGGACCTTCACTGGCAAAGACGACCTTGCCGTCGCGGATTTCATATTCCTCGCGGCCGAAGGCATGCAGGCCGAGCGCCGTGCGATGAACGCCGAGCGGCGGCTCCTCCTCCATCTCGGCCTCGGCGAGAATATTGCTGGTCGTCGCCTCCCATCCCGGAAAGTCAATGCCGGCGATCTTGCGAACCAGACTGCGGCCGCCATCGCAGCCGACGAGGTAGCCTGCCCTGAGCTTGAAACCATCGGAGAGTTCGATGGCGACGCCGGTGTCGTCCTGTACGAATCCGGTCAACTCGCGGCCACGATAGATCGTCACCGGCAGTTCGCCGATCCATCCGGCCAGAATGCGCTCGATATGTTTCTGCCGCAGCGCCAGCCCGTAATTGTGCCGGGTCGGAAAATCGCTGATATCGAGCCGCGTGACGGCAAATCCGGTAACCTGGGCGATCTGTCCTTCCGCGAGGAATCGGTCGACCACGCCGCGCTGATCGAGCACCTCGAGCGTGCGCGCGCTCAGCCCGCCGGCACGCGAACCGACGACCTCCTGGTTCGGCCGGCGCTCGACGATGGCGACATCGACGCCCGCCAGGGCCAATTCGCCCGCCTGCATCAGCCCCGTCGGCCCGCCTCCGGCAATCACGACGGCATGTTCTCTCATCTGCAAACTCCTCAGTTCCGATTCCAGGCCGAGATATCGGAGCTCCGGGAAAGGCCCAACCACTTCCGGAACGCCAAATTGACGGGCTTGCCAGGTGACGACTTTGCCTGTCGCAGGTTGTTCTCCCTATAAATAGAGATCCCTACTGGTTGGAAGGACTTGCGACAGGCGTTCCGGCCTTGCTTTCCAAAGCCATGTTGCCTGCCGCTTGCTGCTTTCCTGCCTGAGAATCCAGGCTTTTCAATACGACCCGACCGGGCCGGCGCGGATGTGGCAAGCGCTTTCCGCATTCATCTTTCGTTCTTAAAGGCGATCATTCGAATATTTGGCACAGCCTCACCGCGGCGCCGGCGCCTTTTGCGGAATCGTCTCGGCTGCCGGCCGCTCGGACGGATCGGCGGGATGGCCATAGAGGGTGTAGGCGGCGCCCGCCAGAATGCCCAGGACGAGAAGAGCGAGTACGTACAACATCATTCCACGGATTGCCGTTTTCGGTGTCTTGTCCATTACGACCTCCAAGATTGCTCAGTGTTCAAATTCACCGCGAGCGCTTCTGGTTCCGAGAATGGAAGTCGGTCGCCGGTCGCTTGTCCCATATGCCGGGTTGCAGTTCGTCGAAGTGGCGACCGGCACAAATAAGCCGCCGACCACATGCCGACGGCTTGAGATAGGCGATGTCCGTTCAGTTACCAGGGCTGGCGGCCGTACCAGTCGTCGATGTCCCTCTTCGCACGGTCTTTTTCGTAGCCGTAGCGCTCCTGGATCTTGCCTTCGAGCTGATCGCGCTTGCCGTCGATAACGTCAAGGTCGTCGTCCGTGAGCTTGCCCCACTGCTCCTTTACCTTGCCCTTCATCTGCTTCCAGTTGCCTTCAACGCGGTTCCAATCCATGGGTATTTCCTCCTATCGTTGGAATAGAGGAACGGAGACGACGGTT
The DNA here is from genome assembly GCF_002211295.1 of Rhizobium sp. N122. Lineage (NCBI taxonomy): Bacteria > Pseudomonadati > Pseudomonadota > Alphaproteobacteria > Hyphomicrobiales > Rhizobiaceae > Rhizobium > Rhizobium sp. N122. The sequence goes on along the minus strand of NZ_LOKU01000009.1, from coordinate 37,340 downwards.
AAGTGTTCCCATCGATAACGGCGGCCCGAAAGATGCAGCATTCGGGAACAATCAGATCCGGATCCGGTTTAACTTACACCCTTGTCCCTAGCGGAGGCGACGATGTGGGCAATCCTGATCGGTGCGGCTCTCATAATTGGAGGACTTCTTTTTCTCTTTCGGTCAACGCTCAGCCGAAAGCCGAGTGATCCGCACCAGATGCCGCAAGGCGGCAGCACGCTGGAACCGCGGCATCAAGGCCTCAGATTCCTCGGCGTGTTGCAAAATTGGCCGGCCCTGGCTGTGATTGCGGTTGGCGCACTTCTATTGGCTTTTGGCGGATATTCATGACAGCCGGCTGCGCTTGACCGGCGACCTGCGCGTGGTGAAAGAGATTCTGCAGCGGATCGAGGTGACGCAGAAGCGGTCGACCAACTAAAAACGGCCGTGCGACTTTTTGGTGGTCGCAAAAGTCGCACGAAATACCGCTATCTATTTGATTTTATGGTGAGAGCGTCGGGGTTCGAACCCGAGACCTACTGATTAAAAGTCAGTTGCTCTACCGGCTGAGCTACGCTCTCCCTCTCCGCGGGTGAAGCACCCCGGCTGGAAGTGGGCGGAACATAGGCAGGCGACCCATTGCGGTCAACCGAAAAATTCGGCTTTTTCCGGCAGTCGGCACATTTCTTGCGGACGCACGGCCTATCGCTTGCGGGCAAGGCCTATCCGTTGCGTGGCAAGGCACATACATTGCGAGCACAAGGCAAACGACGAGAAAATCGTCGGAGAGCTTGTCAGCGTTTCCCTGGCGATGGTCTGCGACCAGTGAGAAAACCGCAAGATCGGTCGAGCGCGTCATGCCGGCCTGCGTTTAGCTCATGCTGCCACGGAGGACAGAAGGAATGAAGGCGGCGCTTCAAAACTACCATGCCCGGATGCAGCGGGTGCTTGACTACATAGACCGGCACCTGGGCGATGATCTGGACCTGGACACGCTGAGCGGCGTTGCGGCCTTCTCGAAGTTCCATTTCCACCGGCAGTTCACGGCGACCTTCGGGCTATCCGTGCATCGCTATATCCAGCTTGCTCGGATGAAGCGCGCTTCGCACCGGCTGGCTTACAGGGATGCTCAAGGCGTCACCCAGATAGCGATGGATGCCGGTTACGACGCGCCGGATGCCTTCGCCCGCGCCTTTCGGCAACGGTTCGGGCAATCGCCATCGTCGTTCCGGAAATCTCCCGATTGGGAGCCATGGCTTGCGGCCTTTGGGCCTCTCGACAACGCCAGGAGCAAGTTGATGCAGAATAGTTTTACCACTGACGACATGACGATTCGCAATGTGCCCACCATGCCGGTGGCGATCATCGAGCATCGGGGCGACCCGGCGATGCTCGGCGCCACCATCCAGCGGTTCATCGCCTGGCGCATGGCCGCCGGCCTGCACCCTAAGACACATCCGACCTTCAATGTCTGGCGCTCCGAACGGCGTCCCGCCTCGCCTGCTGATTATAGCGTCGACCTTTGTGTCGGCACCGATCAACCGATCGCGGCTGATGGGGAGCAGATCAAGGCCGGCGAGATTCCCGGCGGGCGCTGCGCGGTGTTGCGCGTCACCGGCAACACCGACAATCTGGAGCCTGCCGCGCTCTATCTTTATCGCGACTGGCTGCCGCTGAGCGGCGAAGAGGCACGCGATTTCCCGATCTATTGCCAGCGGCTGAGCTTCTTTCCCGAAGTGCCAGAGCATGAGGCGGTCGCGGAATTGTTTCTGCCGCTGAAATAGCGCCCTACGGCGGCCTGTCGCGTCCTATGGCCGGGAGATGAACAGGCCGCTGTCCACTCATTCCTGGTCTTGACCGGTTCGAAGCCGAGCCAAGCGCAAAAAGGTGATTGGCAATACTGGCGTTGCAAAGCTAGGAACATCACGCAGATTGCAGCCGGAGAGAATGTGTGTCGATTGCCGATATTTCCCTGTGGAGCGCGTTGATTGCCGGGGCGCTTTCCTTTCTTTCGCCCTGCGTGCTTCCCCTCGTTCCACCCTATCTCTGCTATATGGCCGGCATTTCAGTCGAGCAGTTCCGCGGCGGCGGTGCCGTTGCGGTCGCGCCCGATATCAGGCGTGGCGTGCTGTTCTCAGCCCTGCTCTTCACGCTCGGCTTTGCCACCGTCTTCGTGGCGCTCGGCGCCGGCGCCTCCAGTATCGGCATGGCGCTTCGCCAGCATCTCGACCTGTTGTCGAAGCTCGGCGGTCTGATCATCATCGTCATGGGGCTGAATTTCCTCGGCCTTTTCCGAATCGGCATTCTTGCCCGCGAGGCGCGCTTCCAGGGTGGCGGCAAGCCGGCGACGTTGACGGGGGCCTATATCATGGGCCTTGCCTTCGCTTTCGGCTGGACACCCTGCATCGGCCCCGTGCTCGGCGCGATCCTCGGCGTCGCCGCCTCGCGCGAGACGGTCGGCTCCGGCGCCGGGCTGCTCGCCGTCTATTCGCTCGGCCTTGCCATTCCCTTCTGGATCGCCGCCGGCTTTTCCGGCGCCTTCATGCGCTTCCTGTCGCGCTTCCGCCGCCATCTCGGCACGGTGGAAAAGGTGATGGGCGTCTTCCTGATCCTGACCGGCCTCGCCTTCCTGTTCGGATGGGTCAGCGATGTGGCGATCTGGTTTCAGCAGACTTTCCCGATCCTGATGCAGATCGGCTGAAGCACGTCCAGGTCGATCGATCCGCTGCGGTTGTCCGACGCCGGCACCCTGCATGACAGGACCTATGCCGTGGTATAGCTCGCCCTGTCCCTCGACCCATTCGCCCTGACCGTCGGCCCAATCGATCGAAAACACGCCTCGATGTAGCGTTCCCCGGTGCCGTGTTTAAGCGGCGGTCAGAAGGAGACAAACATGAGCCTCGCGACAAATATGAGCCTGGAAGACACGTCACATCCCGGTGGAACAGGGCCCGGCGAACTGGTTCCCTCGCGCTACGCAGTGCAGATCGGCGACATCGAGGTGCTGGTGATCAGCGATGGAGTGCTGCCGCTCCCGACCACGATGTTGGCCCACAATGCAGAGCCCGCGGTCCGTGAAGCCTGGCTGAACCACATGTTCCTGCCGCAAGACTCGCTGGATTGGCCACTGAACGTGGTGGTGGCGCGCAGCGGCGGGCAGACCATACTTCTCGATGCCGGGCTCGGCCTCGATCCGGACCTGCACTTGCCGCGGGCCGGGCAGTTGATCAAGCGACTGGAGGATGCCGGCGTCGATCTTGCATCGGTGACCGACGTGGTGCTGACCCACTTGCACATGGACCATATCGGCGGGCTTCTCGTCGACGGGGTGAAGGAGCGGCTGCGCCCCGACCTCAGGATCCACCTGGCGGCCGCCGAGGTGAAGTTCTGGGAAGCGCCCGATTTCTCCCGGACCCGCATGCCGCCGGGCTTCCCGGATGCGCTTCGGGCGACCGCCAAGCGGTTCGTGAACGAGTACCGCAGCCACCTGCGGCTGTTCGATGACGAGTGCGAAGTGGCGCCAGGCGTCGTCGCCCGCCGCACCGGCGGCCACACCCCCGGGCACAGCGTGATCCGCCTGGCCTCCGGCGGCGACCGGCTGACCTTCGCCGGGGATGCGGTATTTGCCGTCGGCTTCGACCAGCCTGACTGGCATAACGGCTTCGAGCATGACCCCGAGGAAGCGGCGCGCGTCCGGGTCGCTCTCCTGCGGGAACTGGCGGCGACCGGCGAACTGCTGGTGGCCACCCACCTGCCCTTCCCCTCCGTCTGCCATGTCGCAGTTGAGGGCGAAACCTTCCGCTGGGTGCCGGTCTTCTGGGATTATTGACCGCTCTCTGGTCAAGTCTGCACCAAAAGGCGTCCCGCCTGTAGAGCGTTTCCGTCTTTCCCTCGAATGACGAAAACGCTCTATCGGTTTGTTTTGCACAACTCCCGAGGCCAAACCGCTACACAGTTTCGCTGGAATTGCTTAAGTCAGATCCTGACCCGCCGATCCCCGCGCACTGGAAGACCTCTTGGCCGATATCGTCAGCCTGCTCCTGCCGTTCTTCGGCTTGATCCTCATCGGCTATGCCGCCGCCAAGGCGACGAAGCAGCCGGCCGAGGCGCTCGGCTGGCTGAACACCTTCATCATCTATGCCGCCCTGCCCGCCCTGTTTTTCAAGCTCGTCTCGCGCACGCCGATCGAAGAGCTGACGCGCATCGATTTCATCGTCACCGATATCGCCGCGACCTATGCGGTGTTCACGCTGCTCTTCGTCATCGGCCGCCTCGTGCGCGGCAATTCGCTTGCCGACTGCACTATCCAGTCCTTTGCCGGCGCCTATGGCAATATCGGTTATATGGGGCCTGGCCTGGCGCTGCTGGCGCTCGGCGAAGGTGCGGCCGTGCCGGTGGCGCTGATCATCTGTTTCGAGAATGCGCTGCATTTCATCGTGGCGCCAGCGCTGATGGCGGCGGCCGGCGACGACAGGCGTTCCACCGGACGGCTCGCCGGCGATATCGCCCGGAAGGTGGCGCTGCATCCCTTCATCCTGTCGACGGCGGCAGGTTTTGCGGTCGCCGCCCTGCATCTCGACCAGCCGCTGGCGTTTCAGCGCCTCGTCGATTATCTCGCCCAGGCGGCGGCGCCCTGCGCACTCTTTGCCATGGGCGTGACGCTGGCGCTGCGGCCGCTGAAGCGCATCCCGGCCGAAATCTCCTACATCGTGCCGGCCAAGCTGATCCTACATCCGATCGCGGTTTTCCTGGCGCTGACTGCCGTCGGCGGTTTCGAGCCGGTCTGGATCCAGGCCGCGGTGCTGCTCGCCTCGCTGCCGACGGCGACCAATGTCTTCGTCATCGGCCAGCAATATGGCATCTGGCAGGAGCGCGCCTCGGCGACGATCCTGATCACGACGGTGCTTTCGGTGGCGACGGTTTCGCTGTGGCTGATCGCGATCCGCTCAGGCCTTCTTCCGCTTCAGCCTTTCCCTTAGCGCGTCCGGAATATCGCGGAAGCCGCGGCCGGGCTCGATGCCTTCACGCATCACGATGCTGCGCAGCGGCGGAATGGCCGAGAGGATATGCAGGCCGGCGGCCCGCAGCATCTGCACCGGCAGGAAATCCGAGAGCAGCGAGCGGTTGAGAAGATCGACGCTGGCCGTGCGCGTCATGATATCGGCGCGGCGCTTGCGGTCGAAACTCTCGCCGGCATCGGCCGGCACCGGCAATTCCGCCCTGTCGCAGAGGATGTCGGTCAGCGCCATGATGTCGCGCAGGCTGAGGTTCAGCCCCTGCGCCCCGATCGGCGGGAAGACATGGGCGGCCTCGCCGATCAGCGCGATGCGTCCCTTGCCGAAACGATGGGCCATCATGCCCGACAGCGGCCAGAGCTGGACGCCCTCTTCCACGCTTACTTTGCCGAGCATGGACTGCATGCGCGCCTCGACAAGGAGGCCGAGTTCGGCAAGCGGCAATTCCATGCGGCTTGCTGCCTCGGCGGGATCCTGCACCCAGACGAGGCTGGAGCGGCTCCCCGGCAGCGGCACCTGGGTGAAGGGGCCGTGTTTGGTGTGGAATTCGCTCGAAATGTTCTGGTGCGGCAGGGAATGAGCGAAATTCAGCACCATGGCCGATTGCGGATAAGACCAGTTGCGCACGCCGATCTCAGCCGTCTCGCGCAGCTTCGAACCGCGACCATCGGCGCCGACGGCAAAATCGGCGAAAAGCGTCTCGCCGCCGGCAAGCGCGATCGACACTTTCTCGGCCGCGATCTCGAACGATTCGGCCATATCGGTGAAGCGGGTGATATTGCCCTCGCCGGCCGTGGCCACTTCGAGGACCTCGATCAGCGCCTTGTTGGGGAAATTATAGCCGAAGGCATCGAGGCCGACTTCGGCGGCGCGGAAGGTGGTGGTCGGCGCGCGCAACAGCCGGTCGGTGCCGTCGATGATGCGCATGCTGGCAAGGGGTGCCGTCGCCGGGCGGAGCTTGTCCCAGAGCGCCAGGCGATCGAGAAAGCGGATCGACTGGTCCATCAGCGCCGTGGTGCGCCTGTCCTCCTTTGCGGCAACGGGCGCCACCAGCGCCACGCTGCGGCCGCCGCGGGCGAGCGCGATTGCCGCGATCATACCGGCAAGACCGCCGCCGATCACCGCCACTTCGAATGTCTTCATGCTACCGTTCCGTCATCGTGAAAAGACGGAGCAGCCGCTTATGCGGCCGGCTTCGCCTGACGGCGCCAACTATAGCCCTTGCCGGCCTCGGCGTCACGCACCGCCGGCTGATAATGATGGGGAATGGCGGGAAGACGGTTTTCGGAAAGCCGCTTCAGCGCCGTGGTGTTGCTGACGGCAAAACTGTCGATGCCGACGCGCTGCATCAGCGGCACCTGATCGATCAGCACGTCGCCGACGGCGCGCAGCTCGTTGGTATAACCGAGACGCTGGCGCAACAGCGAGGCATGGCTGAAGGCGCGGCCGTCGTTGAACGCCGGAAAGGCGACGGCAACGATGTCGAGGCGGGATAGATAGGGCTCCAGCCTGCGCACGTCGTCGGCCGGCTTGATCAGCACGCCGAGGCCGACATCATTGCTTTCGTCGGCCTTGGCGATCAGTTCGTCGAGGCCGAGCAACGGCCTCTGCTCCCCTGAAGCCTTCACCTCGTCGGTCTCGATCACCCAGGGATCGTTGTCGACAAAACCGGTTTCTCTCCAAATCTTCGTCATCATCGCCTCCTTATGCCGCTTCCGCAGCCGAGCCGTAGAGCGCAGCCTTGAAAGGCTGCGGCCCGACGCGGCGATAGGCGGCAAGGAAAATCTCCGACGGATCAAGGCGCAGGCCGAGATAGGTGTCGACGATCGTCTCGATCGCGTCCGTCACCCGGTCCGGCTCGAAGCCGCGGCCGATGATCTCGCCGATCGAGGTATGTTCGTCGCCGGAACCGCCAAGGGTAATTTGGTAGAGTTCGGCACCCTTCTTCTCCACACCGAGCAGGCCGATATGGCCGACATGGTGATGGCCGCAGGCATTGATGCAGCCGGAGATCTTGATCTTCAGCTCGCCGATCTCGGCCTGGCGTTCGGCGCTGCCGAAGCGGCGGGAGATTTCCTGCGCCAGCGGAATGGAGCGCGCATTGGCGAGCGCACAGTAGTCCAGCCCGGGACAGGCAATGATATCGGTAATCAGGCCGGCATTGGCTTCGGCCAGATCGATAGCGACGAGACCACGATAGACGGATTCGAGATCGGCCAGCGCCACATGCGGCAGGATCAGGTTCTGCTCGTGGCTGACGCGGATTTCGTCGAAGGCGTATTCCTCGGCGAGATCGGCGATCGCATCCATCTGCGTGTCGGTGGCGTCACCCGGAATGCCGCCGATCGGCTTCAGCGAGATCGTCACCATGCCGTAATCGGGGTTCTTGTGCGGCTGCACATTCTGCTGGACCCAGCGGGCGAAAGCCGGATCGGCCTTCTTCCAGCGGGCGAGGTTTTCCCAGCCCTCGGCGCGCTGAGGCAGGTCAGGCAGCGCGAAATAGCTGGTGATCGCCTCGACATCCTGTTCCGGCAGCTTGAGTTCGCTATCCCTGAGCGAGGTGAATTCGGCCTCCACCTGGCGTGTCAATTCCTCGGCGCCGGTTTCGTGCACCAGGATCTTGATGCGGGCCTTGTACTTGTTGTCGCGGCGGCCATGCAGATTGTACACGCGCACGATTGCCGTGGTGTAGGAGAGCAGATCCTCCTCAGGCAGGAAGTCGCGGATCAGCTTGGCGATCATCGGCGTGCGGCCCTGGCCCCCGCCGACATAGACGGCAAAGCCGATCTCGCCCTTGTCGTTCTTCTTCAGGTGCAGGCCGATATCGTGGACCTGGATGGCGGCGCGGTCGCGCTCGGCGCCGGTGACGGCGATCTTGAACTTGCGCGGCAGGAAGGAGAATTCCGGGTGGACCGACGACCACTGGCGCAGGATTTCGGCATAAGGCCTGGGATCGGCGATCTCGTCGGCGGCGGCACCGGCGAAGTGATCGGCCGTTACGTTTCTGATGCAGTTGCCCGAGGTCTGCAGGGCATGCATCTCGACGCTTGCGAGATCGGCGAGCGCATCGGGGATTTCCGACAGCTTCGGCCAGTTGAACTGCAGGTTCTGGCGCGTGGTGAAATGGCCATAGCCACGGTCATAGGTGCGGGCGATATGGGCGAGCATGCGCATCTGGCGCGCGCTCAGCGTGCCATAGGGAATGGCGATGCGCAGCATATAGGCATGCAGCTGCAGGTAGACGCCGTTCATCAGGCGCAGCGGCTTGAACGCATCCTCGGCAAGCTCGCCGGCAAGGCGGCGCTGGACCTGGTCGCGGAACTGCTCGACGCGCTCGCTGACAAAGGCATGGTCAAATTCGTCGTAACGGTACATCGTCTTCCTCAGACTGCAATGAATTCGGGATCGGCCGGAGCGTAGCCCGGTGCATATTCCATGGTCGGACCTTGCGCGCGGATGCGCTCGCGAAGGCGAAGCGGCCAGAGAATACCGTCGGTTTCCTGAACGTCGACGACGGCGACGTCAACCACCTCGTTGTCGGCATAGGATTTCTTGCCGATCGCCTCCAGCGCTTCGACGGCTTCGTTATGACGGGCGACCAGCGCCTCCTGCAGCGAGGTGGACCATTTCCCGTTCGCATCCAGCCAGACGGCAATGCCATCCGTCAGCCGGTTGGCCGTCAGAACCTTGTCTACCATATTCAGCTCCTTGCAAGTTCCTCGAGCCGGGCGTTCGCACGCACCAGCGGCTCGGACAGTTCGAAATTGGCGCCAGCAACCGCATCGCCGATAATGACCATGACCGGCCCGGTCAACTCGTCACGGTGCTGCAGATCGGGAAGATCGGCAAGCGTGCCATGCAGCAGGCGGCGCTCGGGACGGCTGGCATTTTCGATGACGGCGACCGTGGTCTCGGAGGGAATGCCGGCCTGCATCAGCCGTTCGGCGACGGAGGCGGCAACCGTGCGGCCCATATAGACGGCGATCGTCGCGCCTGAGACGGCAAGGCTTGCCCAATCGGGCAGCACATCGCCGGTGAGATCATGGCCCGTGGTGAAGACCAGCGAAGAGGCAACGCCGCGCAGCGTCAGCGGCAGCTCGAAATCGGCAGCAGCGGCGAAAGCCGAGGTGATGCCGGGCACGACCTCATAGGTGATGCCGGCAGCCCGCAATGCGGCCATCTCTTCCCCTGCCCGGCCATAGACCAGCGGATCGCCCGACTTGAGGCGGACGACGCGCTTGCCCTGGCGGCCGAGCTCGACCAAGAGCTCGTTGATCTCTTCCTGCGATTTCGAATGGCAGCCCTTGCGCTTGCCGACCGAAAGCCGCTCGGCGTCGCGACGGCCCATATCGACGATCGCCTGCGGCACGAGTGCGTCAAAAACGATGACATCGGCTTCCATCATCACCCGCTGGGCGCGCAGCGTCAGCAGATCCTCAGCCCCCGGACCGGCGCCGACCAGCCAGACGTGGCCAGCGACCTTGTCCATCGTGCCCAGCAGCCGGTCGGCAGCCTGGCGGGCCTGCGGCAGGTTGCCGTTGGCGACCGCATCGGCAACGGCGCCGGAGAAGAATCGGCGCCAGAAGACGCGGCGGGAAACGCCGCGGGGCACCAACTGCTCGACCGCCCTGCGGTAGCTCGTCGCCAATCCGGCCAGGCGCCCGAGCGAGGGAGAGAGAAGCTGGTCGATCTGCGCGCGGATCATCTGCGCCAGCACCGGTCCCGCCCCTTCGGTGCCGATCGCAACGGCGACCGGGGCGCGATTGACCAGCGCCGGGGTGAAGAAATCGCAGTAATCGGGCTGATCGACGGCATTGGCCGGAATGCTTGCGGCGCGGGCGGCATCGACGATCTCGCGGTCGCCGGCTTCATTGCCGGTGGCGGCGAAGACGAGCGCCGAACCCTCGACCTGGCCGGCGGAAAAGCCGGCGCGCACGGTCTCGATGCGGTTGGCGATCAGGAAAGCATGATAATCGGCTTCCGGCCTGTCGGCATAGGCGACGATCCGCGCCCGCGTATTGAGCAGCAGCCGCACCTTGGCGAAGGCTTCGTCGCCATTGCCGAAGACAGCCGTCTTCTGGCCTTCCACGCGAAAGAAGGCTGGAAATACCGAAAGCTGCTCAGTCTTGGGAGACATCATCAATCCACTTCGAAGTTGCCAGACTATGCCCTTGATCGACAAGGGATTGAAGGAACAGAAATTCGAAAGGCCAAGCATGCGCGTATTCTTTTGCTCGCGTCATCAATGATTTGAGAAAAGTCACCCATGCTGACCAAAACAGCACATGTCAGCACATTTGCTGCAGCGCACTATAAAGCCTGTGACAAACGGCGTCCACCGGCGTTTGGCGCATTCCACTTGCGCCGCCGAGGCGATAGACTGAGGAAAACCGGAGACGCCAATGCCTGACACGACCATCGCCTCCCGCATGCTTTCGGTTATCGAGGACGATATCCTGCCGCTCACCGAGCGCGGCGTTTCGCTTGGGAATAAGGTGTTCGGCGCGGCGATCCTGCGCAAATCCGATCTGTCGCTCGTCGTCGCCGAGACCAACAACGAGTTGGAGAACCCGCTCTGGCACGGCGAGGTGCATACGCTGAAGCGCTTCTACGAACTTGGCGACAAACCGGCGACCAAGGATCTGATCTTCCTTTCGACCCATGAACCCTGCACCATGTGCATGTCGGCGATCACCTGGGCGGGCTTCGACAATTTCTATTATTTCTTCAGCCACGAGGATTCCCGCGACGCGTTTGCCATTCCGCACGACCTGAAGATCCTGAAGGAGGTCTTCGGGCTTGAACCCGGCGGCTATCGCCGGCAGAACGCCTTCTGGAACAGCTTTGCCATCGCCGATCTCGTCGAGACCGAAGAGGCTCAACTGAGAGAGGCGCTGAAAGCGCAGACCTGCCGCATCAAGGCGCGCTACGACGCGCTTTCCACTACCTACCAGTCGACGAAAAGCGCCAACGATATTCCCCTTAACTGAGGCACCATGGAACCTTCCAAAGACATTTCCCGGCTGATCGAGATCATGGCAGCGCTGCGCCATCCCGAAACCGGCTGCCCCTGGGACATCCAGCAAAATTTCGAGACGATCAAACCCTATACGATCGAGGAGGCCTACGAGGTTTCCGACGCGATCGAACGCGGCGATATGGATGATCTCTGCGACGAGTTGGGCGACCTGCTACTGCAGGTGGTCTTCCATGCCCGCATGGCCGAGGAGGCCGGCGAATTCTCCTTCGGCGACGTGGTCAACGCCATCACCACCAAGATGATCCGCCGCCATCCGCACGTCTTCGCCCGCTCGGAAGCCGATACGCCCGACGCGGTGAAGATCCAGTGGGACGAGATCAAGCAGACGGAAAAACGCGAACGCGCCGAGCGCCGGGCAAGGCGTGGGATTACCGAGGATTTCAAGGGCGGCTTCCTCGGCTCGGTGCAGCGCAGCTTCCCGGCTTTGACGGAAGCGCTGAAGCTGCAGGAGCGCGCCGCCAAGGTGGGATTCGACTGGTCGGCGCCCGAGCCGATCCTCGACAAGATCGAGGAAGAGATCGACGAATTGCGCGTGGCGCTCCAAGACGGCGACCGAGCGAAGGTCAGCGACGAACTTGGCGACTTGATCTTTGCGGTGGTCAATATCGGCCGGCATGTGAAGGCCGATCCGGAGCAGGCACTGCGGGGAACGAATACAAAATTCCGGCGTCGCTTCAGTCACATCGAGCATGTTCTTGATAAAGAAGGCGAGACGCTGGAGGCGGCCAGTCTGGAGCGGATGGAAGAGATCTGGCAAGCTGCGAAGGCGATCGAGCGGGCTGTAACGGCTGGGGCTTAGGGAGCTTTCTCCCATTCTCCCCAGCGGGGAGAAGGTGGCCCGAAGGGTCGGATGAGGGGGCCACACGGCCCACCATTCATTGCCCTTCGCTTGCGCTCAGCGCATTCGCGGCTTTGCCGCTCACCCCCTCATCTGCCTGCCGGCATCTTCTCCCCGCTGGGGAGAAGGGAGATGTGGCAACGTCCCTGCTTCCTCTCACTCAATCGAGCCATTCGGCCCTTGCTGAGCTGTCCGATCCGCCGCTTAAGAGGATGGAGGAAAGCGCGCGCCCGAAGGCCCGCTCACCGCTCCCAATCTTCCTTGGAAGGCTTCGGTCCATTGCCGATGCGGCGTTCGAGTTCGGCGGCTTCGGTTTCGGAGAGGCGCAGATCAAGGGTGATCGAGCCGTCTTCGTTGTCCTCGCGGCCATCGACGATCGCGTGGTCGTAGAGCCAGGGCAGCAGCGCCAGCTTGTCGACGGGAAGGCGGACGGTGGTTTCGGTCATCACGCCGGAAAGCCGGCGGCTGATCTCGTCCATCAGCGTGTCGACGCCCTCGCCGCTGACGGCCGAGACGGCGACGACGTTGCTGGCGCCTGTTGATTTCTGCACCATGGCGTCGTGGACTTCGGGCTCCAGCCGGTCGATCTTGTTCCAGACCTCGATCAGCCGCTTGCCGGCTTCGGCCTCGTCGATGCCGAGGTCGCCGAGAATGCGCATCACGTCGGAGCTCTGCGCCTGGTTGTCGGGATCCGACATGTCACGGACATGCAGGATGAGATCGGCTTCCAGCACCTCTTCCAGCGTCGCCCGGAAGGCGGCGACCAGATGGGTCGGCAGGTCGGAGATGAAGCCGACGGTGTCGGACAGGATGACGGCGCGGCCGTGCGGCAGCTTCATGCGGCGCAGCGTCGGGTCGAGCGTGGCAAAGAGCATATCTTCGGCCAGCACACCGGCGCCGGTGATGCGGTTGAAAAGCGTCGATTTGCCGGCATTGGTATAGCCGACGAGCGCCACGATCGGGTGCGGCACCTTGCGGCGCTTGGCGCGGTGGAGCTGGCGGGTGCGCACGACCTGCTCCAGCTCGCGTTCGAGCTTGATGATGCGGTCCTGAAGCAACCGCCGGTCGGCTTCGATCTGGGTTTCGCCGGGGCCGCCCATGAAGCCGCCGCCGCCGCGCTGGCGTTCAAGGTGGGTCCAGCTTCTGACCAGCCGGCCCTTCTGGTAATTCAGATGGGCGAGATCGACCTGCAGCGTGCCTTCCTTGGTGGAGGCGCGGCGGCCGAAGATTTCGAGGATGAGGCCCGTCCGGTCGATGACCTTGGCGTTCCATTCCTTTTCGAGATTGCGCTGCTGCACCGGCGTCAGCGGATGATCGACGATGACGAGACCGGAATCGCGCTCGTCGAGCAGCGCCTTAATCTCCTCGATCTTGCCGGTGCCGAGCAACGTTGCCGGTCTGGGATCATTGACCGGGACGATCGAGCCGTTGACGACGTCGAGATCGATCGCCTGTGCAAGGCCGGTCGCCTCTTCGAGCCGGCTTTCCGGCGTGCGGGTCGAGGCCGATTCGCTCTGGCCGCCGCGGCTGCGTGACTTCAGAACCGGCACGACGACAGTCGCGCGCATGTCGTCCCTGTGCTTGGCGGCCTCAGGGATGATCGAATCGTTCTTGGTATCGCGTGTCGAAATGACGGCTGATCCTGTTAGGACGCTGCTTCTTCGCTCTCGAACATCTGCATGGGCTGGCCCGGCATGATCGTCGAGATCGCATGCTTATACACGAGCTGCGAATGGCCGTCACGGCGAAGAAGAACACAGAAATTGTCGAAAGAGGTAACAACGCCCGTGAGTTTCACGCCGTTGATCAAAAAGATTGTCAGGGAAATCTTTTGCTTGCGAACAGTATTGAGAAATAGATCCTGAAGATTCTGAGAACGTTCCGCCATCGCGCCGCTTCTTTCTTTATTGCCGACCTGAGTTGGCCGGTGGAGTATCAATCAACCTCACCATGCAGGACCGGAGGCACCCTCATTCCACCCGTCCAGCAAATCTTGGTATCAAATCGCAATCTTTTCCGCAACGTCGAAAAAGGCTTCGCGGACTTTCTGCGAGACACTGCCGGGATGACCGTTGGCGATCGTCTGGCCATCGACGGAAACGACCGGAAAACAAATACTTGTGGCTGCGGTGAGGAAGACCTCGCGGGCCGCGAGCATCTCGGAAACCGAGAAGTTCCGCTCGTTGATTTCAAGGCCGAGCTTGGCTGCCACATCCATCAAGGTGGTGCGGGTAATGCCGCGCAGAATGCCGTGCTCGGCCGGCCGCGTCACCAGCATTCCCTCGGAATCGACGATCCAGACATTGGTCGCCGCCCCTTCCTTCACCATGCCGTCGGCGTCGACATAGATCGCTTCCTGGGCGCCGGCCTCCTTGGCCTGCTGGCGGGCCATGGCATTGGGCAGCAGGCCGACGGATTTGATGTCGACGCGGTCCCAGCGATTGTCGGCAAGGGTGATCGCCCTGATGCCATTGGCGTTCTTGGCGGCGATGATCTTGGGATCGGTGCTCTTGGCGGTGATGACAAGCGACGGCGGCGTGCCCTCGGCCGGGAAGACATGATCGCGGCGCGCCACGCCGCGCGTCACCTGCATATAGAAAAGCCCGTTGCGGACATGGTTGCGGCGCAGCGTCTCGCGGATGATCTGCGTCAGCGCCGCCCGACCCATCGGCCAGGCGATGCTGAGTTCACCGAGCGAACGGTCGAGGCGGTTCAGATGGCGGGTGAGATCGACTATATAGCCGTGACGGACCTCGCAGACCTCGTAGACGCCGTCGGCAAACTGGTAGCCGCGGTCCTCGATATGCACGCTGGCATCGGAATGCTTGACGTAGCGGCCATTCACATAGGCAATTCTCGGCATGGGAAACCTGGTCTTGCAGAAAGCGATAGAGGGAATGCGGCGCGGCAACGGCCGCGCCGGAAAGATCAGACGCCGAGCGACTTCAGCTTGCGATGCAGCGCCGAACGCTCCATGCCGACAAACTCGGCGGTGCGCGAGATATTGCCGCCGAAGCGGTTGATCTGGGCGATCAGGTAATCCTTCTCGAACATCTCGCGGGCTTCGCGCAGCGGCAGCGTCATGATGTGGTAATCGTTTTTGGCCGAAACCTTCGGCAGCATGTCGCCGAGATCGGTCGGCAGCATATCGGCGGTGATCGGCGCATCCGGCCCGTCTGTGCGGGCAAGGATCATCAGCCGCTCGATATTGTTGCGCAGCTGGCGGATATTGCCGGGCCAGTCATGCGCCTGCAGCACCGCCATGGCGTCGTCGCCGATGCGGCGCGGACGGATGCCGGCCTGCTCGGAAATCTGGCGCATCAACTGGTCGACGAGGAAGGGAATGTCCTCACGCCGCTCGGCCAGCGCCGGTACCCGCACCGGCACGACGGCGAGGCGATGGTAGAGATCTTCGCGGAACCAGCCTTCGGCGATGCGGCTTTCGAGATTATAGGCTGTGGAAGAGATGATGCGGACATCGACCTTGACGCGCTTGGAGCCGCCGACGCGCTCGAACTGCTGATCCACCAGCACGCGCAGGATCTTGTTCTGCGTTTCGCGCGGCATCTCACCGACTTCGTCGAGATAGAGGATGCCGCGATGGGCCTCCTCGAGCGCGCCGATCTTGCGCGCCTGGCCGGGCGTGCCCTCGGTGCCGAACAGCGCCACCTCCATGCGATCCGGCGTGATGTTGGCGGCGTTGATCGCCACGAAGGGACCGTTGGCGCGTGTCGACTTCTTGTGGATCATCCGCGCCACCAGCTCCTTGCCGGAGCCGGACGCGCCAAGGATCATGATGCGGCTGTTGGTCGGCGAGACCTTCTCGATGGTCTGGCGCAGTTGCGACACGGCGACCGAGGTGCCGATCAGTTCCAGGGCGTCGCCGGTGCGGCGCTTCAACTCGGAGACCTCGCGCTTCAGCTTGGAATTTTCAAGCGCCCGTTCGGCGATCAGGATCAGCCGGTCGGCCTTGAACGGCTTTTCGATGAAATCGAAGGCGCCGCGCTTGATCGCCGAGACGGCGGTCTCGATGTTGCCATGGCCCGAGATCATCACCACCGGCAGATCCGGATGGCGGGTCCTGATCTCGTCGAGCAGCGACAGCCCGTCGAGCTTGCTGCCCTGCATCCAGATATCGAGGAAGATCAGCCGCGGCACGCGGTCGGAGATTGCCGCCAACGCGCTGTCGCTGTCATGGGCCGTGCGCGTTTCGTGTCCCTCGTCGGAGAGAATGCCGGAAACGATCTCGCGAATATCGTGCTCGTCGTCGACGACGAGAATATCAGAGGCCATAAACGCTTTCCTTGTCATTGGCTGCGGGAGAGTCGGGCGTCGGATCCCGGCGTGGCAGATGCACGCGGATCATGGCTCCTCTTCCCCGGTCAAAATCGGCGGGCGCATCGTGCAGTTCGAGCTGCCCGCCATGTTCTTCGATGATCTTCTTGACGATGGCGAGACCGAGGCCGGTGCCCTTTTCCCGCATCGTCATATAGGGTTCGAGAATGCTGTGGCGGTTCTCCACCGGCAGGCCGCGGCCATTGTCGATCACGTCGACGGTGAAGCGGTCGCGGCCGGCATCAAAGGCGGCGCGCACCAAAATCTTGCGCTCGTCCCGTTCGTCGCTCGGCACCGCCTCGATCGCCTCAACGGCATTCTTGATCAGATTTCCGAAAGCCTGGCCGAGCATGCGGCTGTCGAACAGGCCCTCCAGCGGCTGGTCGCCGAAATCCTGTCCGAAGGCGACATGGTTGTTGCCCATCTCGCGCAGAAAGATCGCATCGCGCAGGATATCGCGCAAGTCGCTCGGCTCCTTGGTCGGCTTCGGCATGCGGGCGAATGCAGAGAATTCGTCGACCATGCGGCCGATATCGCCGACCTGGCGGATGATCGTATCGGTGCACTGATCGAAGACGGTTCGGTCGTTCGGGTCGATCTGCTTGCCGTAACGGCGCTGGATGCGCTCGGCGGACAGCTGAATCGGGGTCAGCGGGTTCTTGATCTCATGGGCGATGCGTCTTGCCACGTCGCCCCAGGCGGTCGAGCGCTGGGCAATGACGAGATCGGTGATGTCGTCGAGCGTGATCACATAGGATTCGCTCATGTCGCGCACTTCTTCGCGGGTGACCTGCACGCTCAGTGTGCGCACCGTGCCGCCGCGCACCAGCGCGATCTGCTTGCGGAAATCGCCGCGATGACGCGATGCCGCCTCGGTCAGCACGTGATCGACCTCCGGCGCGATCTCGGCCAACTGCTTGCCGAGCATCTCGTCGGCCGACAGCGACATCAGCGTCTCGGCCGAACTGTTGACGATGGCGATACGGCGGTCGTGCTCGACGCCGATGACGGCGGCGGTCACACCAGACAGCACCGCCTCGATGAAGCGGCGGCGATCGTCGACTTCGTCCTTGGCCTCGAGGATTTCGTCGCGCTGGGTGCGGATTTCCGAGATCATCTTGTTGAAGGTGCGCGACAGATTGGCGACGTCGCCATCAACGGCGTGCACCGGCACGACGATGTCCATATTGCCCGACGCCACGCTGTCGGCCGCGGTGATCAACAGCCGGATCGGCCGGACGATGCGGTCGGCTACGGCAATCGCGGTCCAGATCGCCGCGAGCAGCACGATCAGCGCGAAGCCGATATAGAGCACGGCGAAGGCGATCTGCAGCGAGAATCGGTTGGCCTCCATCGACCGGTATTCGGTGGCGTTCTCCTCCATCATGCGCATTGCGCCCATGACCTTGGGATCGACGGCGCGCACCGTATAGAGGAAGGTGCCCGGGATGGCATCGAGCTTGATGATGGCGCCGACGAGGTTGGTAACACCAGGCGGAATCAGTGTCGGCTGGCCGGCAGCAGCCTTCTCAAGCGCGTCCTGCGGAATGGCCGGCAACGGCTTTTCAGTGGCGATGTCGGCTTGGACGATCACCGAGCCGTCCCGCTCGACAAGGAAGGAACCGAGCAGGCCGCGGCCCCTCGCCTGGCGCGTCATCAGGTCGGCAAAGCCGGTCCGGTCGAGGCTGTAGAGCGCGCGGTTGCGCTCCAGGTCGTTGGCCATGGAAACCGTCTGCCCCTGCAGGTAGCTGGCGTTCTCCATCATATAGGCCTGGCCGATGTTGCGCGACGAACTGACGATCGACTGGGTGCGCAGCGCAAACCAGCGGTCGAGGCCGGCATTCAGCGTGATGCTGGCAAAGATGGCGACGAGAATCGCCGGCGTGATCGCGACGATCGAGAAGAGCACGACAATGCGGATATGCAGGCGTGCCGCCGCCCTGCCCCGGGTGCGCGCCTTGAGCAGCCTTGCCACCTCGCGGGCGATCAGCGCCAGCAGCGTCAGGACGAAGAAGGAGTTGACGATGACCGAGGTGATGACGACATGCGAACTCGGCGCGATCGGGGTGAGACCAAGCAGCACGAAAAGCGTGGCCGTGGCGCAGAGGAGCGCGCCGCCGGCAAGCACCAGGCCGGGCACGGCAAAAAGGGCGCGGCGATCGGTCACCGTCGTCACCGCCTCGCCCGCCGCCGCCGGCGATACCCCATCCTGCGTCATTCGGCCTCTCTTCAGACGGCACCCACCGCCCTCGCCAGCCGATCGAAACCAAACAACGCCGGCTTAAGAAAGCCAGCGTCCGGAACGACTCGATCGGGAGCGAAATGTCCAAAACCCTTGCGTGACCTTTAAGCAACGCATTGTGGCGAAAATGCAACGCACCCCGCCACATTGTCAAGCCGCGCAGGGATCTCGATTTGTCACTAAAGAGAGTTGCCCACGAGTAACGGCAATCCCGTAGCGCAGACTTGAGGGTGGGCTAGGCAGCAATCAGCCCATACGCTCCGACGCGTAAGAGCCGGGTGACGCCGGGAAGACGACGGTCTTGTTGCCGTTGATGAACACCCGGCCATGGATGTGGGCGTGGATGGCCCGGGCGAGCACCTGGCTTTCGACGTCGCGGCCGAGGCTGACATAGTCCTCGCCGCTCTGCGCATGGGTGACGCGGACGATGTCCTGCTCGATGATCGGGCCTTCGTCGAGGTCTGCGGTGACGTAGTGCGACGTCGCGCCGATGAGCTTCACGCCCCGTTCGAATGCCTGCTTATACGGATTGGCGCCCTTGAAACTCGGCAGGAAGGAGTGGTGGATGTTGATGATCCTGCCGGACATCTTGCGGCACATGTCGTCGGACAGGACCTGCATGTAGCGGGCCAGCACGATGAGTTCAGCGCCCGACTCCTCGACGATCTGCATCTGCTTCGCCTCGGCCTCCGGCTTGTTTTCCCTAGTCACCTTGATGCAGTGGAATGGGATGTCGTGGTTCACGACGACCCGCTGGTAATCCGTGTGGTTGGAGATCACGCCGACGATGTCGATCGGCAGCGCCCCGATGCGCCAGCGGTAGAGGAGATCGTTGAGGCAGTGGCCGAAGCGGCTTACCATGAGGATCACCTTCTTCTTTTCGCTCTCATCAAAAAATTCGGCGCTTGCCTCGAACCTCTCGGCGATCGGTTCGAAACCCTGACGAAGCTGGTCAAGGGTATGTCCGTCATGCGGCTGGAAGCTGATCCGCATGAAATAGCGCCCGGTATCGGCGTCGTCGAATTGCGCGCTGTCGGAGATGTTGCAGCCGTTCTGGGAGAGATAGCCGGCGATGGCGGCCGTCACGCCGCGGATCGACGGGCATGCGACACGCAGAGCGTAGCGAGGGGCCGTGATGGTCATGTCTATCTCCTTGTTCGTCGTCTCAGGCCGCGGTGATCATCGCGTGATGGCGGCGGAATGCGGTGAGCGTGTTGGACAGCAGGCATGCGATCGTCATCGGGCCGACGCCGCCCGGCACCGGCGTGATGGCGCGCGCGTGGCCGGCTTCGCCATATGCCACGTCGCCGACGATCCGCGATTTTTCGCCGTCCTGGATCCGGTTGATGCCGACGTCGATCACGACGGCGCCGGGCTTGATCCAGTCACCCCGAACCAGGCCCGCCCGACCGGCCGCGACGACAAGAATGTCGGCCGCCCGGCAAAGTTCTGCCGCGTTCCTCGTCTGCGAGTGAACGACCGTGACGGTACAGTGGGCATTCATCAGCATCTGCGCCATCGGCTTTCCGACGATGTTGGACTTGCCGACGATGACGGCATGAAGGCCGGAGAGGCTCTCGCCGAGCGTATCCTTGATGAGCATCATGCAGCCGAGCGGGGTGCAGGGAACCAAAGCCGGGTTGCCCGTTGCAAGGCGGCCCGCATTCGACACATGGAAGCCGTCGACATCCTTATCGGGATTGATGGCCTGGATCACGGCATTCGGATCCAAATGCGCCGGCAGCGGCAACTGCACAAGAATCCCATGCACTTCTGCATCGTTGTTAAGGTGATGCACGAGGTCAAGAAGTTCACCCTGGGTGGTTTCCTGAGCAAGCCGGTATTCGAAGGACTTCATTCCGGCGGCAACCGTCTGACGGTGCTTTGAAGCCACATAAATTGCGCTTGCCGGGTCGTGCCCCACCAGAACGACGGCCAGACCGGGAACAGCTCCAGTCGTTGCCTGCAGCGTTTCGACATCGGCCTTGATGCGCTGCAGGAGCCCTGCTGCGTACTCTTTGCCATCGATGTTTGCGGCGCGTGTGAATCTGTCCATTCCCATGGGGTGCTCCATTGCATCCAAGCTCGAACCAGCAAAATGCCGCGCCCGGAGATGTGGGCGGGGCATTTCCGCTTCCTGGGTACGTTGCCTTAGTGGCCGTAGACCGGGAACTTCTCGGTCAGTTCCGCGATCTTCGCCCTGGCAGTTCCGACGATCTCGTCGGTCCTGCCCTCTGTCTCGGCGTCAATGAGATCCGCGATGACATGGCCGAGAACCCGGAATTCCTCCTCCTTCAAGCCACGTGTCGTCGCAGCGGAGGAGCCAAGGCGCATGCCGACCCACTCCGGAGGACGAGGGCTGTCGCCGGGGATCGGGTTCTTATTGGATGTGATGTTCGCTTTGGCGAGCAGCGTCTCAGCCTGTTTTCCAAGCAGTCCCTTGCTCGACAGATCGAGCAGGATGATGTGGGTATCGGTGCCGCCGGAAACGATGCGAACGCCACGATCCGCCAGCGTTTCGGCGAGGACTTTTGCGTTGGCAACGACCTGGCGGGCATAGAGCTTGAAGTCGTCGCGGAGGGCTTCACCCAGGCAGATCGCCTTGGCGGCCAGGACGTTGCTGTGCAGCGATCCCTGGACGCCGGGAAACACAGCCGCTTGCAGCTTCTTGTACCATTCCTCGTTGTTCGTGAGGATCAGGCCGCCACGCGGACCGCGCAGGGTCTTGGTCGTGGTGCAGGTCACGATGTCGGCATGCGGGAATGGCGAAGGATGGACGCCACCGGCAACGAGGCCGGCGATGTGGGCCATATCCACCAGGAAGTGGGCGCCGACCTTCTTTGCGATCTTCGACATGCGCTCGAAGTCGAGTTCGCGCGGATATGCCGAACCACCGGTGATCAGCAGCTTCGGGCGGATTTCTTCGGCGATGCGTTCCATCTCATCAAGGTCGATGACCTCGTTCTGCGGGTTGACGCTGTAATTGTTGGCGTCGAACCAGCGGCCCGACAGGTTCGCCTTCATGCCGTGCGACAGGTGTCCGCCGGCTGCAAGGTCGAGCGAAAGCACCTTTTCGCCTGGCTTCAGGAGCAGGAAGAAGACGGCCAGGTTGGCCTGGGTCCCCGAGTGCGGCTGGACGTTGGCGTAGCCGCAATTGAACAGCTGCTTGGCGCGGTCGATCGCGGCCTGCTCGGCAATGTCGACGAACTGTCCGCCACCGTGAAAACGATTGCCCGGATAGCCTTCGAGTGTCTTGTTGGTGATCTCGTGCCCCAAGGCGTCGAGAACCGCACGGCTGACGATATTCTCCGAAGCGATGAGCTCAATCTGGTTCTGCTGGCGGGCCCGCTCGGACGCGAGGGCATCGGCGACGAGTGGATCGGCCTCCTGGACGGTGGTGTTGAAATGCACCCTTGCAGCGTTGGTCATCTGAGTTCTCCAGTTCCTCGAATTCGTGAGGCGGAACCTAGATCGATCGAAACACCAGAAAAAGTTAATAATATTTGCTTATACGTTCAGACATGCTAATGATTTCGGAGCTGCGAGGAGGTCGTTATGGATGTCGGACGTCTGCGGGCACTGCGCGAACTGTCGATCCGCAAGACCATGGCGGCGGTGGCAGAAGCCTTACACGTCTCGCCGTCGGCCGTGTCGCAGCAAATTGCGCTTCTTGAAGAAGAGGTGGGCATACGGCTCGTCGAGCGACGCGGCCGGGGCGTTGTCATGACGCCCGCCGGCCAGCAGCTGGTGATGCGGGCAGAGAAGATCCTCATCGAAATCGAATCGGCGAAAGCAGACATCGCCGAATTGAAAAGCGTCGTTTCCGGCGAACTTCGGGTGGCGGCGTTTCCTTCCGTGGCGGCCGCCGTCATTCCGAAGGTCGTCTACGATCTTGCCGAACGGCACCCTCACCTCACCGTCCAGTTCGAAGAAATGGAGCCGGGCGAAAGCCTTGCCGCGCTGCGAAGCTGGCAGACGGATGTCGCGATTATCGATGACTTGAATATACCGACCGGCGCGCTCGATCCCAATATCGAGACGATCTTCCTGATGGAGGACGTCTTCAACGTCATGGTCTCCAAAGATCACAGGCTGTCGGAGCGGCCAACCGTCGGCCTGCATGAGCTTCGGGAGGACCGGTGGGCGATCGACACCGCGTCCGACACCTATACGAGGATGCTGGTGGAGGCCTGTCAGGAAGAGGGCTTCAAGCCCAACATCGTGGCGAGGTGCAAAGGCTTCGAAGTGACCATTGCGCTGATCCGGCAGAATTACGGCATCTCGATCCTGCCTGGCCTGCGCGCCAGCTACGATCTCGAAGACGTCTGGGTCTGCAGGCTCGTTCCGGAAATCCGCCGGAGAATATTTATCGCCTTCCGCAAAGAGGAAAAGCGCAGTCCGGCCCTTCAGGTATTCCTTGACCGAATGGCCGAGAAGCCGCCGCTGTCTTGACGCTGGGTGTCAGCGCAACCGCGCACCATGCCGACCACCTCAATGCGGCGTCGAGGCAACAAAACAACAGATTTACTAATGTATCACCTCAGGAGAATTAAGTAGATTTGAAGAGACCCCACTCCTACTCTCCATCTGCCAATTGATGGGACTGGGAGCGAGGATCGCACGCAGACCTTGGCCAATAGTGGGAACGACGCAGTCAGAAAGGCGATAACGCCTCCAGCGTCTTACCGGACTTTCGATCGAGCCATCGCTCATTGATTTGGCGTGACCGTCACTATGCGATCCGAAAGGGGAACTTCGATGAAACTACTCAAAATCCTGACTGCCGGCGTTTTCGCAGGCGTTGCGTTCACGGCGGCCAATGCTTCCGCCTCCGTTTTGGACACGGTCAAGCAGCGCGGTGTGCTCAACTGCGGCACTGACAACACCGCTCCCGGCTTCGGCTATCTCAATACCACGACCGGACAGATGGAAGGGCTCGACGTCGACTTCTGCAAAGCGGTTGCCGCCGGCGTTCTCGGCGACGCCTCCAAGGTCAAGTTCATCACGGTGACCGACAAGAGCCGCTTTGACGCAGTCCTTACCGGCCAGGTCGACGTCGTCTTCGCCCACACCACGATCAAACCGGCGCGCGAATCGTCGATCGCGATCGATTTCCTGCCGATCAACTTCTACGACGGTACCGGCCTCATGGTGAAAACCGATGCCGGGATCAAGGAATTCGCAGACCTCGATGGTGCAACGATCTGCACCACCCAGGGATCGGCCACCGAGACCGTTCTGGCTGCTGCCTTCAAGGCGCGTGGCTGGAAGGACTCCAAGGTCCTGACCTATGAAAACCTCGAGAAGCTTTTCTCCGCTCTCAACTCGGGTCGTTGCAATGCGATGAGCACCGACAAATCAGCCCTTGCCGCCTGGGCGGGGAATGCACCGAAGCCAGCCGACTATCTGATCCTCCCGGATACGCTGGACAAGTCCCCGTTCGGCGGCTTCGTGGCTGCCAACGACTCCAAGTGGCGCAACGCGCTGCGCTGGATCGAATACGGCCTCTTCCAGGCCGAGGAGTCCGAGATCACCCAGGCCAATCTGGCCGAAAAGCTGAAGAGCGAAGATCCCTTCGTTCAGAAGTTCCTCGGCGTCGGCGGCGGCTACGGCAAGGACTTCGGCCTCTCCGACGACTTCATTGCTCAGGCGATCAAGGCCGTCGGCAACTACGGCGAGGCCTATGATCGTAACCTCGGTCCGAAGACCAAGATGTATCTCGACCGCAAGGGCACGCCGAACGCCTTGTGGACGCAGGGTGGCGCAATCTACTCGCCGCTCTGGAACTGATGCCTTTCGGGGGTCGGAACCACAACGTTTCGCCCCCCAAGCTCTTGGAGCCTGAACATGACAATCCACGAAACGAGTGCGATCCGCGGCATGGCAGAGGGTGATAGACTGAGGTCGCGGCGCCTGCGCAATCGCATCCGGCACGAAGCGATCCAGCTCGGAATCGTCGTTCTGGTCGTCGTGCTGCTCGGCATGCTGGCATATGCGGTCAAGGCTGGCCTTGCCGAGAAGGGCATACGGTTCAGCTTCTCGTTTCTTGCCAACACCGCCGGCTTCGATATCAGCGAAGGATTAACGCTGACGTCTGGTGAAGGCTTCGTCCCCAACCTCGCCGAGTTCTCTTCGGAGATGTCGATCGCATCGGCTTTCGTCACAGGCATCTTCAACACCGCGAAAATCGCACTGCTGGCAATCATCCTCAGCACGATCCTCGGAACGATGCTCGGCGTCGGCCGTCTTTCCACGAACTGGGTGGTGCGAAACCTCTGTTTCTGGATCGTCGAGTTCGTCCGCAACACGCCGCTGCTGATACAGCTCGTCTTTTGGTATTTCGCGGTCGTCCTGCACTTTCCGCCAATGGCGTCTGCAGCAAAGCTCTACGGTGGCCTTATCGTCAGCCAGCAAGGCATATACGTCCCCACGCTGTCCTGGACCGGAGGCCCATCCACCGTTTCGCTGATCCTGGTCACCGCCACAGGAGTGTCGGCGCTCGGCGCAATATTCGACCCCGTCCGTGGAGCGCGGCGGATATGCGTCGGCGCGGCGGTCGTCTGCCTCGGGCTGCTGGTCGCGACCGGCGGGATGACCGTGAATTTCCCCGTCGCCAACAAGTTCAAGGCGAGCGGCGGAACCAGCATCAGCCCGGAGATGGCAGCCCTTCTGCTTGCCGTCGTCGTGAGCAGCGCTTCCTTCATCGCCGAAACCGTCCGCGGCGCGATCGACGCTCTTCCGAAGGCCCAATGGGAAGCCGCGGGGTCGCTGGGGCTCAGCCGCCGCGACACCGTCAACGACATCATCCTTCCTCAAGTGTTCCGCGTCGTTCTCCCCTCCTTCGGCAATCAGTATATCAGCCTGACCAAGAACACCGCGCTCGGGATCGCGGTCGGATATCCGGATCTGTTCAACATTTACGGGACGATCGCCAATCAGACCGGCCACAGCCTTGAAGGCATCATCATCGTCATGGCGTCCTACCTGATCCTCAGCTGGATCATCAGTTCATCCGTCTACTGGGTGAACCGCCGTCTTAACCCCATGGGAGTGTCGCAATGATCGCCACCTCAATAAAATGGACCCGCCACAACCTGTTTGGAAAGCCTTTCGACGTCGCCCTGTCGCTGCTGGTCATTCCGGGCGCGCTCTGGCTCGCCTATTCGATCCTTGACTGGGCGCTCACCACGGCAAGGTGGGATATCATCGTGCAGAGCCTGCGGGTGCTGATGATCGGCGTTTTTCCCGCCGATCAGGCGTGGCGCGCATGGACGGCGTCGGCGATCATCGGAGCGATCCTCGGCGCCGGTCTCGGCTGCGTGTTTTCGTTCAAGCCTCACCATGGGCTGGTTCTCGTTCTCGTCCCCTTATTGATTTTGATCGTCGATCATGGCGATCCGCAGAACGCCCTGTCCGCGGCGGGCGTCGTTGCCGCAACCTCGCTGGGATGGGTGCTGACGTCCTATGTGCCATTGTCCAGGAAGGCGATGCCGGCTGCGGCGTTTACCGGCTTCATCGTCGTCGTTGCAGTCATGGCCCCTCCGGGCGTGGGGCTCTGGGGCGGACTTCTTCTCAGCGTCCTGCTGACGCTGGTGACGTCGGTCCTGTCTCTGCCGATCGGCATCCTGCTCGCGTTCGGACGGCAGAGCCGGCTCTCAAGTCTCAGGATCATCTGCACCTGGTACATCGAGGTCATGCGCTCGGTGCCGCTCATCCTCGTCGTCTACTGGATCTGGATCCTCATGCCGGTCCTTGCCCCGCAGTGGGGATTGGCCGACGTCGCGCGCGGCATGATCGGCTTCACGATCTTCTACTCCGCCTATGTCGCCGAATATGTCCGAAGCGGGCTTCAGGCAGTTCCGCGCGCCCAGACCGAGGCGGCAAGGTCTCTCGGCATCAGCGAATTCGACATCAACCGCTCGATCGTTCTGCCACAGGCGCTTCGGGTCGTGGTGGCGCCGCTGGTCGGCAACGTGCTCGACATCTTCAATTCCGCGCCGCTCGTCTTCATCATCGGGCTGACGGATTTTCTCCGCGCGGGGCAGATGATCCTGGCGAACCCGCAATATGGCGACCGGACTTTCGAAGTCCTCTCGTTCCTGCTCGTCACCTATTTCCTGGTCGGCTCGATGATCACCTATGCCGCCAGAAAGCTCGAAGACCATATGGCAACGAGTGCCCGCTGAGCTGTTCCAACAGGGAGACATCACGATGAACGCCATCGTCGAAATGAAAAGCATGAACAAGTTCTACGGCGCCCACCATGTGCTCAAGGACATCGATCTCGCCGTCACACGCGGCGAAGTCATGGTCATCCTCGGGGCCAGCGGCTCAGGAAAGTCGACCCTCATCCGCTGCGTCAACGGCCTCGAAATGTACCAGAACGGCAGTCTCGTCGTGGACGGCTATGAAATGCCGGTCGAGGCCGACCGGAAGCTTGGCGGAGAACGCGAACTCGCGGCGATCCGCAAGGGCGTCGGCATGGTATTCCAGCAATTCGGCCTGTTCCCGCACAAAACTGTGCTGGACAATATCACCATCGCGCCGATGCGGGTTCGCAAAAAGTCGCGGGAAGAGGCCGAAGCCACCGCGATGAAGCTCCTCGACCGCGTCGGCCTCAAGGCGCATGCGCACAAATATCCGGGCCAGCTGTCCGGCGGCCAGCAGCAGCGCGTGGCCATCGCCCGCTCGCTCGCCATGGAGCCGCATCTGATGCTGTTCGACGAGCCCACCAGCGCGCTTGATCCGGAAATGGTCGGCGAAGTCCTCGACGTCATGCGGGAACTGGCCACCGAGGGCATGACGATGATGGTGGTGACCCATGAAATGGGGTTCGCAAGAGAGGTCGCCGACCGCGTCGTCTACATCGACCAGGGATCGATCATCGAGATCGGGAAGCCGGACGAGTTCTTCGACAATCCGAAAAACGACCGGGCTCGCTCTTTCCTCGCCCGCGTCCTAAGACACTGACCAACCGCAGCCTGGCTCACGAATGGAAATGTCCATGAACACGATACTGCCCAGTGATCCCGCTCGCGATGATGTTCTCGCGGGCCGATCGACCCTCTGGCTCAATCCGTCCTACCGGAAACAGGCAATCGATAGCTCGGACCTGCCGGTTTCACCGGCCGATGTGCAGAGCGCGCGCCAGAACTGGCAGCGCTTGGCGCCGCTTCTTGCCGAATGCTTTCCGGAACTGAAGGATACGGGCGGCGAAATCCGCTCCGAACTGGTGGAACTCAAGGAACTCCGCGAGGCGCTCGGCTATCGAACGAGAGAGTTCGGCAACGTCTTCATCAAGGCCGACAGCCACCTGCCGGTTGCCGGCTCGATCAAGGCACGCGGCGGCGTCTACGAGGTTTTCCTGTTTGCCGAAAGTCTCGCCCATCAGAAGGGACTGCTCGCTGACGGCGAGGATATCCGGAAGCTGGCAACCGAAGAGGCCCGCTCGTTATTTTCAAGCAATACCGTGGCGGTGGGCAGCACCGGAAATCTCGGCTTGAGCGTCGGCATCGCCGCGCGCGCGCTCGGCTTCAAGGCCACGGTTCACATGTCGTCCGACGCCAAGGCCTGGAAGGTCGAGCGCCTGCGGAAGCTCGGCGTCGATGTCATCCAGCATGAGGCGGACTACACGACAGCCGTCGAAAACGCCCGCGACATCGCCGACGCCGATCCGACGATCTATTTCGTCGACGACGAACAGTCCCGGCACCTGTTCCTCGGTTACAGCGCAGCGGCGTCGGAGCTGGCCGCGCAACTCGACGAGCGTGGGATAACGATCGACGAGGAAAATCCGCTCTTCCTCTACCTGCCCTGCGGCATCGGTGGAGCACCGGGCGGCGTCGCCTTCGGTGCCAAAGCGATCTTCGGCGACAACGTGCACGCCTTCTTCGTGGAGCCGGTTCAGTCGCCCTGCGCCCTCGTCCATATGATGTCGGGTTCGCAGGAACTGGTGTCGGTCTACGACGTCGGCCTGACCAACAAGACGGAAGCCGACGGCATGGCCGTTGCCCGCATGTCGGCCTTCGTGGCCAAGGTGATGCGCGAGATGCTCGCCGGCGTCTACACGGCCGCCGACGACGATCTGTTCAAGCTGCTTCGCATGGCGTGGATCACCCAAAGGCAGAAGCTGGAGCCTTCGGCGGCCGCCGCCCTGCTCGGCCCGGACTTCCTCTTGCGCCATAAGCAGGGCCGGCGTTTCCAAACCCTGAACGGCATCGAGGAGAAGATGTCGCGGGCGACGCACGTGCTCTGGACAACAGGCGGCTCGTTCGTCCCGGAGGAGCAGTTCCAGAACTTCCTCCATCAGGCCGAAGCCCTCACTTAGTCCCGCATGCCGAATGGTGCCACAGGCGCGGGTCGGGAGCGATCCGCGCCTGTCGACCTGATGCCGCAGCCTTCAGGTCTCTGTTTTCATGCAGGTCGTCAGCGCACAGTCTCGCGCGACAGCTTCTAGAATCGACGCGGGCCTTCCGGTTTGTTTCCGACGATCCCGTCGATCCGGTCCAGTACCTCAGGCGTCATCTTCTGCCTGTGGGACAGCGCCGCGAGATTGTCCTGCAACTGGCTGGCGCGCGAGGCGCCCAGAATGACGGTGGAGACGTTGCGATTGGCGAGGCACCACAACAAGGCGAGATGGGTGATCGACAGGCCGATCTCGTCGGCAAGCCTGGCGAGTTCGCCAACCTGTTTGAGCTGGGCGCGGCCGGCGTCGCCGGACCACTTCTCCTTCAGCCATTCGTAGCCCGGCAGGTTCATGCGGCTGTCGGCCGGCACACCGTTATTGTATTTGCCGGTCAGGACGCCGGAGGCGAGAGGCGACCAGATGGTGGTGCCGAGGCCGATGAGGTCGTAGAGCGGCAGATAATCGGATTCGACCTTCTGGCGTTCGAAGATATTGTACTGCGGCTGCTCCATGGTCGGCGGCGTGATGCGCAAGTCGCGGGCCACGGCATAGGCTTCCGTCAGTTGCTGCGCCGACCATTCCGACGTGCCCCAATAGAGCACCTTGCCCTGGGCGACGAGATCGTGCATCGCCCGGACCGTTTCCTCGACCGGCGTGTCGATATCCGGGCGGTGGCAGAAATAGAGATCGAGGTAATCGACCTGAAGCCGCTTCAGCGCGGCATGGCAGGCATCGGTCACATGCTTGCGCGACAGGCCGCGCTGCGTCGGTCTCTGGCCACCCCAGAAGACCTTGCTCGAGACGACGAAGCTGTCGCGGCTCCAGCCAAGCGATTTCAGCGCCTCGCCCATGACGATCTCGGACTTGCCGCTTTCGTATCCTTCGGCATTGTCGAAGAAGTTCACCCCGTTGTCATAAGCAAGCTTCATGAGGTCGACGGCGTCGCCTCCGTGGACCTGCTTGCCGAATGTCACCCATGAGCCGAACGAGAACTCGCTCACTTGCAGACCCGACTTTCCCAGACGACGATATTCCATCATGCAGCTCCCGAAAAATGTGCCGGCCGGTCACCGGCGTTGCGCGATCGATCGACGACCGACTCGCGTAATCTATGGCATGAACCTCGATATGCGAGGAGCGGAAAGAAAAAGGGCGCTCAACGACATCAGCCGGAGCGCCCGTAGCATGCAATCGACGACGTTTGCGGCGGAGGTCGACAGCAGCAACGGCAGATGACGAGATTCGGAACGGATTGGCAACATGCAAATGGAACAGGGACGTTATTGGCCGCCGACCGCCCCCTGTCATCCACCTGTTATCCACAGCCTATCCACAGGCGCCGGAGCTACGACCGCAGCAACTTCAATGACATTCGCCCGGGGGCCAACCGCACCTCGCAAACGCGATGTGACCGTTGAATGACACTGCGCTTTTGTTTGTCCGCCCGGATATAAACCGCGACCCGGCTCGGCTAGATTCACTTCTCTTCCCGACCGTGGCGGCGGACGCCGGGAGGAAGTGGGCGGTGGGCAACATGAGGGCCCGCCGCCCTCTTTTCATTCAGCCAGTTTTCATTCAGGCAGTTTTCATTCAGGCAGTGCGGGAGCTTCTATAGACCGAGACACCGAGTTCCCTGATTTTCTTGCGCAGGGTGTTGCGGTTGAGGCCGAGAAGATCGGCCGCCTTGATCTGGTTGCCGCGCGTTGCCGTGAGTGCCGCAAGGATCAGCGGATATTCCATTTCCGTCAGCACGCGGTCATAGAGGCCGGGCGGCGGCAGGTTGTCGCCGAAGCCGGAGAAATAGGTGCGCATATTCTCCTCGACGGCTTGCGCGATCGTCATCGAGCCGCTGCGGATCGGCCCCTTGTCGATCGGGCTGTCGGGCACGTCGGAGCGCAGTTCCGCGTCGATGATCTCGCGGGTGATGACGTCCTGCGGATAGAGCGCCATCAGCCGGCGGATGAGATTTTCCAGCTCGCGCACATTGCCCGGCCAGGCATAGGCCTTCATCAGTTCCAGCGCCTCCTGATCGAAGCGCTTGGAGCCGAGGCCTTCCTTTTCGGCCTGCTGGATGAAATGGCGCACGAGATCGGGAATATCCTCGGCGCGGTCGCGCAGCGGCGGCAGGCGCAGCGGCACGACATTGAGGCGGTAATAGAGGTCTTCGCGAAACAGGCCCTGATTGATCGCCTGCTTCAGGTCCTTGTTGGTGGCGGCGACGATGCGCACGTCGGTGCGGATCGGCGTGCGGCCGCCGACGGTGGTGTATTCGCCCTGCTGCAGCACACGCAGAAGCCGGGTCTGGGCGTCCATCGGCATGTCGCCGATTTCATCGAGAAAAAGCGTGCCGCCTTCGGCCTGCTCGAAGCGGCCGGTCGAGCGGGTCTGCGCCCCGGTGAAGGCGCCCTTCTCATGGCCGAAGAGTTCCGATTCGATCAGGTCGCGCGGGATCGCCGCCATGTTGATCGCCACGAACGGGCCGTTGCGGCGCTTGCCGTAATCATGCAGCGCCCGGGCGACAAGTTCCTTGCCGGTGCCGGATTCGCCGGTGATCATCAGCGTCAGGTCAGTCTGCATCAGACGGGCGAGCACGCGATAGATTTCCTGCATCGCCGCCGAGCGGCCGACGAGCGGCATGCCGTCCTGCATGTCCTCTTCGAGCTTGGCGGGCTTGCGCTTCGGCTCGGCGAGCGCTCGGCCGATGATGCCGATCAGCTCGGTCAGGTCGAAGGGCTTCGGCAGATAGTCGTAGGCGCCCTTCTCCGAGGCCTTGATGGCGGTCATGAAGGTGTTCTGCGCGCTCATGACGAGAACCGGCAGGTCAGGACGCGCCTTCTTGATGCGCGGCAAGAGGTCGAAGGCGTTCTCGTCGGGCATCACCACGTCGGTGACGACCAGATCGCCCTCACCCGCCGAAATCCAGCGCCAGAGGGTAGCGGCGTTGGAGGTGATGCGAACATCGTAGCCGGCGCGGCTCAAAGCCTGGTTGAGCACGGTCCGGATGGCCGCATCATCATCTGCAACGAGGATCGTGGCTGTCATCGAGAAGGTCCTGTCGAGCTTGCGGAAGAGGCGTCTTCAAGCGAGGCGTCCTTCGACGCCGGCATGAGAACGCGGAATGTCGTGCGGCTGTTCTGGCTGTCGCATTCGATGATGCCACCGTGATCGCCGATGATCTTGGCGACCAGCGCCAGGCCGAGGCCGCTGCCGTTCGTCTTGGTGGTGATAAAGGGATCGAACAGGTGCGGCAGCAGATCGGCGGGAACGCCGGGGCCATTGTCATGGACGCAGAACTCCAGCGGCAGCGAGATTTTTTCACGGGTGCCGGCAACGGAGAGACGGATGCCGGGGCGATAGGCCGTCGTCAGCAGGATCTCGCCGTCCGGCCGATCGCCGACCGCTT
The DNA here is from genome assembly GCF_002211295.1 of Rhizobium sp. N122. Taxonomy (NCBI): domain Bacteria; kingdom Pseudomonadati; phylum Pseudomonadota; class Alphaproteobacteria; order Hyphomicrobiales; family Rhizobiaceae; genus Rhizobium; species Rhizobium sp. N122. The sequence continues at coordinate 5,083 of NZ_LOKU01000009.1, read as the reverse complement.
CGGCGGCGTTCTTCACCAGATTGAGGAAGACCTGGACGAGCTGGTCGCGATTGGCATAGACGGCCGGCAGCGACGGGTCGTAGCTCTCCGTGACGCGGATGTTGCGGGCAAAACCCGCTTTGGCGACCGCCTTCACATGATCGAGCACGGAATGGATGTTGACCGGCATGCGATCGACAGGGCGTTCGTCGGAAAAGACTTCCATGCGATCGACCAGCGAGACGATGCGGTCGGTTTCGTCACAGATCAGCCGGGTCAACGCCCGGTCGTCGTCAACTGCGGATTGTTCGAGCAGCTGGGCGGCGCCGCGGATGCCGGAGAGCGGGTTCTTGATCTCATGCGCCAGCATCGAGGCGAGACCGGTCACCGAACGGGCGGCGGCGCGATGCGTCAGCTGCCGGTCGATCTTGTCGGCCATCGAGCGTTCCTGAAAGACGATGACGACGGCGCCGGGCTCGCTGAGCACCGGGGCGACGTAGAGATCGACGAGCTTATCCTGGCCGAGGCGGGGCGAACTCAGGTCGACGCGATATTCGTTGACCGGCGCCTTGCGCTCCCGCACCTGGTCGATCAGGGCGAGCAGCGGGCTGCCGAAGGGAATGAAGGTGGAGATGCGATAACGCGCCAGATGCGGGGCGCTGGCGCCGAAGAAGGCCTCCGCCTCCCAATTGGCGAAAACGACGAAGCCGGATTCGTCGACCATCACGACGGGGTTCTGGATGGCGTTGAGCACGGCCATGGCAACGGTTCCGCCGGCGTGATCGGGCGGAGAAGTCGTATCCTTCGTCATGCCGCCTCCCGGCTGTCGACAACACCCGATGCCAATGCCTGATAAAGGCGTGCGGCCACCTCGCGCGGATCGCGGGAGGTCATGATCGCCGCCTTATCGCCGCCGGCGAGATCAGGGGCGAAACGCTCAAGATACCAGCCGAGATGCTTGCGGGCATGGCGGGTCGCCACCGCCTCGCCGTAGAAATCCAGCATCATCGTGTAATGTTCGACGGCGATATCGGCGATCTCGTGTCGCAGAGGCTCGGCCGCACCGGCAAGCACACCGGCATGCCACGGCCTGCCCTGGCAGCCCCTGCCGATCATCACGGCATCGGCGCCGGAACGGCGCAATATTTCCTGCACGTCCTCTGAAGTTTCGACATCGCCATTGGCGATCAGCGGAATGGAGATCTCTTCACGGACGGGACGGATCGCGTCCCAATCGGCACGGCCTTCATAGAACTGCATGCGCGTGCGCCCATGAATGGTCACGAGCTGAATGCCGGCCGACTCGGCGCGGCGCGCAATCTCGGGCGCATTGATCGAATTCTCGTCCCAGCCCAAGCGCATCTTCAGCGTCACGGGAATATCGACGGCCTTGACCGTGGCCTCAATGAGGCCGAGCGCGTGATCGGGATCGCGCATCAGCGCCGAGCCGGAGTAACCGCCGATCACCTTCTTTGCCGGGCAGCCCATGTTGATGTCGATGATATCGGCGCCATGATCGGCAGCGATCTTCGCCGCCTCCGCCATCCAGTGCGCCTCGCGGCCGGCAAGCTGCACCATGTGCGGCCGGAAGCCTGCGGCCTTGAGCCGCGACCAGGATTCGGCCGTGTCGTTGACCAGTTCGCGGCTCGCCACCATTTCGGTGACGACGAGGCCGGCGCCGAAGCGCCAGGCGAGCTCGCGGAAGGGCATGTCCGTGACGCCGGACATCGGCGCCAGCACGACGCGGTTCCGCACGGATACGGATCCGATTCGGAAAGGCGCTGCGAGGTCCTTGGAAATCAAATGATTATCTTTCGGGCACACTATAGAACTGCATGATTTTTAGCCATTGTTCCCCGGCTTGCCAAGGGGGCTCAGATCGAAATCGATATTTTTCGGGCAGATGCTGGAAAAGGCCAAAGCAAGACGTTAGAGCACTCGGGTCAATTCCGCATAATTTAGGGGATTTATGCTGCAAATGCCTTCTAAGCAACCGATATCGGCTGGAATTGTCATCGTCGCCGCCGGCCGCGGCGAGCGCGCAGGCTCCTCCGAGGAAGGCCCTAAGCAGTATCGCCTGATCGGCGGCAAGCCGGTTATCGCCCATACGCTTGAAAACTTCATGACGTGGGGGCCGGCGACCGAGATCGTCGTCGTTATTCATCCTGATGACGAGGCACTGTTTGCAAAGGCGTTGCGCCACATCGTCTCGGCAACCCCGATCGAAACCGTGCATGGCGGGGCGACCCGGCAGCAATCCGTGCTGGCGGGGCTGCGACATCTCAAGGACAAGCAAATCAGCCATGTGCTGATCCATGACGCGGTGCGGCCGTTCTTCGACCATGTGCTTCTCGACCGCATCGCCGAGAACCTTGGCGACGGCGCGGCCGCTGTCCTGCCGGCGACACCCGTGACCGACACGCTGAAACGCGCCGACAGCATTGGCGCCGTGTTGACGACGGTGTCGCGCGAGCACCTCTACGCCGCGCAGACGCCGCAATCCTTCGCCTTCGAAACGATCCTCGACGCGCATGAAAAGGCAGCGGCGAGCGGGCGCAGCGATTTCACCGACGATGCCTCGATCGCGGAATGGGCGGGCATTCCGGTGACGATCGTCGAGGGCACGGCCGATAACGTCAAACTGACGGTGAAGAAGGATATCACCATGGCCGACGACAAACTGTCGACGTCGCGGCTTCCCGATGTACGCACCGGCAATGGCTACGACGTGCACCAGCTCGTAGCGGGCGATGGGGTCACACTCTGTGGCGTGTTCATCGCGCACGACCAGAAGCTGAAAGGCCACTCGGATGCCGACGTGGCGCTGCATGCGCTGACCGATGCGCTGCTCGCCACCTGCGGCGCCGGCGATATCGGTGACCATTTCCCGCCCTCCGACCCGCAATGGAAGGGAGCGGCGTCACGCATCTTCATCGAGCATGCCGCGCGGATCGTGCGCGAACGCGGCGGCACGATCATGAATGCCGATGTCTCGTTGATCGCCGAGGCGCCGAAGGTCGGCCCGCATCGCGAGGCCATGCGGGCGAAACTGGCGGAGTATCTCGGCATCGAGATCGAGCGGTGCTCGGTGAAAGCGACAACCAACGAGACGATCGGCTTCGTCGGCCGGCGCGAAGGCATCGCGGCGATCGCCACGGCGACCGTCGTCTATCGCGGGGGGAAACGATGAGCCTTTTTCCGGAGGACATTCTGTCGGCGGCGCAGACAATCATCCGTGACTTCACGGCCGCGGGGCTGATGATCTCGACCGCCGAATCCTGCACCGGCGGGCTGATATCAGGCGCGCTGACCGAGATATCGGGATCGTCGGCGGTCGTCGACCGCGGCTTCGTCACCTATACCAACACGGCAAAGATCGAACTGCTTGGGGTCCAGGCGGAAACATTGCTGCGTTTCGGGGCGGTGTCCGAGGAAACGGCGCGGCAGATGGTGCATGGCGCCCTTTTCCGCTCGCGCGCCGACATCGCGGTGGCCGTCACCGGCATTGCCGGCCCCGGCGGCGGATCGGCCGAAAAGCCGGTCGGCCTCGTGCATCTCGCCGCCCAATCACGCGCCGGCGCGCTCCTCCATCGGAAAATTCTCTATGGCGATATCGGCCGCAGCGAAGTTCGGCTGGCAACGGTCCGGACGGCGCTGGAGATGGTGCGTTCGCTCCTGACGCCCTGACGGTGTTGCAGTCGCCCCTCAGGCCGTCGTGTAGATCTTGCTCGCGCGCGTCTCGAAGGCTTCGGTGAACATGCGGAAGGCGCGGTCGAACATCGAGCCCATCAGCGCGCCCAAAATGCGGCTCTTGAACTCGTAGTCGATGAAGAAATCGACGGTGCAGCCGCCGGTCGGCGTCTCGGCGAAATGCCAGCGGTTGTCGAGATATCTGAACGGGCCGTCGATATATTTGACCTCGATGATGCGCTCGGCCCGGTTCAGCAGCACCTGCGTCGTAAAGGTCTCGCGGATCGCCTTGTATCCCACAGTCATATCGGCGACGAGCAGGATCTTGCCGTCGCGCTCCTTGCGGCTCCTGATGGCAAGCGCCTCGCAGAGCGGCAGAAATTCGGGATAGCGCTCGACATCGGCGACGAGGTCGAACATCTGATCGGGCGTGTGCGGGACAGGACGATGGGTTTCGAATTGCGGCATAGGCGGCAATTAAGCGGGCCGGCCGAGAAGATCAAGAAGCTCACGCATCTGACGACGGGATTTTAGTTGGAGAATCGGCACTTCGGGGCCGTGCTCGACGATCCCGGCGGCATGATCTCGAAGTGCCGCTTCGATTAAGGGGACGGCATGACGCTCGAAGTTCCAGATATAGGAAAGCGCATCCAGCGAGAGGTTTTCACGGCAGCCGGCAGGCAGTTCGGGGCGATTTCGCCCGAAATAGCGCAATGCTCTTGAGATGGCACCGTACAGGCAGGCATATCTTGGCGGGCGAAGCCAAATGACCACCTGAGCGCGCGGCAGGCGAAGATGGAAAGAACTGAGGCCGGTTCCGTCCATGATCCAGCGCTCTTCTTCCACGGCCTTGGCGATAAGGCGATCGATCTCGTCACGCGGCCTCTTTCTCCAGCCGGGCAGCCAGTAGACGTCACGGTCCATGGAGATGTAGCGTCGTCCGAGCGCTCGCGAAAGCCGCTTTGCCAGCGTGCTCTTGCCGCTGCCGGGACAGCCGATCACCAGGATGCGGTCGGCCGCGGCCAGCATCGATTTCAAACCGGAGGTGCCTTTCATCGGCGGCAGCCCAAAGAAAAACCGCGATGAAAACCACTGCGGTCAGTTTGTTAACGAATCTCGCTCCCTACTCGGCGTCGTCCTCGGCCTTGTGCCGAGGATCTGCTGCGCATCAACCCGTCGCAGATGCTCGGGACAAGCCCGAGCATGACGAGAGCGAGGTTGAAGCAGCCTGACCTGCAGCGAAAGGTTGCGAACCCTTACTCAGCCGCCATCAGCAGCTTCTTTTCCCGCGCCGCCCTCAGCCGGGCAAAGTCGTCGCCGGCGTGGTGGGAGGAGCGGGTCAGCGGGCTGGAGGCGACCATCAGGAAGCCCTTGCTGTAGGCGACCGTCTCGTAGGACTTGAATTCCTCGGGGG